>NZ_JAFNNQ010000087.1:0-35375 GCF_026536675.1 Gilliamella sp. B2717 | reverse complement strand
AAACTTTCACCGACTTGATTGATAAGGGTGGTTATTTTGTTCGCCATGGGTTACTCCTTTGTATTTTCGACATTAAGTACGTGTCGTTTTTTTGGTATATCTTAATTGTGCTTTGCCATCAGGCATAAAGTAGGTGCCGTATTTAACAAGTCCACCTTCTTTGAAATAACAGACTAATTCATAACTGAGAACCATTGAGTCATTATTTTTTTCATCGATATTGATATTAATCGATTCAAGTCGTGGTTCATAAATAAGTAGTGTTTGTTCTATAGCTCTCATTAATACATAAGCTGATGACGGTAATGCTTGAAAGATAGTAGACATGTCCGGTAACCCATAATCAGGCATATGGTTAATAGCCCCTGCCCGACTATTTAAGATACGTTCAATGTTATCCATTACACTTATAATCGTTTGTTCTTTTTCGTCTATATCATCCACTGGGATGCCAGATTCGAAATAGCCATATAAGATGTCATATAATGATGCGCTCATTTACTTTTCTTCCACAAGTTTAATGGTATATTGACTAGCAATAATTTCACGTGGTTCAGTTATATAAAGATCACCCCGCTCCAAGACTAATCGCCAAGTGTTATCTTTTAAATTCGGCTCTTTGAAAAGTGCTATAATTCCAACCGCATCGGCTTTTTTGTCAAATGGGATATCAATTGAAATAGCAGTGTCGGGTTTTAATACGACTTCTTTACTTTCAATCAATGATTCTTGTAAGATTTCACTATCATTATCAACCAGTTCTTGATAGGTGGCTGTATTGAAATTATCGACATCTTTTAATTGATAAATGCGAATTACAACAGGTGATGATCGACTATCATCATCTACATTGAGTTCTGCTCTTGCTTTAAGATCTAAATGTAACGTTCTGACATTCCATTTAAAAACAGAATCTGTGATTTCAACTGCTGTTTCACTTACGCTTTGGGCAATACCACAGCCCGCTAGCGAAATAATTAACAAACTTGCAATTAATGTTTTGATTATTCTCATTTTTAGTCCTTTGTTTGATATGCTCGATAATCAACGCCTGAATAACTTCCCAAATTGACTTTGATTTCGTCTTGAATGGGTTGATTATTTTCGTCAGTTTTATTAAAAGATGCAGTTAATCCTAATCTGCTATTTTTTGATTTTAATTGACTTCTTGGTAGAAAAATTCGTTTAATACACAGCGTTATTTTAGCATCTACTCGATAGCCTAAATAAGTGCGTAATAATGCTAAGATGTCATGGAATAATTGTCCGTCAGGCAATAATTCAGCAATTTGATGTTCGTGTTGTGGTGTTATTGAAATATGAATACTTTGATTGCACTCTTTGAAGCGTGAACCCAATGTTCCACCACCATCTAACCCAATTCGATTAGGTTCCTTTCCACCTAATTTTGCAGGATTATCTATTGATTGCCAAACAGGATAAAATTCACTGACATCAACTTTGGCATCATCAACCATAACTCGAATAAGTCCAACAATCCCTTCTGCTGTTCGTGTTTTTTGTGACATTAGTCCAAGTAATGCAAAAAAACGTGATAATGGCGTGCCAATTTGTTCTCTTATGCCTTTGATACCTAACCCAATTAAGCCAAATAAACATTGAGATACGGGGTCTCGTCCTCCTTCTATGTAGCTTGCCGGATAGTGGTATTTTAACCAAATGCGATAAAATTGTGTGATGACTCTGTGATTGAACATGTCAAGAAAGTCAGTCATAACTTGATAGTTTTCATCACGACGGATAATGTTATCAATCAAACCTAGTGGTAATACGGCATCAACACCATATAGACCTAAAAATCGCGTTCTTACCGTTGTTGGACGGTTGATATAAGGTGCTTTCTCAATATATTTTAGTTCACTAGCCGGAAATGACATATCCACCGAAGGCGCAAATCGTAACGGATCAGCCGCAGGCGATTCATGTTTCCCTAATATCGGATCTACTGAATACATTTGCTCAAGTAACTGACAAAAACGATAAAAATTGATTCTTGGCAGTTCTTTTTCAAGCATTTGCATTAAAGGGCTGTTTTCGATGCTTTGCTCTGATTCCATACTATTTTGTTTCCTGTAGGTAAACTGATAATAACCAACTGCGTAAATAAATTGACATCGGCATATAAGGCAAAAAATTGATGTAATAATTCACCAAATAACATGACATCACCCTCACCCGAAAATTGAAAACTATTGATAGTGACCTCAATTTCTATACCCCGTTGTAACATGCCTTTAACGGTTCGCTTAATCATGCGATGAGTGACCTCAACTATGCCTTCAAGACGTCTTCTATTTAATTCGTTGTCCGTCCAGTCGTATAGCGCTAAAGTTCCTCGTAAGACTTCGGCATTCATTAACGATAAGTAATTTGGTGCAAGATGCGATAATATTCGCCAATAAAAACGATCTTCTGTTGGCGGATAACAAGGCATTGTCGGTGAACAAAGATTGCGTACTTTGGCAATACTACTATTTGAATCAAGAAGACTATGAATGCGTGCATTGCGTAGTGCTTTACGTGGTAGCATTCCATTGGTTCCTGTGACTCTTAATGATAAAGTTTCGGTTTCAAGGATTTCGTTTTTATCCCATATTTTTCCACCTAAGATTAGCCATGTGTCATGTAGCCCCGAAGGCCCTTTTCTCACACGTGTGTGATAATACCGTTCCGGTGCGTCGTGACGTAACATTCCACCACGGTGTTTAAAGCTGGTAAATGGTACATAACGATATCGTCCATCATTGGTGATCGCTTCTACATTTTCAACTGAATAAACTTCTATATGCCCGTCCTGTCTTAACAGTGGTCTTAGTAGGTATTCACTTTCTAGCTGATTAACAACAATGGGATCCGCTTCCATGTCAAACAGGTTGATAACAGGGACACAATGCAAACGAATGTTATCATGCCCAAATGGCATGTCGCTTGGCCATGTTTGATTGAGCGTTAATTCTATATCGATATAAGTACATGCTTCTGATATATTGCTTGTTTTTAAACCATGTAAGTCAACAAACATAAATTTTTCACGAAATGCAAAATATTCCAATAGTAGTTGATATCCTGAAAACGCATTATCTGGTTTGAGCCATAGGCGATCTTCTTCACTGAATCCTACTGGTGTAATTTTTCCATCAAGCGTAACTCGTGTTTCTGGATCATCTGAATAACGAACATGTATTTGTCCTACTTGCTGAGTCAATGCATGATGTAAAGTTGATGCAATTGGTGCATCAGCATTTAGGTATAGGCGTAAACATGATAAGTCTAACTGTTCTTTATCCGCCAATTCGCTAAAACCTATACGGATAGTTATCATGCTTCGTCCATCGTGATTAAGCCCTAAAGTCACTTGATTAACTTTTATTGGCTGTAATGTCACTTCTTGAGTTGTACGAAATGGGCATTTAGTGCCAACTTGTCCAAGTGGCTCGGTTTGTACTTGCAGGCCTTTAGGGATCACTTCTTGACGTGATAGCGTTGTATAATTTGGTGTTAATTCGACAATCGATAATGATGGAATTAAACGTAAATAATGTGGCCAAAGTAAGGTGACTAAGCTTTCTGTTAGTTCAGGTAAATCGTCATCAATTTTTTGGCGTAACCGTCCTGTTAAAAAGGCAAAACCTTCAAATAATCGTTCTACATATGGGTCACGGTCTCCGACACGATCTAAGTTTAAAAAACTTGCCCTATCAGGATGTATTTTAGCAAACTCTTTTCCGGCTTCTCGCAAATATCGCATTTCCGATTCGTAATAGCGTAAAATTAAATCATCCATTGTTAATCTCTTTCATTGTTGTGTTATTTTCACTTGGTTAATTGTTTTTATTACAAAATTTGTATTATTCATTATTTCGTTTTTTGATGCTGCCTTTTTACATCATACTGAGTGCCCGTGCAGGATCAAGCTGCATTAATTCATGTTGTAACAGATCTATTTTCTCTGATAATTCAACTTTTATACCATCTTTTAATTGATTTTTTTGCTTTAATAGCTTTAATAAAAATCGTTTAACATCAAAGATTAGCTCTGGTTCCCAGTCAAGCAATGTCATTGATTGTTGTTGGTTATTTAAGCCAATCAATAATTTTAATGCAATTTCTTGTTTACCCAGTTGTTCAGCTACTCTTGCTTGCGTATATTGCAGTAAATATCGCTGTTTAGGTGAGCGTAATGTTGGCAAATTTTGTAACCATTGAAATGCTTTTTCCAACGTTTCAGACTGCGCTAATTCGTATGCTTGTTTTTCTATTTCGTTCCAATCGTTTTCACCAGAAATCGATATTGGCGCAATACTGTCACCTTCATCTAAATGATGAATTCTTGCATTGGTTGCAATCCAACTAAGTGTTTCATCATCGGCAAAAGGTGTGCCATTATCGAATGAAAGCCGTTCTATGCCATTCAATCTTTCTAACATCAAACCTATATCAGTTAGAAATATATCCGCCCAAGCTTGATGTGGTGCCCCCATTTTTTGTAGTGACATAATCGTTGCTCGCTGAAGGTCTAACCAAAAATGATTAGCACCTTCCATGAATGCAGCTTCTACACGCTCAAATAGTTCAGACCACTGCTGTTGAATTATTAATCGACTAATATTTTGTTTTAGTTCTGCTCTTGGCGCCGGTAAGCGAGTACGTCCTCGATGATCTGCTGGCGGTAAATCGACAATGGTATCCCAACGTAATATTCGTAAAAAACGACCAGCAGCAAGATATCCTTCTGGCTTTTCGCGTAAAAAAGCCGCCATTTTACGAGCTTGATCCAGTAAATCTCGTTGAGAACCAATTTTGACATCTGTCATTTTTGGAAAAGATTCGGCCGTTGTTTCAGACGAAGCTAAGGATGATGACGATGTCGATTCTTCTGGTTGTGAACTTCTAACTTGTTGTTTTAAGTTATTACTAAAAAAATGTACGAGAGCGGATAAATCAGGTGCTTCAATAGCTTGATCAGGGTTTTCACTGACAAAAAGTGTTTTGATTGTGCTATCTAATTCATTTAATGCAACAATGATACGTGACAGGCATTCGTCAGAAATTGGTTGTAACTGGGTAAGTTGATCAATAAATTTTGCATTAGCCAACCATTCAATCGCATTTTTGCGGACATTATGCCGTGATGGATAAATATTTGTTCCGAATTTTTCAAGTAAGCCGGCTAATAATTCAACACCGTCCGCATATCCTTCTGCGCCGTCAAGATGTAATCGGGCTAGGCAATAATAAGTTGCCACTCGAATATCCTTACTGCTCTGTTTTAATATGTTTTCACTTTCAGTGACGATCAATTCATAATCAATACCTGATAGTTTGGCGATTTCTTCTTTTATTTCTTGAAAAGTATCGTGGTAAGTTAAATCTTCACCTGTAGGTTTTTCTGGACTAATTGGTTCTAGCCAATCCGCCCATTGTTGGGTTAAATTTTTTTTGACTGATTCAGTTGAATCTTGTGTTCCAAATAAACGATTTAACAATTGGCTAAACATAATAATTTTCCATCATTTTAATTAATTTTCAAATACTCTGGTTGGTAAGGTGAAATTACGCAATTTTAACAACGTTAGTGGCCCTTGCCCCAATTGTGTCCTTAATACATATCGTAATTTACCTTCGTCAGATACTTTCCAAACTAGTTCATAACGACTTGAATCAAGCGCTTTTACAGATGCTTTTTCAAGTAGTCTTATAAGTGCCCAATCACCATTGTAGTAATCAAATAGTTTTAACCCTGCCTCATCAGAACTCCAACTGAGTTGAGAAAAAGGTGAATAGCCATCCCCTGGCCAATTGAAGCGTTGCCATGTTGGGGCTTGATTGAAGTATTCTAGTTTTTGTTTATTGATGATTAATTCAGTACGAACAATTTTGTTACCACTACGTGGCATTAAATCGAACGATAAGGTTACATCACCTGATGTGATCAATTCGGATGATAAATCATTAAATAACTCTAATGCATCAAGAAATTTTGGTGAGAAGTTAAGACCTTGAGCATTCACGGTATTGACTATCCAACGTCCGCCTTTCTTTTCTAATACACCGTTTAGTTCATTTATAATAAAGTTATCAATAATTCCAGTATCACTTCGTAAAAAACGAGCAAGTTCAGCTAATGATGCTTCATTTTCACTATTTTTGAATGGATAACGACCCGCAAATGACTTTTCCCATTGATTGACAATGTAATTTTGCCAAATTTCATTAAAACTTTCTGTTGCAGGTGTTAATACTACCTGCCAAGACTGCTCAAGCGGTTGTTTAAATAAGCTATGACCAAAACCTGACCATTCATTACCTAAATTAGCTGCAATTAGATTTCCATAATCTCGAGTTTCGGTTAAGTCAACTGAAGTCCCTTTAAATACGCTTTTTGCAAGTCCTTGCATCATTGCTTTAGGATCAGCGCTATTGGTCACATTTTGTAATTTTAAGCGAACTTGTGTAACTCGAGATAAGTAAGTCTGTAATGAAAGACTATTACTGTTTTCATTTTTTATTAGATTTACAATTGGTGAAAAAGTAGCTGTTAAAGGCCCCGATGCTTCATTATTGGCTATAGGAATAATAGATTGGTTTCTTTTGCCCATAATTTGTTGAGCAGTACGAATTAAATTATCCGATATGCCATCACCTGAATAATCAACTTCAGATTGATATTTAACTACATTGATAAGTGCAATTAGTGGTGATTGGCGATTATCAGCGAGTAACGTTAACTGTTCAATGACATCAGAAACATTGTTAGCTGGCTGCCATTGGATGTTATTTAGAAAATAAGCCCATGATGCTCCATATTCGCTAAAGTAGCGATCTTTCAACTGCTGTTTTAATACATTAGGTGATATTGAGGCAATTAAATTGCTTTGGCTCCCTTCCCCTAATACCCAGTCAATTTGTTCTTTGCGTGATTTAGCCGCATCATTTATCTCATCTTTAATGGTTTCTTCCCATGCTTTTCGGGTAAATATACCAGGCACTTCTACATCATTGATAAAAAGTATATTACTGTCAATACCATCAAGCAGTTGATTTAAATTTAGGTTATTGTATTGCTGACTTGCACGTTGAATTATGTCTTGATAAAGCGTATTAACAGCATTTTGAACACCAATTTTATTAATTAATATTTTTTGTACGCCATTTACTAAACGTTTATCTTCTTGTAATGCCCAGTTAGGATTATTTTTTAAGACTTGTCCCCAAAAACGGACAAGATCGGGCATTAATCGTTGCCAATCTCCATCACTAATACCTTCCGGTGCTCGCCATTTATCTGAGGCAAACTGGCTTAAATATATACCATCACTTTTATCGGGATGACTTAGCATTAAATAAGCTTTTAAAAAGTCATATGCAGAATCTACTAATTTCAAACGTTCAGGACTATCCGGTGGAAGTTCTGTTAATAGCGTTAAGTAGTCAGTCATTAACGTATGAAATGGTGTTGCAATATTGCGTGAGTTGGTAACTTTATAAGTAAGCCATAATTTACTGAGTAACTGATCATTATGGTTTAATCCAAATCGATACGATAATGGTGCGCCATGTTGTTTACGATGTAATAATTGCTCAATGCGTTGTTGCAATTCAAATTGTGTCTGTAATTTTGTCTTATAATTTTTATTTACCGAATCATCAGCCTGTTTTGCCAGTTCAATACTTCCGTTAATAAGAAATGCATTTTGAAGATAGGATGTGATTAATCCTACTCCTGTAACGAGTATTGCACCTAATATCGCGCAGTTAATAATTAGTCCCCATTGAATGCCCATTCGTCGACCTGACTGTAACTTTGCATCTTCACTGATCGATTCCCATGTTGGCGTCATAGTCAAATAGTTATTTAAGTACGGGATTTCATCATTGGATAAGACTTGATGTGGAGTAAAAAATAATCCACGTATTCGTGGCGAATAGGGAAGTGCTGTCAATGAACTTAAATAACGTTGAATATTAGTAATATTACCTTTTACTAAGTCTTGACTTAATTTAAGTAAAAACGAATATGTCGTTTTTTCTTTAATTTGCTGTATACCACGTTTGCTACATTCTGAAGCTAGTTGATTAAGTGATAACACCACAGAATCCATTGATTCTTTATTTAATGTAGGAAATATCAGACCAACGCTTTGCTCGATTCGTCCTGCTTGTGACCATTCGGTTTCTTCCGTTGAGATAAGATAAAGCGGCGAAGACCACTTTAAAATTTTATCTCGAGATTTAAATTGTAATACTGCCTTTTCAATAATTGATTGTTGTTGACGGTTATTGACAAGATAATTTTTAGGCACCACCCAAATTACCGCATTTAATGGTTTTCGTGAAAATGGTAAAAATCGAGAAAGGTGTTTTTTTAAAGCTTGTAACCATGGGATATTAAGTTCATCTTCAATATCTCCACCATAAATCATTAATGTCTTATCATTCAATTGCCATTGTTCTTGAGGTAAGCGAGGAAAAACGCTTTCTATGTCATTTGATTTTCCAAGAACCAGACATTTACGAATTTTGTAGCGCCAAAATATACCTGTAATGTAACGACATTTTTTTTGTATATCGATAAATTCAGAAAATGGAATTACTTTTTTCGTTTTTTTATCTGTTTCAGCAGGATTAAGTGATTCTCTTTTCGCTTTATCTTTTGCTGCTAGTCGTCGACTATTCGTTATTATGGAAGGCGTTAAAAGTAAGCCTAATAAAAATAGCATACAATATATCCAAATTTCTATTTTATGTCCTAATGTTTTGTAACCTAGGTCATCACCCCAAATAGATAGTCCTATAGCTATTGATATGGCCCCTAATAAAATAATGAAAATTAATCCAATTCGTTTCCATTTATTTCTCATTTAACACACCTTTCCTTTTTTATACATTTTTTATCACAGAAAATTGCCATTGGTGTTGGCTTTCTGAAACAATTAAATTATTGTTCTGAGTTATACTCATCATTTCACATGTAAGTGCTAATGCTAACCAATAAGTAAGTTCTGTTGACTTACCGACAAAACTTTCAAGTGAATATATATGTTCTGGTGAAATCTCATGTAGCGTTAATTCTTTAGCCACATCAGCTTTTTGTTTATTACTTATATTGGTTACCCAAAGTTGATTTATTGTTTTAAGTGCACTTTGCATTTCGACCATTTGATTCAGACCTTCTTCTAAATCATTAGCAATCATTGGTCTTAAGATTTCTATCTTTGCAAAATCCAATTTTAAATCTTCGTAATAGTCTTTATTAAGCAGTAAAAAACTGGCCAAAAAAGCAGACCCTTCTGATTTTTGATTATTAATTATAATTAGCTCTAAACCTGAATCTGGTGTATCAATATTTTCTACTATTTTTTTTATATTAGTGTTACGAAAAAGAATTTGCTGTTGTAAAGTAAATTTATTTTCTATGTTAGATGCTCGAATAGCTTGATTTATTTCGTTATCAATAGGTTGATAAGACTTGTCTGATGAATAAACTGTAATATGCAATGTTTCAGATTTAGGCAATAGAGCCAGTATTTTATTAAATTTGATGAATAGATCTTCAAGCTTGTGCTTCAATTCAAATGTTTCTTCAAATTCAAGCGATTTGTTGATCTGAGAATCTATATTGATCTCATCATCGAATATTTTTCTTGCATTGACATTACTAACTAAATAATAATAACTTTCAAGAACAACTAATGATTTCATTGCCCAATTTTGCCAATTATTATCAATAGTTTGTTGTTCATTTTGCCATATTTCATATTCTTCTTGTGCTAAACCATAAAGATATATTCGTACGCCAAATGCCGAACCTCCAATTATAGTTGGTATTAAAATTACGCCAGCCCAGTAAGTGAATTGAGTCGCAAAGCTTTTATCTGGCCATAAGGCTGCAAGTATTAACGCGGTAATTATAATTAATACAACAAAAAAAATTCCCCATTTTGCACGACTAAAACTTATAGGTTGTTTTACTATATTTGTAACATTTGGTTTAGGCCAAGACATAATATTATTCCATCTCCGATGTACTAATTGTCGAAATTACTTTACAGCCACAGGCACAAGCACATTGATCTACGACGACTTGCTTTCCATCCGAATAACTTCTTTCAACACCTTCAATAATAGGATTGACTCCGTGCCCTTTTTTTGGGCAACTTACCAAATCACCGACTAAAGCAACGGGTTTGCCTTCAACAATCATGGTGGATGAAGCAGTAATTACATTACCTCCATGAGTAGTCGGATCACCTAATCTCACTACATTTTTAGCCATCTTTCATTCCTTTATTATTCATTTATTGGTGTTTCATTTTTTATGCAACCATCGGATATTGTATAAAATTTGCAAATTAATTTTTTTCGATCACTTTATGTTCATTATCAGTATCGAGTTAATACCCTTAAGTTATAATTTATATGCAAATAACATTATTTTTGGGTTATTAACTAACACTATTATTACAATTTTATTTTTATAACTGTTTGCTATGAATCACTATTTATTTTTAATTATTACTTTAGCCAAAGTATTTTCTTTTATCTTAGTCAGCTTTTAATCACCATAATTAATTTATTATTTGTTGGTATATAATTCTTATTTTGAAGTTTATTATTGGTGATATAAGTAATTGTTTAATATCATGTAAAATTAAAATATTCATAAATTTCAATTCATTAAAACAGAAATTAGTAAAAAGCATTCATACTTCAACCTAACATCAAAATCATGTGTGACATCATTCAGTATCGCTACAATTTTACTAAGATAATGTTAACCGAAAAGATTGATGAACACTTTCACTGTTTTATCATTTTGTAAAACGCTAACGATTTTATTCGTTAACGTTTTACTTACTTATTAGGCTTTTTTGGTAGCCTTCTCTTTCTTATCTTTAGTATTTTCTGCTTGTTTAGCTTTAGTTGTTTTAACCGTCTTAGCTTTAGCAGGCTTAGCTTCTGCCTGTTTGGTTTCAACTGATTTTGTTTTAGCAGATTTTGCTTTAGTTTGCTCACTTTCCCATTCAAGTACGATTCCTTCTGATTCGTCAAAATCAAGGATTAACGTTGGTACTTGATTGTTAGTTGTACTGCTTCGTTGTAGTAATAAATTTGATACCACAGGTAAAATTTGTTGATTTAAGATACTGTCAATGTTTCGTGCTCCTGTATCTGGTAGTAAACACGCTGATACCAAAGTGTCGTAAAGTTTTTCGCCCACATTAAATACAATTTTGTAATGTTTTTGTAGTCGGCTGGCAACTTTATTGAGTTTCATTTCAACAATTTTGCGTAATGCGTCTTTACCAAGTGGTGTATAGATTACTGTTTGGAAACGTGCTAATAATGCCGGTTGGAAATGTTCACGAATGATCGGACGTAGAAGTTCTTGTTGTGTCGCAATATCGGCATCTGGCATTTCTTCGAAAAGCGCCATAAGCTCATCACTACCTAAATTAGATGTCATTAATATTAAGGTATTACGGAAATCGATTTCACGACCTTCACCGTCACGCATAAAGCCACGATCAAAGACTTGATAGAATAAGTTAAGTACATCACGATGTGCTTTTTCAACTTCGTCCAGTAACACAACACTGTATGGTCGTTTTCGAACGGCTTCGGTTAATACCCCACCTTGACCATAACCTACGTATCCCGGAGGTGATCCTTTAAGTTGTGATACGGTGTGCGCTTCTTGGTATTCTGACATGTTAATGGTTACCAGTGATTGTTCACCACCAAATAGGGTATCTGCTAATGCTAAAGCTGTTTCGGTTTTACCAACACCTGACGGACCAACTAATAAAAATACGCCCATTGGTGCATCTTCAGATGTCAGTCCAGTTTTTGCTGCACGAATACGTTTAGCTAATTCAAACAGGGCATTATCTTGTCCCACAACACGTTGACGTAAATCATCTTCAAGCGCAAGTAAGTGGCTTTGCTCATCTTTTAGTAAACTTTCTAATGGAACACCTGTCCAGTCTGATATAACGGATGAGACTGTGCGACTGTCAACATCAAGTGAAAGTAATGGGTTATGACCTTGTAGCTCATTTAATTCTTGCTGAGCATCGCTGAGTTTTTTAAGTAGCTTGCTATCTGATTTATTCGTCAGTTTTTGACGTAATTCTATCAATGTTTCAATTTGTTTTTTCTCTTTTTCAAATTGAGTTTGTTGAATAGTTAATTTGTCTTGTAGTTTGGCTAACTGGATGTCTATTTCTTTTAAGCGATCGCTCGTTAAATTTTCACCTAATGCCAGATCTGCGTTAATTGCATCTTGTTCAATTTTTAGTGAAGCAATTTTAGCTTCAAGCTGTGTAATTGATTCTGGTATCGTATCTAGCCCCATACGTACACGTGCTGACGCTGTATCAAGCAGGTCAACCGCTTTATCGGGCAGTTGACGTCCACTGATATAACGTCTTGATAGTGAAACGGCTGTTTTGACAGCTTCGTCTAGGATATGTACACCATGGTGTTTAGCATAACGTGATTTTAAGCCACGCAACATTAAACATGCTCGATCGTCATCAGGTTCGTCTACTTTGACCATTTGGAAACGACGCTCTAAAGCGGCATCTTTTTCAAAATATTGTTTGTATTCAGACCATGTTGTCGCTGCAATAGTGCGTAGTTCTCCACGTGCTAATGCAGGTTTTAGTAAGTTTGCCGCATCTGCGCCACCGGCTGAATTACCTGCGCCGATAATAGTATGAGCTTCGTCAATAAATAGCAATATTGGGGTTGGAGACTGTTGAACAGCATCAATCACATTTTTTAATCTTTGTTCAAATTCACCTTTTACGCCAGCTCCAGCTTGTAATAATCCAAGATCTAACGTTAGGATGCTAACATCCGCAAGATTTTTTGGTACGTTTCCTTCAGCAATTCGAAGTGCTAAACCTTCAACTAGCGCAGTTTTACCTACCCCTGGTTCACCGACAAGAATTGGGTTATTTTTACGACGACGGGATAGAATATCGACCATTTGTCTGATTTCACTGTCACGACCAAAAACGGGATCAATTTTACCTGATTTGGCTTTTTCAGTGACATTTTCGGTAAAACGTTCAAGCGCCGCTTGATGATGCTTTTGTTGAGCGATTTGTTTATCATTATTATTTGTAGCATCATTCGCATCGTTTTTTTGTGTTTTGTTTGCAGCGATTGTTGAGTTCGCTGTTGAATCAATACCAAAACTGTCTGTAGCGCTGATCGCTGTATCGGATTGATAGCTGTATTGGTTAGCTGGATTTTCGTCCGAAGTTTCATCCAATTGTAATCGCATTTTTTGCAATGAAACCGGCGATAAACTAAGTAGTTGCCATGCATCTTGAGCTTTTAAGCAATGTGGCATTTCTTGCAATGCTTGCAATATATGAACTGAGCGAATAACTTCTTCATGATTTTCTAGCGACGCTTTTAACCATGCTGATTGCATTACAGCTATCAACGATGGCGATAAACTTGGTTTTGTGTTAATAGTATGCGGTAGTGCGTCTAGATAATTGAGTAATCCAGTCCAAATTTTATCCATATCGAGTTGATAATGTCTTGAAATTATCGTTATGTCACCTGAACCCTGTTCTAGTAATTTTAATAACCAATGTTCAAGTGTAATTTCGGTATGTGCTCGTGTTTGGCATAATCCAGCCGCAGCTTCAAGCGATTTCGCACAGTACGGATTTAGTCGTCTTAATAAAACAGAGGGATCAGCTATCATTACTATTTCTTTCCTTAATCATTAATAAAATAAATACAGCCCCTATAAATAGGGACTGTGTAAGTTAAAATTAACCTCGGCTTTCTACCCAGCTGTCTGAGTGGATGATGTTGCCATCTTTATAAGTCCAAGTAATTTTTTCATAACGAAGTTCAATACGTTCTAAGTGGTTGTATTGTTCTTTCGTTGGATCTTTGATGTTGTGCATTTCAGGTTTAACAGATACGACTTTTACACCGTCCATTAATGTATTGAAATATTCAACTTCTTGTCCTGCATCGTTGATTTTGTACCATTTGATCTCAACTGATTTTAAGTTTTGACCAGTAGTTACAGCTTTGTATAGGTAAGGTGAAGATGCATCAACTTCTTTAACAAATTCAAGTGCTTTATGTACACGAGTTCCTGTTAATTTACCTGTATTACCATCGGTTGGGATGTATACTCGGTGATCGAATTCAACCACTTCTACACTTCCTTCACGACCAACAACGGTTACAGAACCTTTGATTTCGGCACCGCCGTCATCTTTTAAAAACATATAAGCTGGTACAGCCATTGTTTATCTCCTTTTATTGTTTTTGTTTCACACTCTTAGTTTTCATTCGTCAAAATACATGTTGACGCCTGAGGAACTAAATTTATTTCTACCCTTCGGTTTTTTGCACGATTTTCTGGAGTATCGTTATCCACTAAAGGTTTTTTTGCACCATACCCTTGGATGGCGAAACAGGTTTCTGGTATGTCACTCGCTTTTAATATCCAATCACGTACTGACATGGCTCGATTAAATGATAGTTGTTGATTTTTGGTTTCATCGCCAACTGAGTCGGTATGACCCGTTATGATCATTAACCAACCTGTACCAGGATTTGCATTAATCTGTTTTTGTATTTCCATTAATGCATTAATTAGTACTTTTTCTGAACCCGATTTTAGACTTGCTTGTCCACTTTCAAATAACGCCAAGCTATCTAGACGAATTGGCGGAGGTGGTTCTTTAACAATAACCTGGGTTTTTTCAACGATCACTTTTTCAGGCTCTGGTGGTTTTGCTACGTAGTCACTCATGGCTACATTGAGCGGTTCAACAAGCTGTAATCCACGATATAATCCCATTCCTAAACGAATAGGTTCACCTTTAGCATAGTATTCATTTAGCATTGTTTTATCATTTCGTAGTACTTCAAGTGCCTCTTTTTTCTCATCATAATTGCCCATTGGAACTAAATGGTAATGATGAATATCATTCTGAATTCTATCGATTAATTTGATGTTATTCCAAAATGACGCCCCCATACTTCCCATTAAAAATAATGATGTGATCATGATTAAACCACAGATCATGGAACTAATAGGCGAAAATGGGTATGCAATTGGCATAAATTTAACTAATGCATCTGGCGGGGTGACACCGTCTTGTATTTTATGCGTATTTGGTAATGATAAACTTGTCGCATTTTCCCATATTTTTTGCATGAGATTATCGTGAACAATCGATTGATTGGTAGGATAGATTGCTACACCAGTCGGTACACATTTAGCAATAGGTTGCTTGTCATTAACTAAAGTGGTTAATACTACGTCTTCAATCCAACTTTCTGTTTCACTTAAAAATGGTCGAAGTCTTAATCGTCGTTCACGTTCATCTGTTGGAATTTTGATGTCATTAACCCAATTTGTAATTGGCGACAAATAACGATCTAACAAGTATAATTTTTGATTTAATAATTGAAACCAATATACAGGTAATGGGTTATTTTCATCATAGATTAAGTCGTTCAGTCCAACATGTGTTGAAAGATAGACAGGCATTTGGTATTTAGCTATTCGACAAGTATCCACCCATGATTGACGAAATGCTTGTAGTTTAGCTACGAATAAGCCCTGTTTGTCTTCTGTTTCTGGTGTTAAGGCAAGGAAAATACCTACACGACCAAGCATATCAGGCCATTTCGCCACTAATGAATCGTAAACTATCGGTAGATGTGAAAATTCATCAACGTAGATCCAAACTGCTTCAGACGAAACTAATACATTAGATTCGGCAAGCGATAAATCATCAGGAAAAAAATCTTTAGCCGCGCTACCCGTAACCATGAGTATTGGTAAACGATAACGCTGTCTTGCCGGTAATAAATCAAGTTTTTGAGTTAAAAATTGGATATTTGCTGTTGATGATGCTAGCACTCGTCGATAACGTCGCATTTGCCAAAGAAAACCTCCGGCAATAGCAAAGACGAGAATCGATCCAAGTATTTTCCAGCCAATTGTTATTGGTAGGAAAACAAACAATAATAATAAACTCAATACGACTGCATATATAATTTGAATGCGCTTAGGGTAATCGCTCATAATAAACCTTTTTAACCAACAAGTTGCTTAACCAAGTTGTCTAGTTGATTATCCAATAAAAAGTAAAGCCCAATAACGACAATAACCGATACGACAGTACAAGCTAGTAGAATGGTTTTTCTAAACTGATAACGATATGTTTTGGTCTGTTCAATGATTGGATATGATTGTTCTGGCTCATATTCTCGTAGAGCTTCACGTAGCGCGAGTATCAGGTGCTCTCGTTCCATTTGAGGTCTATCAAGATAACAGCCTTGGAAACCAAGTCCTAATACTCGGTCAAAACAAGCTAAAACAATTCCTTCTTTTTTATCAGCTTTTAAGCGAGAACGAATTTTATCGAATAGATCATCACCCGCGCTGTGCGTGTTAAAATAGATAACTTGTAATGGCGAACCTAACCATTCATCATAGTCTTGATTTTTCGGATTATCTCGATGACAAAGTAATACAGTTTCATCTAATAAAGCACATAAAGCATAACTGATATCATCAATTACATCTTGGCTATACTGCGCTTGATGTAATTTTTCTCGTACGGTTATAACTTGTTGTTTACAAATTTCGTACAATTTATGTCCTGATGGAATATCAGCTTTAGCTTTTAACTGCACTACAACTAAGATGGAATCTCGTAATAATTCATCAATAACAATTGGTTTTGATTCTATACTCATAATTTGATCCTATGACCGCAATACGGCAAACAATTCCAAAGAAATATCAGGCATTGCACGTGGTACATAAAATTCACAACAGCGTGTAAGCAACATATTTTTTGCCGCTTCATGTGAAAGATCTAGTGCAAAATATTGATTATCCAAACGTACCGGTATAGCTGCCGGAACATGGCTCAATGCTTTAATTGGAATACCAGATAACGCAGAATGAATGATTTGTCTAACATCATCAGGTGCACCTGCTTTACATAAGATTGGGAACCGCGATTGTAATTGATGACCAGGCATACTTGAACGAACAGAAAGATAGAAATCAGCATCTTCAACAAGACGTGAGTCATTTAATCGTCCTGTCCATAGTGTGTCTTTGTCATGAACCAATTCAATTTTAATTACTCGAGAAGGTAAGCTTTCTTCCAGTAAGTTGCGTACTAATCCAAATAATGGAGGGAAAACTTCATTAAGATTATTATGTTGATAAGCTGGAATACCATCTACATTATTTAAAAGCGAGAAAGTTAATAATGCACCGGTTAGTGCTATTAATGTTTGATAAAGCTTTTCAGGATGAATCGTTGGATTATCACGCAAAAATTTGAGTTGAGGCTCATAAGTATTTAATGCATTTAACAACCAAAATAATGACACATCAGCGGTGGCAAATTCTGCCATTTGTTGATTTCGCTCATGACGCATTCCTGTTAAATGTTGCCGTTTGGCTTGCATTTGAACACATAATAATTCAAGTTCTTTAACTAATGTTCCACTTTGTGTATGCAGGTTTAACATTGGTGGAAGATATTCTTGATCCAGTACAAATCGCCCGTTAAGATCTCGTTTTAATCGTGCTATAGGACAGGTTAGATAATCACTTTGATTTTCAAAATCAAATAAGAATGTTAACGCATAATGCTCTACAGATATAGTTTCGACATTTTGCCCCAATAAATCGGTAACTTCTACCCAATCTTGTCTATAACGCAGTGGGCGTTCAAGACGTTGATTTTCTTGTAAACAGTTACCCCCGTTGGCTTGTAGTAACGGTATACCAATAAAAACGGTTACTTCTTCAAGCTCGACCGGTATATCGGTATTTAATATTCTTGCTTCCGGTAGTTTATCTGCTATATCCGTATTGATGACAACACCATCAGAAAATCGGATACTTATTGATTCTGCTTGTAATCGATCGAAGGTTAGTGCCTGCAAATCAATAGATAGGTTTTCAATTCCCCATGGGTTAGCCACCGCTAGAGTGGCTAATTTTTGTGAAGTGAATTGATCCCACAACGCTTGTTGTTGAAATTGTTGAGGCGTCAGAAAGACGCCTTCATTCCATAAAGGACGAAATATTTTCATGTGTCCTAACACTCCTTAATAGATATTAATGAAATCAAGTAAAAGCTAATACTTATGATTTAGCTTTTGGCATCTGTGATACCATTGATAAATTAATATCCATTCCTTCGATTTGGAAATGAGGAATTAAGAATGTTTTAACACGGAAGAATCCTGGATTATCTTCAATATCTTCAACAATGACTTTTGCTTCTCTTAATGGGTGAGCCGCTTGAACTTCATCACTTGGATCAGTCATTTCAGTGACAAGGTTGCTTATCCATTTATTTAATTCAAGTTCTAACATACGGCGGTCTTTAGTTGCACCGATATTTTCACGTTGAATAACTTTTAAGTAATGAGCAATTCGTGACAATAAGAAGATATAAGGTAAACGAGCATTAATACGGCTGTTTGCTGTTGCTTCTTTTGTATCATAAAGTGCTGGTTTTTGCGTTGAGTTCGCAGAGAAGAAACATGCATAATCTCTATTTTTATAGAAAGATAATGGGATGAATCCTAAATTAGCAAATTCAAATTCGCGTGTTTCAGGGATAAGCACTTCGGTAGGAATTTTTACTTGATTACCAGTACCTAAATCATAAAGGTGAATTGGTAAATCTTCAACTAGTCCACCTGCTTGCGGTCCACGAATTTGTACACACCAACCATTACGAATAAAGCTTTGAGTCATGTTTGCTGCAAACGCATAGGATGCATTAGTCCATAAATAACGGTTGTGATCAAGTCCTTTTACATCTTCAACATAATTGAAGCTGCGTACCGGTATTGTATCTGGTCCATATGGCAGACGAGCAAGTACTCTTGGTAAAGTCAAGCCGATGTAGCGTGAATCATCAGTTTCACGGAAGCTGTTCCATTTAGTGTATTCTGCACGGTCGAAATAGTTGCCAATATCTTTAATTGCGGCAACTTCTTCCATGGTTTCTTTACCAAAGAATTTTGGACCAACAGAGCTTACAAATGGCATATGTGCAGCAGCTGCAACTTTAGAAATATTACGTAACAATGAGATGTCTTGTGAACTACGATCAAACTCATAATTTGAAATTGTTACACCAATTGGTTCGCCACCCGGTGTGTCATATTCTTGAATATAGGTATGACGATAGAAACCTGTTTGGATAATTTCTGGCGCATCTTCGAAATCTTGGCGAAGATCTTCTTTTGAAACATCTAAAAGTTCAATTTTGACATTACGACGGAAATCAGTACGGTCAACTAAGAATTTTAAACCACGCCATGTTCCTTCGATTTCTTGGAACGTTTCGTGATGCATAATAGCATCAAGTTGACGACTTAATTTTTGGTCTATTTGACTGATGTGATAATCTAATAGGTGTTTATCTAATTTTTCAATCTTTTGCGATGAACTTTGAATCAATTTTAATAAAATATTGATTGCCATTGTGACACGTTCATCTTGTGAAGCTTCAAATAATACTTCGTTATCTTCAAATTTATCAATTTCACCCGCTTTTTTGATTGGACTTAGATTGATTTTATCGAATAAAGATTGGTAAACACTACCATTCTCTTCTACTACGGTTGCTTTACTAGCATTGCTTTGTTTTTGTACGTTCATTACTTTTATCTCTTAATTTTTATCAAACTTTATATTTTGCTGTGCAAATTGAGTTTTGATTGATTAAAATTTTATTTTTTACTTTCAGATACAATTGATTCTAATTCAGCACGGAGCTCATCAGAGAGTTGTTGATCTTTCACTATTTTTTCAAGTTCATAGCGGAAAGTAGCGTTATCTAATAGATTTGATTTCAAATCTCTTAATAGATTGCGCATTGCAAGTAAAGAACGTAGTTGTGGGATTTTTTTAGCGACTTGTTCTGGTGAAAAATCTTTCATAGATTCAAACACCAAATCAACACTGATGTCACTACCATCATCTGCAAGTGTATTAGGTACACTTATTTTAGCTTCTGGTCTAAAATCGTTTAACACTGCATCGAAATTATTTTTATTAATCGATACTTTTTCTTTTTCAGAAAGTGAACGTTTATCTTTTCCACGACCATAATCGCCAATTGACAATATTTTAAGTGGTAGTTCAACTTTCTTTGAGGCTCCGCCAGTGTGTAAATCTAAACTGATATTCACGCGGGCAGCTGGGACTTCATTTTGATAACTGTTTGACATAATTTCTCCTAAATTTCCATTCCCTTTAAAGGCTAAAATAAATAATTACCCTTAAGTTGTGAATAAATTACACGATTTACGAATTAATTACAATCTTAACGCTTAAATTAATTAATTTTTTCATAAAGAATTTTTTTTAAAATTTGCTTATTTTTCTAGCAAAATAAAGGGTTTTTATGATGTCGCAGATGTGAACTGATGGATTGTTTTTTAATCATTTTTAAATAAATTTTATTAAATTTAATGCTAATTCAATTTTTAAAATGTTTTTTAAATTTTTTTAACTATAGTTAACTCAATAAATCAATTATTAAAATGGCTATTATTTTAATAGATAAGGCTATCTCCTTTTTCAATAAATATTTATTTAAAATACGTTATCTAATAATTTAAAATTGACTAAATTAAACAAATTTATTTGACTTTAGCGACTTAAATGATAATAATTCTCATTAACATTTAAAGTGTATTTATTTTTATCACTTTATTAGATAGTTAAAGGAAGCTATTATGAAAAGGATTTCTTTTTAGCTTTCACGTTTTCCTTGATTTCTCGGTATCTTGAAGATGATTGAGTATATTATTAAATAGGAGTTGCTAATGAAATTCAATTCTATCAAAAGTCGTAAAACTTTATTAAATTTAATTTTTACATCATTAATTATTCTTACTGGCGTGGCTAACTCTGCAATCGCTGAAGAAAAAAAATTTAAAGTTGTTACGACATTTACCGTGATTCAAGATATCGCACAAAATATTGCGGGCGATGCAGCGATAGTTGAGTCAATCACTAAAGTTGGTGCCGAGATTCATGAATATGATCCAACCCCTCAAGATATTACCAAAGCACTTTCTGCCGATTTAGTATTATGGAATGGACTTAATTTAGAACTTTGGTTTAAGCGTTTTTTTGAAGATATTAAAGATGTTCCTTCGGTTACGGTAACAGAAGGAATTGACCCTATGCCGATTCAGGAAGGAAGTTATAAAGGTAATCCTAATCCACATGCTTGGATGTCTCCGACACTTGCTTTAACTTATATTGAAAATATTCGTGCAGCTTTTGTTAAATATGATCCGAAACATGCCGATATTTACAATAAGAATGCTGCCGATTATGTTGCTAAGATTAAAGCTCTTGATGCGCCTTTAAGAGAACGCCTAGCCAAAATTCCAGAATCTCAGCGTTGGTTAGTCACCAGTGAAGGGGCTTTTAGTTATTTGGCAAGAGATTATAATCTTAAAGAAGCGTATTTGTGGCCTATTAATGCTGAGCAGCAAGGCACACCTAAACAAGTTAAAAATCTGATTGATACGGTTCGTAAAAATAATATTCCGGTTGTTTTTAGTGAAAGTACGATTTCGGATAAACCGGCTAAGCAGGTAAGTAAAGAGACAGGTGCTAAGTATGGAGGTGTGTTATATGTTGATTCACTTTCAACTAAAGATGGCCCAGTACCAACCTATATCGATTTATTAAAAGTGACTGTTGAAACAATAGCTAAGGGGTTTGAAAACTGATGACTCAAATTTGCCTAAACGTTGATGATATTACTGTGACTTATAATAATGGTCACACTGCTATTCATGATGCAAGTTTTAGCTTACATGGTGGCACTATATGTGCACTGGTTGGCGTTAATGGTAGTGGTAAATCTACACTGTTTAAAAGCATTATGGGGATGATACGACCAACTAAGGGACAAGTGACTTTTAATAATACGCCTGTAAAACAAGCATTAAAACAAAATATTATTGCTTATGTACCCCAAACGGAAGAGGTTGATTGGGATTTTCCTGTGTTAGTGTCTGACGTAGTAATGATGGGACGTTATGGACATATGTCTTTTTTACGTATTCCAAGTAAAGAGGATAAAAGACAAGTTGATATTGCCCTAAAGCGTGTAGATATGCTCGAATTTAAACATCGACAAATTGGCGAGCTTTCTGGCGGTCAAAAAAAACGTGTATTTTTAGCCAGAGCGTTAGCTCAACAAGGTAAAGTACTTTTATTAGATGAGCCTTTTACTGGGGTTGATGTTAAAACAGAAAATGCCATTATTGAACTTTTGAAGGATCTTCGTGATGAGGGGCATTTAATTTTAGTTTCTACCCATAATTTAGGTAGTGTGCCTGAATTTTGTGATCAAGTTGTTTTGATTAATCAAACTGTTCTGGCTTTTGGATCAACCCAATCCACGTTTACCCCTCAAAATTTAATGACTACTTTTGGCGGTGCTTTGCGTTATTTAAGTCTTTCGGGTGAAAAGTTACATGAAGATGAAGATCCTCGCAAGGTATCTATTTTAACCGATGATGAACGTGCAGCAATATTTTATGGTGAAGGTAAAGATGATTCCCCTCATCAAGATTTACTTGTTGAACATCATGATCATGAACCAAAAGGACAGCAATAAATGGAACTCCTTCTTGAACCATTTAGTTATGACTTTATGCTAAAAGCCATCTGGGTAAGTAGCATTGTCGGCGCAGCTTGTGCTTTTTTATCTGCCTTTTTAATGTTGAAGGGCTGGTCATTAATGGGCGATGCTTTATCTCATTCAGTGGTCCCTGGTGTTGCCGGAGCTTATGCACTGGGTTTACCTTATTCGGTAGGCGCTTTTTTTACGGGATTATTGGCTGCACTTTCTATTACCATGGTAAGAGCAATGACCCGATTAAAAGAAGATGCCATTATTGGTTTTATTTTTTCTACTTTTTTTGCGATTGGTTTATTAATTCTTTCATTAAATCCGACTTCTATTAATGCCCAGACAATTATTTTTGGTAATATTTTAGGTATTGATGATAGTGATATGTGGCAAGTACAGATTATCATATTGGTTTCGGTTGTACTTTTATTATTATTCTGGAAGGATTTATTAGTTGTGTTTTTTGATGAAATTCATGCCAGATCAATCGGTTTAAGACCTTTGCCTTTAAAAATCCTTTTTTTTACTATTTTAAGTGCTTGCACAGTTGCAGCTTTACAAACGGTTGGGGCAATTTTAGTTATTGCAATGGTTGTCACGCCCGGTGCAACCGCTTATTTGCTGACTAATCGATTTTCACATTTATTGATTATTTCGGTAATAATTGGTGCACTAACCAGTGCTATTGGAGCGTGGTTTAGTTACTTTTTAAATGGTGAAACAGGTGGTGTTATTGTCACATTGCAAACGTTAGTTTTTATTTTTGCTTTTTTATTTGCGCCTAAACAAGGATTAATTTCTAATCGCCGTAAAATTAGACAACTTCGCTTAAGTAAAGGGGATTAAGTATGACTGATATAGGGTATTTTATTTTTCATCCTTTTACAATTCCTCTTATGCAAAGAGCCATTTTAGCCGCGCTTGCAACCGGTATAGTTTGTGCCCTACTATCGTGCTTTTTAGTTTTGAAAGGGTGGTCATTGATGGGCGATGCTATATCACATGCAGTATTACCCGGTATTGTACTTGCCTTCTTAGCCGGAATTCCCATTATTATCGGGGCTTTTGTGTCAGGTTTATTTTGCTCAGTCGCTACCGGTTTTATAAAAGAAAACAGCCGAATTAAAGAAGATACCGTCATGGGAATTGTGTTTTCCGGTATGTTTGCATTCGGTTTAGTGTTATTTTCTAAAGTTGATACGTCGCAACATTTGAACCATATCTTATTTGGTAGTGTACTTGGTACAAGTTATGCAGAATTAATACAGATTATTTTTATTGCTGCTGTCGTGTCTATTATTGTTATCATTAAGCGTCGTGATCTCATGCTTTATTGTTTTGATCCTGTTCAAGCAAGAGTGGTTGGATTACCCGTTCGATTATTACATTATGGATTACTGAGTATTCTAGCTTTAACTATTGTAGGATCGCTAAAAGCAGCTGGGGTTATATTGGTCATTGCTATGTTGATTGCACCAGGTATTACTGCTTTTTTAATCAGTAAACGATTTGAAAGAATGTTAGTTATTGCGGTGTTAATTTCTGTATTTTCAACCGTTATGGGAACATTGATCAGTTATCATTTAGATGCTTCTACCAGTGCATGCATTGTGATTCTACAAGCTACTATTTTTGTTTTTACACAAAGTTATGCCTATATTAAAAGCCGTCAAAATTAACCATTAATAAAATTGCGTAAATGTGACTTGTTAGTCGTCATGACATTTACGCAATTTTCGCTTAGGAATTTTTTAACTATTCATCATCCATATATTTGCTTGAATCAGCATAATTATCAAAGCGTGAAAATTGACCTTGGAATTTTAATCTTACTTTACCTATTGGACCATTACGCTGTTTACCTAAAATAATTTCGGCAATTCCTTTGTGTTCAGATGCTTCGTTATACACTTCATCACGATAAATAAACATGATTACATCGGCATCTTGTTCAATCGATCCGGATTCACGTAAATCCGAATTCACTGGTCTTTTATCTGCCCGTTGTTCAAGACTACGATTTAACTGTGATAGTGCAACAACCGGAATTTGTAATTCTTTTGCTAATGCTTTTAATGATCGTGATATTTCAGCAATTTCCAACGTTCGATTTTCAGACATATTCGGTACACGCATCAGCTGTAGATAATCGACCATGATCATACTTAACCCTTTATGTTCCCGATAAATACGTCTGGCACGTGAACGTAATTCCATTGGCGTTAATCCGGAAGAGTCATCGATATAAATATTTTTCTTTTCAAGCAAAATACCCATGGTACTTGAAATACGAGCCCAATCATCATCTTGTAATTGACCAGTACGAATACGTGTTTGGTCTACTCGAGAAAGTGAAGCGAGCATACGCATCATAATTTGTTCTGAAGGCATTTCTAAACTGAATATTAATACCGGTTTTTCTTGCATCATTGCTGCATTTTCACACAAATTCATGGCGAAAGTTGTTTTTCCCATAGAAGGACGTGCGGCAATAATGATTAAATCTGAACGTTGCAAGCCAGCTGTCTTTTTGTCTAAATCAAGAAAACCTGTAGAAACACCAGTGACACCATCATGTGGGCGTTGGAACAGTTCTTCGATTTTAGCAACCGTCGCTTCCAGCACTTCAGTTATGCTTTTTGGCCCCTCTCCTTGCTTGGTACGGCTTTCAGCAATTTGAAAGATTTTACTTTCAGCTAAATCCAATATTTCACTACTGTCTCGCCCTTCTGTCGCATAACAGTTATCTGCAATCTCATTTGATGCGCTGATAAGTTCACGCAATATAGCTTGTTGCCGAATAATATCACTATATGCCACAACATTGATGGCGCTCGGGGTGTTTTTTGATAATTCAGCTAAATAAGCAAATCCCCCCACGTCAGCAAGCAAATCCTTACTTTCTAAACTTTCTGAAAGCGTAATTAAATCTATTGGTGTTCCTTTACCCACTAAAATATGCATTTCAGCGAAGATAAGTTGATGATGACGTGAATAAAAATCCCGTTCGGTTATCATTTCAGCAACGACATCCCAACGCTGATTATCCAGCATTAAACTACCGAGAACAGCTTGCTCTGCCTCTATGGAATGGGGAGGCAATTTTAAGCTATGTAGTTTTGCGTTTTTCGCATTTTGATTATTACCGTCTTTATTGGTAATGATTTCATCAGTATTCATTAGATTCATCTTTTTTAATTTAATTCATATTTAAGCTTATCATTTAGCTAGCTCAAAAATAAGGGGCCTAATGCAAGATTGGGTATTTGATATTCTAGTGGATAATCCACCTGAACTAAATACAAACCTTCCGGTTTTGCTGTTGCTGCCGCCCGTGTTCTATCTTTAGCTTTCAATAAATCATCAATCCATTGCGGCTTTTGATTTTCAGCGCCAACTTCTAGCAAACTGCCGACGATATTCCTTACCATATGATGTACGAACGCATTCGCTTTTATATCCACAATCACATAGTCACCCTGTCTGGTTACACTAATTTGATGAATGTTTCGCCAAGGCGTTAACGACTGACATTGTGCGGCTCTAAATGATGAAAAGTCGTTTTCTCCTAACAGATATTGTGCAGCTTCATGCATGAGCTTTTCATTAAGGGGTAAATAGTAATGCGTAACCCCTTTTGATAAAATTGCAGGACGGTAACGGTGATTATAAATCACATAACGATAACGTCGAGCAGTTGCGCTGAATCTTGCATGAAAACTTTCCGCAACAGGTTGAGACCACCGCACCGCAATATTTGATGGTAAGTGGGAATTGACCCCCATTGTCCATGCACTGTGAGATCGTTGTGCTTTTGTTTCAAAGTGAATAACCTGTCCTGTTGCATGGACCCCCGCATCCGTTCGACCTGCACAAAAAACCGTAATAGGCTCATCGGCGATAACCGATAAAGCAGACTCTAATCTTTCTTGGACTGAATCAACGGATTGTTGGCGTTGCCAACCAAAATATCCACTGCCATCATATTCAATACCCAGTGCAATTTTAGAGGTAGTCATTAATCAGCATCTCAAGCGTCTGGATGAGCATCATTCCACCTAAATAGCGAATATTATCAGCAACCGACCAAAATTGGATTTGTTCATAATGACCAAAACTATGCCTTAAATTGGATAATTTAATCGTCAAATTAGATTCTGATTCGGCATTAACTTCAGTAACAGGAGTTGAAAGCGTATCCCCTTGTAATTCAACACCATATTCGCTAAAACGTGCCATATCTAATTCAATCGGTAAACTGCTAGAAACATTTACCGCTTGAGCAAGTCCATAAAATACCGGAACAATAACAGATTCAATCGATATTGGCAGCTGATAATTATTGATAACTTTACGAATCTGATTTATCAGTGATTTTTCACCGTATGATGAATTATCAGATTCATGTGAAATAGGCAACAGATTGAAAGCAAGCTGTTTGTCGAATAAGTCATTATCAACAGGCATACCATTTAATAATCGAGCACTTTGACCAGCCAGTTCTTCAACGCCTGGTTTGCCATACATTGAAGAGGGAATGAAACTTGTTACATGCAAATTAGTGAGTAACTCGATATCTGTTAAAGGTGCAACACAGCGAAGTAATTGAGAAACGGGGGCACTGGCTACCGCAATAATGTTTTCGTTACGGTATTCAGCTAAAACATGATTGTTCACTTGTGGCACAATCAGTGGAATATGATCTTGATCAGCAAAGTAGCCACTTGCATCAATCACAATGCATCCTGCTTGTGCTGCTTGTTGAGCATATTTTTCACTGGTTTTCGCACCTGCGACAAAAAAAGCAAAATGGCATTGACTAAAGTCCATTTGAGCACTATCAATAACCGTTAAATTTTTACCTGCAAATCGAATAATCTCGCCAGCACTGTTATCACTGCCGACTAGGTAGAGATTATCAATTTCAATACTATGATTTTTTTGAGTATACTCTTGCAGTAACTCAATGAGCGCAGAACCTACTTGTCCTGTCGCACCAACAATGGCAATATTCCATGCTGACATATATAAACCCAATCAATAAAATTTATCAAAGATTATAACATTATATTTGTGAGGAAAGCTGAAAAAAAAGAGCTATTAATTTTGGAAGCAAGATCGACAAATTCATTTTTTATCCGTTACACATTATAAAATTATGATTAAAGTGATGCACCATGTTACACGTTAAAATCCTATTTTATGAATAAAGTTACTTTAGCTGTGATTGCCCAAAAGGCAAATTTATCAATTGCGTCCGTGTCAAGAGTATTAAACACGCCCAATTTAACTTCTGCATTAACACAATCACGTGTTTATAAAGCAATTGAGGAGTTGGGGATTGATACACCCTTTAATACTAAACCCTATCATGTAGAGTGTGAAACGCAAAAAATTTTAATTATTGATAATCAATTATTCTCGCAAAGTTTAATCAATATTGGTTTAGAAAGTGGTTTAAAAGAAGCGGGATACCAATTTTTTTATTTACGCTTCGCCTATTCCAGCCCAAATGATATTCATCATTTAATTCGATATGCAACCCAAAACATTTTTGATGGTATCGTGATTATTAATGATGCTCCCTATTTAGATATCCTCAAAAACTACAAATCCACCTTACCACCTATTATTTTAGTTAACCATTTTTCGCTTGATTTTAATTGCGTTTATTTCGATCACTTGACCATAGCCTATAATATTACTCAATATTTAGTGCATCAAATACATAAAAAAATTGCAGTTATCATCAATGACAGTCATAAAAAGAGTTCAACTCTTTTTTTACAAGGTTATCAGCAAGCCCTTCTGAGGTCTAACATTAAGTTTGATCCTAATTACCTAATTCATCATTGCTTTAGTTATGAGCAAGGGCGTTCGGCTATCAAAAAATTAATTGAAAGTAACAAACCACCCACTGCGATTATTTGCTCGGATAATATTCATTTAAATTATTTGGATGAACAATATTATGATCAAAAAAATTCTCAACACCCTTTTGCTGCGGTACTGGGAATATTGCATCAAGTGAATCAAAGCAAGGATCAGCTAACGACCCCTATCGCTATTACTTATATTAATCATTCAAAAGATCGTCAATATAATGAATTAGACCAGCTTAGCCGAATTTATAAACCTTTATCTAAAATGGGAAAAAAATCAGCCCGTTTACTTTGTGACATACTCAAACAAAAAACTGCATCAACTTTGCAATACCACCTTGTTGAAACAGAATCCCTATTTATTAACTAGTCTATAATTAAACATCGTCGCTATTATTAATAGTAGCAGAACGTTTATTTCTGTTGGATTCTGTTTTATGACTATGATGATATCAATCGTTTTGGTGAGAGTTTATTTTTTATCTGAACGCCCGCCCCGATAAATGTTTGATCTTGATAAATCCTGACTAACGTTTCTTGAGGTGAAGTTATCTCATCGTTAATGACCGTATCTATTTCTATTGTTCGACCTAATAAAATATGCTTACCTTGTTGTTCAGTGAGTGTGACCTTTGGGTACGCATTCATTGGGCTATCTACTGGCATTAACAAAGCATCTTTATCAGCTAAATTGTGTAGCGCATCTAAAGTTACCATTTGTTGAATGGGATAATTAGAAACTTGCAGACGTCTTAAATAAATGACATGTGCACCACAACCCAGTAATTCTCCTAAATCATCAATAATCGTTCGAATATACGTTCCCTTAGAGCAATGTATTTCTAAAGTTAATTCATGAGTATTGGCATCAAATTGGATAAATTGATTTTCGTAAACGGTAATGGGTCTTGCTTCTCGTTCAATGACAATGCCTTGCCGAGCATATTCATAAAGTGGTTTACCTTGGTGCTTTAATGCCGAAAACATGGTTGGCACTTGTAAAATATCCCCACGAAAATGCGTTAACGCTTCATCAATTTGTGATTGAGTAATATTGACAGGTTTAGAACAGATGATTTGACCGTCTGCATCTGACGTATCTGTTCGTTCACCTAGTTTAGCAATAACTTGATATCGTTTATCAGAATCCAACAAATATTGAGAAAATTTGGTCGCTTCACCAAAACAGATGGGTAACATGCCTGTCGCTAAAGGGTCGAGCGCACCTGTATGCCCTGCTTTTTTAGCGTTGAAGAGTCTTTTGACTTTTTGCAAAGCATCATTCGAGGTCATGCCTTGCGGCTTGTCTAATAACAAAACGCCGTGAAGTTCACGGCGAATTTTTTTAATATTCATTGTTAATTTCTTTATCTTAAAAAATAAAACCACTAGATTTAGTTTAAAATCATGGCATTTTTTATGTTAATCTTTATGACGTTCGTTATCCTGTTTGATAACATCAGAGACTAAACTAGACATTTGCATACCTTTAACCAATGATTCATCATAAAAGAATTTGATTTCAGGAATAATGCGTAAACGCATTGCTTTGCCTATTAAAGTTCGAATATATCCTTTCGCATCATTGAGTACGGTTAGACCTTGTTCAATAACTTGTGGATCATCATCATTTAAAAAAGTTACAAATACTTTCGCGTAGGAAAGGTCGCGTGAGATATCAACACCCGAAACAGTAACCATGCCTAGACGTGGATCTTTGATTTCGCGTTGTAGTATGATTGCAATCTCTTTTTGCAATTCATGTCCAACACGAGAAGAGCGATTAAATGCTTTTGCCATATCTATTTTCCTTAAAATATGAATAAGCAAGGCATAAACCTTGCTTATAACATGGTAATGTCATCGTTATTAAATTGTACGCTTGATTTCGATAGTTTCAAAGACTTCGATTGAATCCCCAACACGAACATCATTATAGTTACGTACACCGATACCACATTCCATTCCGTTACGAACTTCATTAACGTCATCTTTAAAGCGACGTAGTGATTCAAGTTCGCCTTCATAAATAACCACGTTATCACGTAAAACACGGATTGGATTATGACGTTTAACCACACCTTCAGTAACCATACAACCAGCGATTGCACCAAATTTAGGTGATTTAAACACATCACGGACTTCGGCAAGACCAATAATTTCTTGTTTGTACTCTGGAGCTAGCATACCACTCATGGCTTGTTTCACTTCATCAATCAGATCATAAATAACTGAATAGTAGCGAAGGTCTAAATTTTCTGTTTCAATCACTTTACGAGCTGAAGCATCGGCACGTACGTTAAAGCCTAAAATTATGGCATTCGATGCTGCTGCAAGCGATGCGTCCGTTTCGGTAATTCCACCAACACCCGAACCAATAATTTTAACTTTAACTTCATCAGTTGAGAGTTTAAGTAGTGAGTCAGAAATCGCTTCAACCGAACCTTGAACGTCGGCTTTTAGCACGATATTAAGTTCAGATACATCACCTTCAGTCATGTTAGTAAACATGTTTTCGAGCTTCGCTTTTTGTTGTCGAGCAAGTTTAACGTCACGGAATTTTCCTTGACGATATAATGCCACTTCACGTGCTTTCTTTTCATCACGTACAACTGTTGCTTCATCACCAGCAGAAGGTACGCCCGATAGACCTAAAATCTCAACAGGAATTGATGGACCTGCTTCGGTCACTTCTTTACCTAATTCGTTGCGCATTGCACGAATACGACCATATTCAAACCCACATAGAACGATATCGCCTTTACGTAATGTTCCTGATTGAACAAGTACTGTAGCAACAGAACCACGACCTTTATCAAGGAATGATTCAATAACCACACCACTAGCCATACCGGTTTCGTAAGCTGTGAGTTCAAGTACTTCCGCTTGTAACAAAATGGCTTCAAGCAGTTGATCTATACCTGTTCCTGCTTTAGCTGATACATGAACAAATTGTGTGTCTCCACCCCAATCTTCTGACATGACACCATATTGTGCAAGTTCACCTTTTACACGTTCTGGATCGGCTTCGGGTTTATCGATTTTGTTTACGGCAACAACCATAGGTACATTTGCAGCTTTAGCATGTTGGATTGCTTCGATAGTTTGAGGCATGACGCCATCATCAGCTGCCACGACAAGAACAACAATATCAGTTGCTCTTGCACCACGAGCACGCATTGAAGTAAATGCCGCATGTCCCGGTGTATCTAAGAAAGTGATCTCACCATTTGCTGTTTTAACATGATAAGCACCGATATGCTGAGTAATACCACCTGCTTCACCTGAGGCAACTTTTGCTTTACGAATATAGTCAAGCAATGAAGTTTTACCATGGTCTACATGTCCCATAATGGTCACAACCGGAGCCCGTGACACTTTTTCCGCACCCGTATCACGATCACTCATTAAAGATTCTTCTAGTTCGTTTTCACGACGAAGAACGACTTTGTGTCCCATTTCTTCAGCAACTAGCTGAGCTGTTTCCTGATCGATAACCTGATTAATGGTTGCCATTGCCCCCATTTTCATCATCGTTTTGATAACTTCTGAACCTTTTACTGCCATTTTGTTAGCGAGTTCAGCAACGGTAATCGTTTCACCAATAACTACATCTCGGTTAACCGCTTGTACAGGTTTATTAAAACTTTGTTGTAAGGTACTTTTACCTTTCTTTTTATTATTACCACGAGTAACAGCACGGGCTTCTTCACGTTCTGCTTTACCTTCAGATAATTTGCTGCCTTTTTTCTGTTTGGTCTGTTTTGCATTACGACCTCGACCACGTGCGCTTTCAACTTCACGGTCGGTATCGTCTTCTGCTGCGCGTGCAAATTTAGACGTAGTAACATGATAATCTTCTTCATCACCATTGTTGTCATTGTCATTATCATCAGCATCACTATATTGTTCTGCTAATTTTCGCGCTTCTTCAGCCATGCGTTTAGCTTCGGCTTCTAGTTTGCGACGATTTTCTTCTTCAGCTTTACGTTTAATTTCGTTAGCTTCGGCTTCAAGACGCGCTTTTTCTTCTTGTGCTTTTTTTACCTTAGGTGTCACTGATTGTTCTGCTGCTTTTTCAGCTTCTTTCGCTTTTGCTTCTTGTGCACGTTTTTCAGCTTCGGCCTCTTCACGTTTTTTGGCTTCTTGAGCAGCTAATTGTGCTTGTGCTTCAGCTTCTTTACGTGCTTTTAATTCAGCTTCCTGTTTGGCTTTGCGTTCAGCTTCAAGTCGTGCTTTTTCAAGTTCAGCAGGATCTTGCTTAACAATTGTACGTTTTTTGCGTACTTCTATTTTAATTTCTTTGCTTTTGCCACCGCCACTCGATACATTCAAGGTAGAATGTGTTTTACGTTGTAACGTTAATTTTGTTGGGCCTTGCTGAGGATTTAGATGCGCAAGCAAAGCTTCTTTTTCCTTTTGTGTAACAGTATCTGTTGCAGTTTTTTTAATACCTGCATCAGCAAACTGTTGCAAAAGTGTTTGCACTGGAGTATTTATCTCTTGAGCCAGTGTTTCGATTGATACTTTGGTCATGTATTACTATCCCTCAATTATTCATTTGCAAACCAACAAATATTACGAGCAGCCATAATAAAGTCGCCAGCTTGATTACTTGTTAAACCTTCAATCCCGACTAGATCATCTGTACCTTGTTCAGCTAAGTCTTCCAAGGTGATTACATCATGTTGGGCTAATTGATAGGCTAATTCTTGTGTCATACCTGGCAAATCTAATAAATCTTGCGCAGGTCGTTTATCACCACTATTAGCTAATGCTATTGTAGTTAATGCATCTTTGGCTCTATTTCTTAATGCTTCAACGAGTTCTTCATCAAGTTCTTCAATTTCAAGCAATTCATCAACAGGAACGTAAGCAAGTTCTTCCAGTGAAGTAAATCCTTCTTCTACTAAAAGTTTTGCTAACTCTTCATCAATGTCCAGATGTTTAATCAGATTATTAATTGCTGCAAATGATTCTGCATGATGCTTTTCTTGCAAATCTTCGGTACTCATGACATTTAATGTCCAGCCGGTCAGCTGCGAAGCTAAACGAATATTTTGACCGTTACGACCAATTGCCTGTGGTAAAGTGTCGGCATTGACAGCAACATCCATTGTATGTTTATCTTCATCAACAACAATAGAAACTACATCGGCAGGCGCCATAGCATTAATTACAAATTGTGCCGGATTGTCATCCCATAAAACGATATCAATACGCTCACCACCAAATTCATTGGATACAGCCTGAACACGCGCACCACGCATCCCAACACAAGCACCAACAGGATCGATACGACGATCATTACTGCTTACTGCGATTTTAGCACGTGAGCCTGGATCACGAGCAACACCTTTAATATCAATCATTTCTTCACCAATTTCTGGTACTTCAATGCGGAATAACTCTTCCATCATTTGTGGATTTGAACGACTGATACAAAGTTGTGCCGGTTTATTATCTTGTTCAACTAAATATAAGATCCCGCGAACCCTATCGCCTATACGAAAGTTTTCGCGTGGTAACATATCATGGCGGGACATCATCGCATCAGCATTATTTCCTAAGTCAAGGATAACGCTATCACGATTAGTCTTTTTAACAATTCCCGTTACGATATCGCCGATTCGATTTCTAAACATGTCGATAACCATCGCACGTTCAGCTTCACGAACTTTTTGCACAATCACTTGTTTGGCTGTTTGCGTAGTAATACGATCGAAGGCAACCGATTCTATCTGCTCTTGAACGTAATCACCAATTTTTACTGAAGGATCTTCGTATTGCGCAGCTTCTAAAGTCATTTCTTTCGTCGGTTGAGTGACTTCGTTCACAACAAGCCAACGACGGAATGTGTCATAATCACCCGTTTTGTGATCAATCTTAACGACAACATCAATATCAACTGTATGTTTCTTTTTGGTTGCCGTCGCTAATGCGGTTTCTAACGCTTCAAAAATTTTATCTCGCGTAAGTGCTTTTTCATTTGATACCGCTTCAACAACAGCTAAAATTTCTTTATTCATCCTTTACACCCGTACTCTATTTAAGGTTAAAATTAGGTACAATGTTTGCTTTTTGTATATTACTAAAAGCAAATACCTCATCATTATTATCAACTGTTAATGTAATCATCTCATTATCAATGGATTTAATATGTCCTTTCCATTTACGACGATTAGCAACAGGGATACGTAAACTCATCGTAATTTCTTCACCAATAAAACGTTTATAATGCTCAAGCGTGAATAATGGTCTGTCCATACCTGGTGATGAGACTTCAAGATTGTAGGCATCTTTGATAGGATCTTCGACATCAAGTACCGCACTAATTTGTCGGCTAACATCAGCACAATCATCAACAGAAATACCCTCTTCACTATCAATATAAACTCGTAACACTGGGTAACGGCCACGGATATATTCAATACCGACTAATTCAAAACCAAGCGCATTAACAGGCTCTTGAATGATATCGGTCAATTGTTGCTCTATATTAGCCAAACAAACCTCCACTGCAGAAAATAAAAAAGGGCATGAAGCCCAACATTCCTTAAAAACTTACGCTTAAATCGAAACGTAAAAAAACCTCGACATGCGAGGCTTACATTTAAAACTAACTATAATGAAGCCACTTGTTTCGAACTTTCATGCAATAATAACAGGATAAATGGTTATGGATGAAAAGTTAAGTGGTTGCGGGGGCTGGATTTGAACCAACGACCTTCGGGTTATGAGCCCGACGAGCTACCAA
>NZ_JAFNNQ010000086.1:0-33451 GCF_026536675.1 Gilliamella sp. B2717 | reverse complement strand
TAGGTTTGATAATTAATGTCGACGATGTTTGTGTTTTGCTTCGTTCGATATAAAGATGATCATCAACAACCATTTCGTCTCCATAATAGAATTTAATTAAGACTTTTGCTTCTTCTTTTATTTTCGCAATTTTACTGTTTTTCATCGCTGAGATAATGCCATCTATTATTAACCCGTCTTTATCTAAACAGACCTGTTTATATTCCTTTCTTTGAGATTGATATAGACTAAATACTTTGCGTTGTTGATAGGCTTCTTTTCGAGCCCAATTACCCCAACGGGTTAATACTTGAGTAATATCATAATCAGCATTCAAACTCACTTTATTTAGCCATTGTGTCGGTTTATTATTTTTTTGAATATTCAGATACGGTGCTGTCATTATTTACCTCATATATTTTCCATATAATTCCAATTTATAATGTTTAACTATTTATTAATCTGTGACTATTAACTTATTGTCATATGTTGAAAAACTCTTTTTTTAGTAACAATATCGATAGGATTAATTAAAAAAGGGGACGCGTTACATTAATGTTTTGATATTTTCCCTTATTAAGATCATATTGATTTATGAGTCGTCGGCGATAATCATAGAGTTGTTCAACATGTTTCTCAGCGACTTTTATTTTTTCATCAAGTAAAGCTAATTGCTGTTCTGGTGTCATCGTGAAGTTTTCCTATTCAAAATTAAACAAACCAATAATAACAATAGTTATCATAAAAATCAATAACTATTGTTATAAACAATTAATGATAATCCTATAATGTTTGAAGTTTTACTCTAACATGTCTTTATTAAAGTTGGTGTCACATTGCCTCAATAAAAAAAACAAAAATTAATTAAATGTCGGTTAATTATTAATAAACATTACGACAACTAAAATAATGACCCAACATGCATAGTACAATTTGCAATCAAAATACTGGTATTTAATATTTAACTAAAACTAAAAACAATAACTTTTAGTATTGACTAAATTGATAACTTATATTATCATTGGTTTTATCAAAACTAATTGACTTACCATAAAGTTAGCAATACCACGAGTTACTAATGGGGTAAGAAGATTCAAGTAGCTAGCAGAGGCGTACGAACATACTGCAGTTTTGATACGGTACTTGATAGCGTATTTTAAAGTTACAATATTGAGTACCTGACAACTGGAAAGACAGTGGTAGTCCACATTTTTGCCCCTATATTGGGGCTTTTTTAACCTTATTAGGACTATTCAAATTTTTATAAAAAGGTTAAAACAATACAGTTAATGATGAAATCCAGCAAGATAACAAAAAATCATTTTGATCATAACTGTGATTTAATATAGACATTTTATTGGAAGAAAAAGGTAAAGTGATAAAGAGGTTACCTATCATATTTTCATATCAGACTTGATAAAATCATTTTAATAGGTAACGCTACTTTTGAAGTATTAGTCAGTGTAAATTCATCCCTAATACTAGCTAAATAACAATCCTTGTTGAATGGGTTAAATACTCCTTATAATCATTATAAGTAAGTTCCGCAAACGGCTCTTTTTGCTTCATCTATACCCCAAGCACTAGGAAACGAAATCATTCCATCGTGACTTGAAACCAGAATCGCTTCTGAAATGGCTTCATTATTGTCATTAGTGGTGTTGTGAGATTCATTAGTATAATACCAACCAAATTTCCAATTAGATTTTGGATAAGTTACAATCAAACTATTATACTGTTGATTAAGCGATCTCCCCCACTCACTGAAGACACCATATCCAATTCCGCGTGTAAACACATTATAAATACGACCTTTCGCACCATCTAAATTTTTAGTCGAGAACTCGGATGAATTATTTAATTCTTTTCGGCTCAACAATTTTGAAGAACCTGTACATTGAGCCCTTGCATCGTTTTGATTTTGGAAAGATTGTAATTTTGGTTCAAGCCATAAATCAAGACTGAATGTATAATCATAATGGATTTTATCATCAGATTTTAAGGTTGCCGTTATAGTGACCGTTTTAGTAGGCTGGTTAAGCGTAATTAAACCATCTTTATCAACAGTAACAGAACTATTATTTGTCGTGAAGGTATAATCGTTTTGTACACCACCCATGACTAACTGAAATTGCGCACCGGCAAAACCTGTCGTTGGAAAATGTTTTTTAGATAAGGTAGGTGTCACTTTAAATCCTTGATTGAAGACATAATCTTCAGTTACTCCGCCACCTACTGCAAAATTAGGTTTATTTTTAGGAATGTTATTTATACCAATTCCGGTGAGATTCCACTTTTCATCATTCTCAGATTTGTCATTTTTAACTGAACGCCATTGAGTAAGTGGATCTGAGATAAGACTATAAGGTTTTGCAAAGCAAGTATTAGCGATAGCTATTTGATAAGTTTTTGTTATAGGCTGAGCACCCATTGATTGAGTTTCAATAAAATTGACAGGATCGCTTTCATTAGGATCGCCAAATTGAGTATGAACTTTAATATCAGTTGCGGTGATTTCTAATTTTAACGGCATTTTATATTTGTTATGGCTACAAGCAATATTATTAAAATCTGCAGGATCGATTTTAACATTATTACTATCCTTCCAAACATAATTTAATGTGTTGCTGATGGGTTGCTTAGGATCAAAAGCATCATTATTAATATCAAAATAATCACCCTTATTATCATCAATAGTTGTTCTAGGAACAAAATAACTTTTTATGACAAAATCATTTAAGTTGGTCGTATGATCAAAATATTTGGTGGTATTACTAGTGATGTTACCGGATATTTCATTGTAATCAGTACCGTTGTAATTAAAACCTAATTTATTAACGATCGATTCTGTTGCAAAAAAAACAGGTTTATCCCCTTTTATCGAATTGACGGTCGTTGTTGATAGTGCTGCATTAGCAGGATTAACTGAAATGAAAGCCAAAACTGCACTTAAATAACTCAGTTTAGTTGCAGTCCTATTTTTTTTTAGCATAGATAATAAGCAATTTAAATGCGAACCTATATTCAATTTAGAGATGACTAAATGGTTAGGTTTGTATTCACTAAAATATCGTGAATTAGGGTTGATAATGTGCTTCATATAGTTTTCTTCATTAACAAAATAACAAATCAATCACAAATCTTAAGATTGATTTAATAACTTCACATTCATCCAATTAATTTAAATGAAGAGGTGATCCTTTTAAATATTATTGATCGGATTTATCGATCCATCAACACCCAATCAATTTAAAATCACTATCAAAAATAATAAGATACTGCTATATTCCTTACATTATTTTCAATATGAGGAGATAATAAAATTGATTTAATAATTGAAAAATTTATCCACTTAATTTAAAAGAAGAGATAATCTTCAAAAATATTATTGATCGGATTTATCGATCTATCAATATACGATCAATTTAGAATCACTATCAAAACAACATAAAATCACGATATTTATGACATATTCGTTATAATGCAAACATAAAAACAGGTTAATCACATTAGTTCACACTTTAAAATAACATAATGAATAATATTAATTTATTTTTAAGCGTTTTATCTAGGTTTTATACAATTCATTTTCTTCAATAAATTTTTCCTATCAAAATTATAGGTTAAGTAAGTTACAATTTATTAAAACATATGTAAACGGATTGTTATGAATAAGTAAGCAATGTGTAATTTGTACAAAATGAATTCAAATATTTCAATGAGAATTTACCTAAGATTAAAAATATGATTAAAAAAGAAGATTTGATAAAGATGTTATTAATCATACCATTGACTAAAAACAATCATTCTCATCAATTAAATACATTTGATGAATAATTGATGAGAAAAATGTTATCTAGAAACTAATTTCTGTTCCAACAAAATAGCGACGTCCATCTAAGGTTTTACCAAAGTCTTCATTGTCAACATCTTTATCAAACAAGTTATAAATACCCGTGTAAATTTTTGCTTTCTTGTTGATTTGATACGCTGCTCCCATATCCCAGAACGTATATCCAGGATACGTGACATACCTACTTTGTTTACCCATTCGCTTATTGGCGTTTTCTTGTCCGTAGTATGCCATCTTAGCCCATAAGTCCCAATTATGACTGATGTACCAATCCAATTGCATATTAAATTTTTGTTTAGGTGTACGGTTTAATGCACGTCCTTTATTGATACCGGTTTTTTGTTCTGTCTTTGTCCATGAATAATTTGACGTCAACAAGAACTCATTAAACAATGGCGTTTTAAACGTTAATTCAACGCCTTTAAGATCGGCTTTATCGACATTTTCTCTGCCTTGAACAAAATCAAATTTTTCTTGGTAACCATTCACTTTACATTTACCTTTTCCAGCTGGTCCCTGACAAATGTAATAAGTTTGAATCTTATCTTTATATTTTGTATAAAACGCCGTGGCTGAAGCATCTATTCCATAATCATTAGTATAGCCCAGTCCAATTTCGATATTGTCTGATTTTTCAGGTTTTAAATTAGGATTTCCCAGTACCATTCCTTTATTACCCGTGCCGGAACCCCCTGTAACTTGTCCCCAATCAGCAACGACTTGCCGTAATTGTGGTGTTGCATAACCCGTTGAATAGCCGCCTTTGAGAGTGAAATTATCATCAATATTCCATACGCTATAAACTCTTGGATTCCAGTTGCTTCCATAGTTTTCATCTTTGTTATAACGTAATCCAACAGTTAAATTCCAATTTTCTAATAAACTTATTTCATTTTCAGCAAATAGAGCATAATTCCAACGATCTATTTTAGTTAATGTCTTCTTCAATTGATTACCTTTATCGTGTAACTCTTGGTAATTATATTTTCCCCCTACTGTTAACATATTAATATTAAGCGGAATTGTTACACGGGTATCAAGATCGGTATTTCGAATTTTCATCTTTCTTTCCGGGTTATTATTACCTTCATAAGCAATAAATGAAGTTGTCGAAATATCACCAAACAGCCCAGTATGAGTTAAACTATACGTATTACGGCGATTATCACGAGGAAAATCGCCTCTATTCTTAGCTCGGGTATTACCCGCTGTTGCCTTACTTTTTTGAATTGAACGCCCCATATCTAAATCAAATCGTTGCGTATCTGTTGCATTTAAAGACAGCTTACCATTTAGACTTTGAAGTTTTTGTTGGGCATGACCATTCAAAAATTTATCTTCATTTCGTTTTGAATATTGACCATATAGTTGGATGCCAACTCTATCATCAACAATCGGTCCCATGACTGAAAAACTTCCTGTATAAGTGTTTTTTTCTTCAGAACGATAAGGAATTACAGATTCTAAACGTAATCCTGCATGCCATTTATCTGACACTTTTTTGGTAATAACATTAATTACCCCACCCATTGCATCAGAACCATACAGTGATGACATAGGACCACGGACTACCTCAATGCGTTCTATCGCCGTTAATGGTGGTAACCAACCTTGTTCAAATCCGGAACCGTCACTATTTGGTCGCGTTTCTCGGGTGCTGACCTTTTTACCATCAACTAAAATCATCGTATATTTGGCATCCATACCTCGAATGCTTATATCTGTTGAATCACCGCTACCGGTAATGGTGACACCAGGAATATCTTTTAACGCATCAGTGACATCACGATACGATTTTTGACTAATTTCTTCTGAGGTAATAACAGAAATGGTTGCAGGGGCTTCTTTGATTTGCTGTGCAAAACCCGAAGCGGTAACAACCATTGTATCAGTATCAGTATCTGAACTATTCACAGCGGCTAGTGCTGTACTTGATAATAATAAAAAACCTGAATTAATGACATAATTTGTCAGTTTAAATTTTAGCTTAACGTTCATTTATTATAACCCCATTATTTATAATGATATTTTATAATTACCCATGAGTATGAACACTACATTAGATGATAATAATTATCAATATCTTTTATTAAATTATTTTTCGCTAGACAAGCAACCTACTTTAAATGATAATAATTATTATTTACATTTAATATAAAGGGTGTCTATGAACAGAAAGAAAAAATTGCTGCTAAGTAGCATTGCATTAATAGTTTTGGGGTTAACCGGTTGTCAATCACCGTCGACAATGACTGTCACAAACAATAGTGAAACGATCATCGTACCTAAATCTCCGAAAAAAATTGTTGTCATGAATTATGGAGCATTAGATACGTTAGATGCTTTAGGTAAAGGCTCAATAGTGACGGCAACCCCACAATCGGTCATTCCATCCTATTTGAATCAATTTAAAAGGGATGATGTGGTTGATACGGGTAATATGAAAGAACCCAATATAGATGCAATTAAACAAACTAATCCTGATCTTATTATTATTGATGGACGTCAAGCAAATAAAAAAGATGAGTTGTCAAAAATTGCCCCAGTGCTTAATTTAAGTGTTGATAGCAAACATTATTTTGAATCAACAAAAAATCATATCAATTTGTTAGCGAGCCTTACCGGAACCGAAAACACAGCTACTCAACTCATTGCTTCGCTCAATAACAAAATCAACCAAGCTCAAAGAATGACCTCAGCAAGCCCTAAAAAGGCCATTGTCGCTATTCACAACAATGGAAAAATGATTCTTATTAATAATAGCTCAAGTGCTGCGCTTATCCATGATGTATTAAAAGTCAAAAGAGCGGTACCACTTTTAGCTAACCAGCTAGCTACAAATGGAGAACGCCCAGCACCTACTTTTGTTGACGATAAATATATTAAAACCGTTAAGCCAGATATTATTTTTGTCATTGACCGAAGTCATGCTATTGGTCAACAAGCCATGAAAGCCAACTATTTTGATACAAAAGTTCTCAATAAAAATAAAACCACCGTTGTCTATTTGACACCTGATCTTTGGTACTTATCTGGTGGTGGAGCAGAAAGTTTAGACCGTCAAGTGTCTGAAGTGCTCAATGCTTTAAACGATTAACATTTTGTTTAAATTAATTCATACAGCCCAATTAAAAGGCTGTATGAGTTAGCATTCAACAGATTTATCACATTAAATCGACCTACCCACAAGTATTCTTAGGTCACAAAATTTGAGAGGGTAATATTCAACTATTAAGTTGTGCTCGCATGATTTCAATCAAATATGGTAAATTTAACAGGTCAAAATCCCACTTTATACACTTGCCTGACGTTACCACTTAAAACCCATTTTCTGTTAATTAAGAATTTGAAAATCAGTATATTTACAATGCTTAAATGTGTTAAAATGCCGACATTTTAAATTAACAACAACTAATTAATCGATAAAATTTATTTTATTATCAATTTAATTCCTCTTTAAATATTAAGCATTATTATAAATATTATGAATATGTCATCCCCTACTATTGGATTTGTGAGCCTTGGTTGTCCCAAAAATTTGGTTGACTCAGAGCGAATTTTAACTGAATTACGAACACAAGGTTATCAAGTAGTACCAAGCTACGAAAATGCAGATTTAGTTATCGTCAATACTTGTGGCTTTATTGATAGCGCCGTACAAGAATCGTTAGAAGCCATTGGCGAAGCTTTAAATGAAAATGGCAAGGTCATTGTGACAGGCTGTTTAGGTGCAAAAGAAGATCAAATACGTAATGTACATCCTAAAGTACTTGAAATATCGGGCCCCCATAGCTACGAGGCAGTACTTACTCATGTCAATAAATATGCCCCTAAACCCGCATATAATCCCTTTACCAGTTTAGTACCACAGCAAGGTGTGAAATTAACGCCTAAGCATTATGCGTATTTAAAAATATCAGAAGGTTGTAATCACAACTGTACATTTTGCATTATTCCATCGCTACGTGGCGAAATGGTTAGCCGACCAATTGGTAATGTACTTGATGAAGCAAAGCGATTAGCTGATAGTGGCGTTAAAGAGTTACTCGTTATTGCTCAAGATACTTCAGCATATGGTATCGATATTAAAAATCGTACCAACTTTTGGAATGGTATGCCATTAAAAACTGATATTCAAACGTTATGCGAACAATTAGCAACGTTAGGCATTTGGGTAAGGCTCCATTATATGTATCCTTATCCAAGTGTTGATAATTTGATCCCGTTAATAGCGGATGGGAAAATTTTACCGTATCTGGATGTACCACTTCAACATGCCAGTCCTTCGGTTTTAAAATCAATGAAACGCCCAGGCACCATTGATAGAACACTTGAACGAATTCATAAATGGCGAGAAATCTGTCCAGATATTACTTTACGTTCAACGTTTATAGTTGGTTATCCAGGGGAAACAGACCAAGATTTCGAATTATTACTCGATTTTTTAAACAAAGCTAAGCTTGATCGTGTGGGATGTTTTCCTTATAGTCCGATTGAAGGTGCAGCAGCCAATCAGCTCGCGAATCAAATTCCGGAAGAAATTAAACAAGAACGTTTTCATCGTTTTATGCAATTACAGCAGACAATTTCTACCCAAAAATTACAAAATAAAATTGGCAAAACCTTATCGGTTATTATTGATGAAGTCGATGAAGAAGGCGCTATTGGACGCAGTATGGCTGATGCACCAGAAATTGATGGCGTTGTCTATTTAAATGAAGAAAAAAATGTTCACGTTGGTGATATTGTTCAAGTTGAAGTTGAACATTCCGATGAATATGATTTATGGGGAACTGTTAAACAGTAAACATATCCAATGAAACAACATTATCGAAACGAAATCAAAAAACTTATTGCCCTTTCGGTACCCGTACTGATAGCACAAATATCGCAAACAGCGATTACCTTCGTCGATACCATTATGGCTGGTAACTACAGTAACACAGCATTATCAGGGGTTGCCATTGCAGTCTCAATTTGGTTACCAACCATATTATTTGGACAGGGTTTACTTAGTGTCTTAACACCGATTATTTCCAATTTAAATGGGGCTGCTAAACGTCATCAAGTTGCTGATCACACTCGACAAGGAGTCGTTATTGCCTTGTTCTTATCAGTGATAATGATGTTCATTTTATACCATTCAGATAAACTGATTAGTTTAAGAAGTTCAGTTGAACATCCTATCGATCCTGAAATGGTTGAAGTTGCCGTTTCTTTTTTACGTGCCATTATGTGGGGTGTTCCCGCGTTCTTATTATTTTTAGTTTACCGAAATCAGTGTGAAGGGTTATCCAATACCAAACCAGCCATGGTGATCATCTTTATTGCATTACTTGCCAACATTCCCATTAATTATGTATTAATTTATGGAAAATTAGGTTTGCCTGCTTTCGGTGGAGTTGGATGTGGCATTACCGCAGCGATTATATTTTGGCTAATGTTTTTTTTAATTCGCCTTTATACGTTAACCACCACTAGCCAACGTGATATTCGTATAACACCTTTCACAAAACTTATTGATTGGTCTATTATTAAAAAAGTTATCCTGTTAGGCACGCCTCTGGCATTGGCTTATTTTTTCGAAATGAGTTTATTTGCCGTCATAGCATTACTGATTGCCCCATTAGGTAAAATTACAGTTGCGGCACATCAAATCATATTTACGATTAGCAGTTTAACATTTGCTATTCCGCTTTCACTCGGTGTTGCTACTAGCATTCGTGTTGGTTATTTGTTAGGTCAAAAAAAGCTATCTCTTGCCAAACATACCGCGTATATAAGTTTAGCTATTTCGTTGGCTATAGCAATTATTGTCGCATTAATTTTGGTTGTCTTTCGAACACCAATCATTGCATTATTTACTAAAGAAGTTGCTGTCATTACGATATGTATGCACCTAATTATTTTATTAGCAATCTATCAGGCTTCTGATTATTTGCAAGTTGTAGCCAGCAATGTGCTTCGTGGTTATAAGGATACGCAAAGCATCTTCTTTATTACATTGCTTTCTTATTGGGTAGTAGGATTACCTGTAGGTTATATCTTAGGTTTAACCGATCTGATTATAGCGCCAATTGGGGCTGCCGGTTTTTGGATTGGCATTATTTTAGGTCTGGCAGTCGCCGCTATTTTATTAATAGCCAGAATGATCTATATCCAAAAACAGCCTGAAGCAATAATATTAAATCGATCATCAAAATAACGATTTATTGGCTAGTAAGCCACTTCTCATCTTAATATTTAACACTTATCAAATTAACCGATAAGTGTTAAATCATTAATAGCCTCTACTCCATAACAACTATTCAATACAGTTAACCATTTTTTAACTCAAACAGCTATTTTATTCCTTCGTTTAAGGCTGTTAAACGCCTTTTATTAGGTACATAAATGATAGAAAAATCATTTAGTTCAATTCAAATTGAATCAAACACAAAATGACGATATAAATTGATTAAATAATAATTCACTATATAATCACGTGCCTTGTAGATAAATTTAATATAGTGTAATAATGTTGTGAAGCTCTCTAAAAAAATTTTGTTTTCTCATTGTATTTGTCTTAGCCTTGCAGTCTTAGTCGTGTATTTATTAGGATATCCGAAAAGAATAGATCGTATATTGCTTACTTATTTTTCATTAATTTTCCTAGGCAGATTCACCATTTTTCGATTTTTTTTTGGTCTATCATTTGTTATAGCTGCTCTTTACTTTCCCATTGCTTATTATTACGGCCCTCCTAATGTAGCAGTAATAAGTGCTTTGTTTGAAACAGACATGGACGAAGTAAATGAATTCTGTTCGCAAATATCGACTTATCTATTTTTGATTACCTTCTTACTTCTAATCGCTTTTGTTCTAATATTTATCAAACTGCCATTTCCTACTGTTCACAACTATTACCTGATTATTTTTACATTGATTTTATTGTGCTATAAACCGATTAAAGCGTATATTAAGTTTATCCCGACCCCTTCTCATTCACTGTATGAAGAGATAATGGATAATGTGAAATATCCTTTTTTTGAATTTTATAAAGCGCTTTTTACCAGTGGAAAAATTTATTGTTCCGAGAAAGAAGCACAACTTAAACAAATTGAACAACAAAATACGATTCCTATTTTATCGGTTAATCCAGACCACAAAAATTACCTTATTATTATTGGTGAAAGTGTCCGTAAAGATTATATGAATGCCTATGGATTTAGTTATGACAATACGCCTTTTGCCACTCAACATGCAAATGTGATATGGGATGGTTTAATCGCACCCGCTTCGAATACGCAAGCATCTGTCCCTCATTTGATTAGCCAAGCTATTTATTCGGACGATAAAATAGTGAATGCTCAGTTAAATAATAATATTGTTAGTATTGCTAACGATGCAGGATTTGAAACTTATTGGCTTTCTAATCAAGGCAAACTCGGAAAAATTGAGATTACCGTACCTCGCATTGCCGCTTATGCAAACTATAACTTCTACACCAAAAAAGGGGAATATAATGGTAAGTCATCACACGGAAAACATGATACTTTACTATTACCAGAATTAGATAAAATATTATCAGATAAACAGGCTAAGCCAAGACTGATCGTCATGCACCTTATGGGATCTCATTCCAATTTTTGTCGTCGATTACAATTTGATATTCAATTCAATCTATATAACGAAAATATTTCTTGCTATGTCAGCAGTATAAAAGAAACGGACGACCTGATTAAATCAACAATTGATATACTAAAAAAACATAATGAAGATTATTCGCTTGTCTATTTTGCCGATCATGGTCTTACCCACTTGGATCAATATCAAGATTTAAGACATAACTGGGAATACCAAAATAGCTACGAAGTACCTTTTATTTTCTTTGATTCGAAAAGTACAACACAACAAAAAATTGAGAAAAAAATCTCAGGTTATCAGCTTGTTTACTTGTTAAGTAAATGGATGGGTATCACCTTAGATGTTTCACATGAATATATGCAAAACAAGTTGACAGATATACCACACCAAACAAAGATTAAAATTAAAGATTGGAAAAATGAGTTATATCCTTATGAGAAATTAAAAAAAGATCCGAATCCTTTTTTTATCAAATAAAATCATAATATCTTAAGATAGATCCAAAAAAAAACGCCATTATCTAAATGGTAATGGCGCTTTAAACAGGAATTACAATTATTTCAATAAATCATTGGCTTTTGCAATCACATTTTCAACTGTAAAACCAAATTTTTCAAATAACTGTTCTGCAGGTGCTGATTCGCCAAAACTTGTCATACCAACAATTTTGCCATTTAGCCCCACATATTTATACCAGTAATCACTAATTCCGGCTTCAATCGCAATACGCGCAGTGACTGAAGAAGGTAATACTGACTCTTTATAAGCGCAGTCTTGTTTATCAAATGCATCGGTTGATGGCATTGAAACAACCCGTACATTTTTCCCCGCTTTTGTTAATTGATGATAGGCTTCTACTGCTAATTCGACTTCTGAACCCGTCGCAATTAAGATCAACTCTGGCGTTCCTGCACAATCATTTAAAATGTAACCGCCACGATAAACGTTGGCTAATTGCTCAGCTGTTCGTGGTTGTTGTTTAAGATTCTGCCTTGAGAAGATCAGTGCGGTTGGCCCATCTTTACGTTCAATGGCATATTGCCATGCTATGGCTGATTCAACTTGGTCACATGGGCGCCAAGTACTGACATTTGGTGTTACCCGTAAGCTTGCCATTTGTTCAACAGGTTGATGGGTTGGTCCGTCTTCACCTAAGCCAATTGAGTCATGGGTATAGACAAACAGTGAACGAATCTTCATTAAGGCAGCCATGCGTACCGCATTTCGTGCATATTCCATAAACATTAAGAATGTTGCCCCATAAGGAATAAAGCCGCCATGAAGTGCAATACCATTCATAATAGCAGACATCCCAAACTCACGTACACCATAGTGAATATAGTTACCATCCGGATTGGCTAAAATTTCTTTTGAACCTGACCACATTGTTAAGTTACTTGGTGCTAAGTCAGCCGAGCCACCAAGAAACTCAGATAATACAGGTGCAAAAGCTTCAATTGCATTTTGTGATGCTTTACGCGTCGCTATCGTTGCTGGGTTTGCTTGCAATTTATTGACAAAATCGGTAGCCACTTGTTGCCAATTTTCTGGTAAATCGCCCTGCATTCGTCGTTTAAATTCGCTTGCAAGTTCTGGATATGCTTTGGCATAAGCTTCAAAGCGAGTGTTCCACTCATCTTCAATTTGTTTGCCTTTGGTTTTCGCATCCCACGCTTCATAATAAGCTTTCGGAATGTCAAACGGCGGATAATTCCACCCAAGTGCTTGACGGGTTGCTTCAATTTCAGCATCTCCCAGTGGTGCACCGTGACTGTCATGACTGCCCGCTTTATTTGGTGATCCAAAACCTATAACTGTTTTACACATCAGTAAAGAAGGTTTATCGGTCACAGCTTGTGCTTGTTCAATCGCTTGAGCAATGGCATTTGCATCATGACCATCAATACCGCGAATAACATGCCATCCATAAGCTTCAAAGCGTTTCGCGGTATCATCAGTAAACCAACCTTCTATTTCGCCATCGATTGAAATACCATTTTCATCATAAAATGCAATGAGTTTTCCTAATTTCAGTGTTCCAGCCAATGAACAAGCTTCGTGTGAAATCCCTTCCATCATACAACCATCACCCATGAATACATAGGTAAAATGGTCGACTATAGTATGACCTGGTTTATTAAATTGTGCAGATAAAGTTCTTTCTGCAATTGCCATACCAACTGCATTAGCAATGCCCTGTCCTAAAGGTCCGGTTGTGGTTTCAACGCCCGGAACATGACCATATTCTGGATGCCCTGCTGTGATTGAATGCAACTGACGGAAATTTTTCAAGTCATCAATGCTAACTTTATAACCGGTAAGATGTAGTAAACTATAAATTAGCATCGAAGCATGACCATTTGATAATACAAAACGGTCTCGATCTGCCCAAGTTGGATTGTTCGGGTTATGTTTTAAAAATCCACGCCAAAGTACTTCCGCCATATCAGCCATACCCATAGGCGCACCCGGATGACCTGATTTTGCTTTTTGTACACCATCCATGCTTAATGCCCTTATCGCATTCGCAAGCTCGCGGTGAGATAGCGTCGTTGCATTCATGTTTTAATCTCCAAAATATATTTTAAGTTATTCAAATTCATTTTTTCTGTATTTTTGAAACAGATTTATATTATTAACTTTATAAAAAAAGTGAAAGGGGAATGGTGATTCCCCCTTTATTATTATAGAAGTGTTGCAATCATCTCTTCTAATTTACCTTGATCCACCGCAAAGGCACGAATTCCTTCTGCCAATTTTTCGACAGCCATGGCATCGCTATTATGTTGCCATCTAAATTCAGACTCGGTAATCGGTGCAGGTCGTTCAACGACAGTTTGATTTGGATACAGTTTTTGTTCAACAGGCGCTGTTGAATGTTGCATTTCAGCCAATAAATTTGGCGCAATCGTTAATCGGTCACAACCGGCTAATGCTAAAATTTGTTCAACTTTACGGAAGCTTGCCCCCATAACTATCGTTTTATAACCATGTTGTTTATAGTAATTATAAATATTACGTACTGATACCACACCTGGATCTTGATCGGCAATATAAGGTTCAATTGGTTTTTTAGCTTGATACCAGTCATAAATACGACCAACAAAAGGCGAAATGAGAAACACATTGACTTCAGCACAAGCACGTGCCTGTGCAAATGAAAATAGTAACGTTAAATTACAATTAATGCCCTCTTTTTCAAGAACTTCGGCAGCTTTAATCCCTTCCCATGTTGAAGCAATTTTAATCAAAATTCGTGATTTATCGATACCTTTTTGTTGATAGAGTTCTATAATTCGGCGGGCTTTTTCGATACAAGCTTGTTTATCAAAAGATAAACGAGCATCCACTTCTGTCGAAATTCGTCCGGGTACAATTTTCAAAATTTCCGCACCAATATTGACAGCAACTTGGTCACAAGCATTAACTAATTGTTGTTCTTTGCTACCACCTAATTTTTTTGCAGTTTCAACTGCAGAATCAATCAGATAACGATATTGAGGAAGTTGAGCGGCTTTTAATACAAGAGAAGGATTCGTGGTTGCATCTTCTGGTGAAAACTGTTTAATTGAATCGATATCACCTGTATCGGCAACAACGACGGTTAATTTTTTAAATTCATCTAATTGACTCATATACTTCTATATCCTCTACAGCTTCAATTTTCTAAAAGATTATAATAGCATTTATCTAGTGATAAAACGACTTAGCGACTCGTTATTTTAACGTTTTTATACATTTAACAATAACCTGAAATAGATAACAAAAAAGCAAAATTTTCACACAGTTGTGATAGCAATTATAGCTTGTTTATCTCTACTATCAGTTTGTTATTTTTACATTATAAATTGATTTTTTAATGTGACCTAAATCACGAAATTCACTTTATCAATATGAAAAATATCTCGATAAAAAATCAATCTAGTATTTTTCAGCTAATCGTTAACGCTATATTGACCAGCCCTAAAACAAAAATGCATGATATTAAATATTGACTAAATCCATGCATAAATCGTTTTATTCGCAAAATTACAACCAGCACAGTTATCACATTTTTTCGACTGACAAAAATCGGGTTGTTCTACAACGATGAGTTGCATCACTTTTTTCTTTACCCAAAAGTTTAGTATCGGCATAAGGGCACTTTCAGGCAATCTAAAATGACGTGCTATATCTTGCAATTCCACGCGCCCTTTTAATTGTACATAATCACGAATCGAGGTCATTAACATTTTCTATATTAGTCTTATAGGTTTTACCTACTTTGTTCTCCAGAGAATCAAATGATAAAAGTAAATCAATCACAACAAGATGATTTCCTTGATTTTTTATGATTGAATATGTTATTTTTCTTGAGTGAATTATTCCCCACTTTGCGCAGAATAAACATCATCAATGTTATCAATAGTCCACAACCGAACAACCAATAACTTGCAGTATTTGAATAGGCAAGTTGTGTAAGTTGATAATAGATTGTCGCCACCAACCAAGCAATTGTGAATGTCCATACTGCAACAAAAATCATCCAGCGCCACCCTGCTTCACGATAAATAGTCCCTAATACTGCTGTACATGGTGTATAAAGTAAGATGAATATTAAATAAGCTATTACGGCTGACGAAGACGTGAATGATGTCTTGATTTTAGAAATAGCAGTGGAATTGATCGCTAAATCAGTTTGTAAAGTATCGATATCATCATTTAATGATGACAATCCAAGAGGGTCAGTAATCGTTTCAGACAAAGCAAATAAATTATCTGGAATAGTGGCAAAAGCCGATTTAATGTCTTCAAACCAATCCGATTGTTCATCATCTTCTGGTTGACTATCCATAGAATAAAGTGAATTTAACGTCGCAATGATGGACTCTTTTGCAAAAATTCCCGTAAAAATGCCCACTGTTGCAGGCCAATTTTCGTTATCGATACCCATGGGATGAAAAACTGGTGTGATTTTTTGGCTTATGACTGATAATACCGATTGATTGGTATTTTCATGTCCAAAGGTATTATCTGTTCCCCATGAGTTGAGTAAACTTAAAATCGTCACCATAATTACAATCGCTTTTCCGGCTTTAAAAATAAAACTTTTCAAGCGTTGCCAAGTTAAGCGTAAAATGCTACGAAGGGTTGGAATTCGATAAACTGGCATCTCCATAATAAAGGGGGTTAACTCACCTTTTAATAACGTGTTTTTTAAAATCATCCCCGACAGGACTGCGACACCAATACCTAGCAGATATAACATAAATACAACGAAAGAAGCATGAAGCGGGAAAAATATAACCGCAAATAATGCATAAACCGGTAATCTTGCCCCACAAGACATAAAAGGGATCATGCAGATAGCCATTATACGATCTCGAGAACTTTCTAATGTACGCGTGCCCATAATTGCTGGTACACCACAGCCAAAGCCCATTAACATGGGCACGAAAGCTTTACCCGGTAAACCGATAAAACGTAAAACCCGATCAACCACCATTGCGGCACGCGCCAAGTAACCGGAATCCTCTAAAAAAGATAAAGCAAAAAACATCGCGGCAATGACAGGAATAAAAGTTGAAACAGTTTGAATCCCATTGCCTATGCCATCAGACAATATGACACGAACCCAATCGGGCGCATGAATAAATTGTAATAAACCTGCTGTTCCATTGACAAAAATTGTTCCGAAAAATTTTTCAAAAAAATCGATAAATACCGAACCAAAATTGATAGCGACCATAAACATGGCATACATCACAATTAAAAAAAATGGTATCCCTGTAAAGCGTCCAAGCGTAATTTTATCGAACTTTTCTGAAATATCGGGACTTAATTCTCGAGGTTTAGCAATAACCTTTTTACACACTTGATCAATCGTTTCATATCTGGCACTTGCTAGCGCAACATCAATTTCATTATCACACCATGCCGAAAGGAGTTGTCGACAAATTTCAAGTTTTTCTAATTCAAGTGAATTAAACTGATCTGTGTTGTGTCCTAATAAGGCTTCAATTAATTGCCAGCGATTAAGTTGATGAACACTACTTTCTTCTGGTAACTCACTAATATAACGAGTCAACATTTTTTGCTGAGATTGCCCTAACGTGTCTATGCAAGGTTGAGCTTTTTGCTTGTTGACAGCCCTATTTTCAATTGCTTGATAAAATGAATTAATACCTAATTTTTTGGTTGATGAAATAGGTACTACAGGACAACCCAGTAAAACGGATAATCGTTGGTGATCGATTTTTTCGCCCATATTCTTAACCGTATCAATCATATTGAGTACAACAATCATCGGTACTTGTAGATCAATCAATTGAAATGTTAGATATAAGCTTCGCTGTAAATTGCTGGCATCAATAACATTAATAATGACATTATTTTTTTCTGTCAGAACAAATTCACGCGTTATCCATTCATCTTGCGACATTGAAACCGCATCAGACTCAATAGAATAAGTCCCCGGTAAATCTACGACCTCGTATTGGTGATGGTGGTAAGAAAATAAACCTAATTTTTGTTCAACTGTCACGCCAGGCCAATTACCGACTCGCTGTTTTGATCCTGTCAGTAAATTGAACAGTGTTGTTTTGCCACAATTTGGATTTCCAACCAGTGCTATTTTCACTCATTTATCTCCGTTACTTCAATGGTTGCTGCTTCACGATGCCTTAGACAAAGAAAAAATCCACGTATTTTAATCTGAAGTGGGTCTCCCAAAGGAGCCACACGAACAATCGAAATTTTACAGCCTGGAGTTAATCCCATTGCCAGTAACTTTCTACGAAAAGGTAAGGATTCAGGTAATAGACGAGAGATAACCGCCTCATTTCCTAAAGGGAGGTGATTTAATGTTAATACTGACATTAATGTTCCTGTGAATTATGCTAGCACGTTTTATTCTGCTTATTTTAAAAAATATTTACCTATAAAAATAGTTTTAAAATGCGAATAATTCGCAATATTAATATTTAATATTTAAAAAAATAGAAAAGTAACTTTAAAAAATAAAATTTATGTCAAAAATAAGGATTAATATGTTTTTTTCAAGTGTTTTGTTCTGAAAAACAAAAAGAATCTAAATAAGGTTAAATTTAAGCGATTAATCTTTCGATTATTCATTTAATTAATGTTTATATTACTCATCCAATTCAAAATTAGAGATTCGGTAAGACAACTGATATAATTTGACTTTATACTTTGCTTAAGGAATGAGAATTATGTTAACCATTTACGGTATTAAAAACTGCAGTACAATGAAAAAAGCGTTCACATGGCTTGATGAAAATAAAATCAAGTATCAATTTCACAATTACAAAACAGATGGACTGTCAGCTGAACAATTACAGACTATTTTGAAATTGGTTGATTGGCAAAGCCTACTTAATACACGGGGTACAACATGGCGTAAATTGGATGAATCAGTACGTGCTAACGTTGACAATGAGCAAGCTGCGATGAAACTGATGCTGGACAATCCTTCAATTATAAAACGACCGCTAATAATCAAGGGTAAGCATGTATTACTCGGATTTTCAAACGAAAGTTATTCGCAATTTTTCAAACAACAACAATAAAACCGAGATCATTATGACAGAGCCTGTTATTGAACTAACCAAAGCATTGATTGCCGAAAAATCGATAAGTCCGGATGATAAAAATTGTCAAAATATCCTTATCGAGCGCTTAACATCACTTAACTTTATCATTGAAGAATTCAATATTGGTCGCACTAAAAATCTTTGGGCTTATCATGGCGATCCGTCAGAAACAACACTTATGTTCGCTGGTCATACCGACGTAGTGCCTGCTGGCGATGAAAGCCAATGGCTGTATCCCCCATTTGAGGCAACCATTGATACTCATGGTGTACTTTATGGCCGTGGCGCATCAGATATGAAAAGTGGTGTCGCAGCAATGATCTGTGCTGCTGAAGATTTTGTTAAAGCAAACCCCAATCACCGTGGTCGTGTTGCGTTTCTAATTACCTCTGATGAAGAAGCTGATGCAACCGATGGAACAGTTAAAGTTGTTAATCGTCTTATTGAACGTCAGGAACGTGTAGACTATTGTATTGTAGGAGAGCCTTCTTGTGATAAGGTTTTAGGCGATCAAATTAAAAATGGGCGTCGAGGTTCTCTGACAGCAAATTTAATTATTCATGGTATGCAAGGTCATGTCGCCTACCCTCATTTAGTTGACAATCCTATTCATCGATTTGCCCCTGCATTGGCTGAACTGATTAATACGGTTTGGGATAATGGCAATCAATATTTTCCGCAAACCTCTATGCAAATTGCAAACATTCAGGCAGGCACAGGAGCTGAAAACGTTGTGCCCGGTGATCTATCGGTGCAGTTCAATTTTCGATACAGTAGTGAACTCACTGACGAATTAATTAAAACCCGCGTTGAGCAACTTTTACAAAAGCATAAATTAAACTATACGTTAAATTGGCGTTTATCAGGTCATCCGTTTTTAACGCCGCAAGGTGAACTGACTCAAGCTACAGCAAGTGCGATAAAAGAGTACACAAATATTGAGACAAAATTATCAACAAGTGGCGGAACATCAGACGGACGTTTCATTGCAAAAATGGGCTGTCAGATTATCGAGTTTGGGGTATTAAATAAAACAATCCATAAGATTAACGAAAATGTAAATTGTCAGGATATCATCACACTGAAAAAAATTTATCAAAGAATTTTGGAAAAGTTACTCGTTTAATAAGATTGGCTAAGTTATCTAACTTGTTAAATCTGCTCAAACAAAATTTGAATAGATTATTTAATGCTACTTTGGACATTCGACTAAACGAGCGTCACTAACATGCATCCAACAAAGGTAAAAAAATGGAGTGGATAAAAGATTATTGGTGGGTAATTTTATTATTCATCTTAGGTATTTTTATTAATGCCATTAAAGCTCTCAATAAGCTTAATTTTAAGTCTTACATTGATAAAAAAGGAATTAAACCCATACCTTATGATGATGAGGAGAATAACCAAACTCCAAAAAGTGCTGAGGATAAAAACAAAAAGTGATTAATTTCGAAAAAAATTAATCACTTTCTTCCCTATCGGATATCGTTAATATCACTTTTAAATAAAGCTTGATGGCGATAACGATCGACCCACATCGCAGTTGAGCCACAAACTGCAATTGGCATAATAATTAGGTTTAATAGTGGCACCATAGTAAAAAAACTAACTAAAATACCGTAGACTAAATTATCAACTTTATCCTGCTTAAGTAACTCACGCATACGATGAAAAGTAATCTTATGATTATCGAAAGGATAATCAGCGTATTGAATATTAATTTGCCATGCAGTAAATAAAAACCAAATTATCGGTGTGACTGTTTGACCAATAACAGGAATAAAATACGTTAATAATATTGGGATAGACCATAATACATAATTGATTAATTTTTGAATTTCACGACTAAATATTCTAGGTAAATCTTTGATTAAACTTAACCAAGAAGTATCGGATGCAGGTATCCCCGTTAATTCAGCTTCAACTTGTTCGGCAAGCAAGCCGTTAAACGGTGCAGCAATAAAGTTAGCCACTGTACTAAAAAAATAACAAAATAATATGACTAAAATCAGAATCACCATAAAACTAATAATATAGCCAAGCCAAGAAAGCCACCCCGGTACATAAGATAATCCCCAGTCAACCATGCCGGTAATTGTGGAAAAAAACCAATAAAATAGCGCTGACATAATCACCATATTCGCCAATAAAGGCAAGAATACAAAATGTCTAATTTTCGGGCTGAATGCTAAGGACCAGCCTAACAGAAAATATTCAAATCCCGATCTACGCCGATCATGATTTAAATTTGAATTAAATCTTAATTTATCTACATTATTACTCTTCACTCTTGTTCCTTTTAAACATGAAATAACGCTAAATTCAACTTATCAGCATGGTTTTCAATAAAACAACATTGCTATTTTTCATAAATAACTTCATTATTACTATTCAACCATTGCTTAACCTCTTGTTTAATTGTTTCTAATAATGCTTTTCGCCCAGTCAATTGAAATTGCTGAATGATCGCATTGCCTTGATTTTTATTTTTCAGTAAAGCACCTAAGACAGATAATTTCACTCGATTATTTTGCTTATCATTAAATTGTTGTAAGCGACATAATGAAGCATAAGTTGCTTCGAATGCTCGATGAAAATAACAAAATCCGTATAATTCCATAATATCTTGCTTAGTCAATTGCTGATCAGTATCAGCAATAAGCATTTCATCAAATGGGAGTGCGATGATCTCTTTTAGCCACATCATGTTACGTTGTAACTTTTTGGATAGCACGTTAACCAAATTTATACCATTTTGGTTAATCGGTTTTATTGCCATTACCGAATATGTGCCACTACTTGCCTCTAAACGACTACCAACATGTACAAGTACAAAACCTACAGATGACCAAAACTGATAATTTTCCCTACTATAGGCAAAACTCACGGATAAAAAATCTTGATGTTGTTTTTTTGCCGCTTCATAAGTATGTTGTATCAATTGCGTTGCAATATTTTGTCTTCGATAAGAAGCTATCACTGCAATGCGATTTATTCTGACAGATTTTAATTTTGCTGCTTGTTTAACACCTGCATGGGCTACCAAAGATTGTGCAACCATATTTCCTTTTGGTCTACGGTTACCCTTCCATATTTCTTCAATTAAGTCATCCGGTAAATCTCCTTCCTTAACCGTTATGGCTGCACCAATTAGGTTATGACTCTGTTTAGCCTGCAAAATCGTCAAATTTGTCGCGTCTAAAAGTCGCCTTAAATCAACTAACGTAGTTTGATAATGGGCTGTTTTCAGTAAATAAAAGATCTCCTTCAAACTACTTAAATCATGACGCGCTACTATGGAATAATCAATTGGCTTTGTATTATTAATTCGCTGATTTTCTGCTGATATTAGTCCATTGAGAACTAAACAATCAGTAAAATATTCTAACTGATCATCGCCATTCCACCGAATTGGTTTTTCAAGATGAAAATGATCACATTGCTTATCATTTAATAATTTTAATAAAAAACCTTGTCCGGTACCTTCGTAACCTTCAACCGTAGTAGTCAGTAAAATACGGCTTTTGTCTAAATTCACGAGTTGCAGCAATTTTTTTAGCATTGGCAAAGGTATCATGGCTGCTTCATCAATAATAAGATAGTCAGCAAAATCATCGACACCTTTTTCGATTAATTCATCAGGTGCATAAAAACGAACATCAGGTTTAGCAAAACGAAAGAAAGTGGTCAGCGATTTTTTGTTAGGAGCCGTAACAATGCAATGTCGATAGTGAGAGAATTGACCTGCCAAAGCGGATTTTCCCCTACCTCGTTTTGCCGTGATAACATGGATAGGCTTATCACTGTTTAACACTTGTTTTAATGTGTGTTGCTGTTCATCATAATCAGGCGATGTCAAATAACATTCAGAAAAGTTATTTTTTTGGAAACCGTTAAATTTAGAAATAGTGTGCTGTAAATGGTTTATAAAATTAGGCACAGGTATTGGATAAGCATCTTCATTCCAACGTAAACTATCTTTGTCTGCCCAAAGATTGTAATTTTCAGGTAATAACAAAATCAATCGGCTTCCTTTTACAAGCGTTCCTGACAACATGGCAAATGCTTCTAAATTAAATGACTGAGTTGCATCAAAAATGGCATGTAAATACTCTTGTCCTAAAAGGGTTTTAGTATTAGATATTGATACGATATTTGGCACATAATTTGATAAAATGGCTTGATCACTTATTGTGATCCAATCCCCTTTATGTTGCTTAATGATGTCACTTAATTGACTGAATAATTTCGTTACATCACCACGCAACACCCATAAAGTTCTGGTGCTATCAAGATTAATCATCGACTAACTTTTTCCAATCAATATGGAAAGCAAGCCTGCGGCAATAAGGGGGCCAACTGGAATACCTTTGAAAAAGGCAACACCAATCAAGGTTCCAATGATTAAACCATTAACAATGGTGGGATGTGCGCCAATTAAAGAAACCCCACGGGTACCTAGCCAAGAGACTAGTATGCCGACAAAGATAGCTAAAATTGATTGCCATGTTGTGAATGATTTTAATATGTCTTTGATACTCAAAGATCCGTCGGCAAGCGGAACCATCATAGCCGCCGTTAAAATGACAATACCAATTGTCAGTCCATATTGATTTAAAAACGGAAAATAGGTCGACAATGGGGTTAATTTAAATAATAGTAGCAATAATACGGCAAAAGTGACTGTGTTATTATGCGTTAAATAACACAGTGCAGCTAAACCCAGTAAAAGAAAAAAGGAGATATCAAATTGAGCAAACATTACAAAGCAACGCCGATTCTGGTGGCGACTTCCTCATAAGCTTCAATGACACCGCCAAGCCCTTGGCGAAAACGATCTTTATCCATTTTTTTTAAGGTCTCTTTTTCCCATAATCGACAACCGTCAGGGGAAAATTCATCACCTAACGTAATTTCACCCTTAAACAATCCAAATTCAAGTTTATAGTCCACTAAAATAAATCCTGCTTTATCAAAAAGATCGGTCAAAATTGAATTGATTTTAAAGCTTAGTGCCTTCATCGTTGATAACTGTTCATCAGTAGCCCAACCAAATGTTTTACAATATGACTCATTAACCATGGGATCATGCAATGCATCATTTTTTAGGAATAATTCAAATGTTGGCGGATTTAACACCTTACCTTCTTCAACCCCTAAGCGTTTGACCAAAGAACCTGCGGCACGATTTCGAACCACACACTCCACAGGTACCATATCCAGTTTTTTGACGATGACTTCTGTATCAGACAAAAGCGTTTCAACTTGAGTAGGAATACCTGCTTCACGCAGTTTATTCATAATAAAATAATTGAATTTATTATTGACGCGCCCTTTACGCTCTAATTGTTCAATACGTAAGCCATCAAAAGCGGAAGTATCATTGCGAAACTCTAACACTAATAGATCGGGATTTTCAGTAGTATAAACCGTTTTTGCTTTACCACGGTAAAGCTCAGCCAACTTTTTCATGGTTCTAACCTTATATCAAATTGCCAACAAATGATTAAGGAGCTATTCGCTCCTTAGTTTTAAACTTTTCGATACTCACGTATTTGTACCAATGCAATAAATAATAAGATGCTATTGTTTGCTATATCGTCTCGAATAGTGAAGTTCAATCTATAGCCAGTTTTACATAAAAGAATTAACTAAATTCTTCACTACTGATTATCTTAACTATTTATCAAAATGTTACTTGTCACAAATAATATCTCATAGCGTCTTGCTTTATTTTGAATCTTCATGAATGGTTTTGTCTTCAACGACGTTTTCATCTGTTTGTTCTTGCGCCACTTGTGATGACTTAGGTGCAGCCTCATCCATTATTAAATTAAATAAGCGAACAACGTACCGTTGCACTTCAATAGAATCAGATGAAATATCTTGTGTACCACGAGTTAATGTTTTCAACTCGACAATGATATTTTCTGTACCAGGATAATTTTGCCGATGAATGACATAAGACGCTTGGATGTTCGGCTCTTCATCACTTGAAAAAATTGAAGCATTGCCCGTAACAATAACATTATTATCACTGCTACTAATCGGAATATTGTATTTATTCAGCGCAGTTGGGATAACAGACCATACATTCGCATCAGCAGGCGCATTTAATGAAGCGGTACCATAGTTATAAGACGCATAAGAATCAGGAATAGTTGGAATAGGAATGATAGGTGCCCGAATATCCACTTGCTTACCATATACAGCGCCTTCATTTTTATTAAAATGAATATAATATTCGGAACTTTCAGCAGGTACCGTTACACCCTGAGGGACAGTTAGCGGTTTCAAAACTGGCGAATTCAAATAATCTTCGTTCCCATCAACTTCTCGTTTATAATTTTGATCGCTACCACAACCAACCAAAAATAAAGATGCAATGGCTGTCATCACCATTGTGTTTTTAATCGCTTTGTTTTTTAACATAGTTTTATTAAACATAGATATCTGCTTATAAATTATTGGTTATACATAAATTAGAGTAAATTCGCATCTTTAAGAGCTTTTTCAACCACAGACACAGAAGCATCTGTAAGTGAAACCAGCGGCAAACGGATCGTATCGTTCGCCATTAGACCCAATTTTGTGCAAGCCCATTTTGCTGGAGTTGGGTTAGGCTCAATAAATAAGCTACTATGTAGTGCTGATAACGTATCATTCAGCTTTCGAGCTTCTTGAATTTGATTTTTCGTTGCAAGCTCACAAATTGTTGCAACCTGTTTGGCAGCTACATTCGCTGTCACGGAAATCACACCGTCACCACCTAAAATCATGAAATCTAAGAAAGTCGCATCATCACCACTTAATAATTTAAATTCACTACCAACAAGTTTACGAGTTTTATAAACTCTTGATAAATCTCCTGTTGCATCTTTCAATGCAACAATATTTTTTATTTTAGATAATCGTCCAACTGTTTCTGGCTTAATATCACTGCAAGTACGACCCGGGACATTATAGATTATTTGGGGTAAAGCTGTATTTTCCGCAATTGCTTTAAAATGTTGATAAAGACCTTCTTGAGTTGGTTTATTATAATATGGCGCAACGGTTAAACAGCCAACTACACCAATATTTTCAACACGGTTAGTTAATTCAATTGCTTCTTTAGTCGCATTTGAGCCAGTTCCAGCAATGACATTTATTTTTCCATCTGCATATTCGATCGTTCTTTTAATTACATCGATATGCTCATGATGATCGAGCGTTGCTGATTCGCCAGTGGTACCAACAGAAACAATTGCCGATGTGCCATTGGCAATATGATATTCGACCAATTTTTTTAAGCTTACTTGGTCTACATTTCCTTTTGTATCCATTGGAGTAACAAGGGCGACCAGACTTCCTGTAAACATAAAATGACCTCTCATATTATTTATTGATAACCAACTTCAAGAATAAAAAATCTACCGACAAGTATGCGATATTTCTTATTTAAATTCAACTTTTGTTATGCAGGATTATCAATATCAATAAAAATAGTTTCAAGGTCATATTGCTTGGCTAGCCATTCACCAAGTTTATTGATTCCGTAACGTTCAGTGGCATGGTGCCCTGCTGCATAAAAATTAATTCCATATTCTCGAGCAATATGAATGGTACGTTCAGAAACTTCACCTGTGAAAAAAGCATCAAATCCTTGTTCTGCTGCTGCTTCTATAAAGTCTTGACCACCACCACTACACCACGCAATTCGTTTAATTATTTGAGGAGCATTATCGCCACAAAATAATATTTCTCGTGAACGATGATGCAAAACTTGTTCAAGTTTTTGCTTAAATTGCAGTGATGTGGTCGGTTCAATGAGTGTCCCTTTAAATAACAAATCGGTTATATCCTCACGTTTATCCACTTCGATATTGAATAAATCCGCAAGTAATGCATTATTGCCGATAACTGGATGTCCATCTAAAGGCAAATGATACGCAAATAAATTAATATTATTTGAAAGCAATGTTTGCAAGCGTTTATATTTAATTCCTGTTATCGTTAGTGGTTCATTTTTCCAAAAAAAGCCATGATGAACTAAAATCGCATCAGCATCTAATTTAACGGCTTCATCTAATAAACGTTGACATGCGGTCACCCCAGTTATCACTTTTTTTATTTGCTTACGTCCTTGTACTTGTAAACCATTAGGTGCATAGTCACGGTAGCGTTCAACTTGTAATTCATGATTAATAATTTGTTGAAGTTCAAAATTTTGCACGTTTTCCTCTCGTATTTTTAATGACTTTTTAAAGAACAATATGAATTTTTTAATAAAATCCTTTAATGAATCTCGAAATTATTATAATCGAAATATTGGCAATTTTTTTATAAACCAGCCTATATGATTAAGTATAAACTATTATAAATTATCTCACGTAACGATTCGATATAGTGATATTAATGGTGAAATTTTAAATAAATTCTTTCATGTTTACAGAAGGTCAATAAATAACATCCTGTTTTAAAATGATTTTTGGATGCATGAAAACACGGAGTTAAACAAATTAACAAATTTGTTCTTTTCTATTATTTATTAAGTTTTAGCTAAATGATACATTACGTCGGTTTATATTCAATGAGGTATATGTTTTGCCATTTTTAGGTATAGGATTCAGTACAATTATCGCTCTATTTTTTGCTGTTCATGTAATTAAAACAGAGCAAGAACGATTTTGGCTGTCTATATTGTTCCTTTTTCCTTTTATTGGTAGTTTGATTTACTTTTTAGTCATATTTCTACCCGATTTTAGACAAACCTCAGTGGGATATCAAATTGAATCAAAATTATTAAAAGCGTTAGATCCGCAACGTGAACTTCGCGAAGCTTTAAGTAATTATGAAATTTCGCCCACTGTTGAAGCAAAAGTCTGTTTAGCTAAAGCACTCGTTGATAATGATAGAGCTCATGAAGCGTTAATTTATTATCAAGAAGCATTAACTGGGATCTATGAATCAGCACCAGATATTTTATTACAATATGCTTACGCACTCTATCAAGTTGAACAGTACAAAAAGGCAAAAGAAACTTTGGATTATCTAAGAAATAAAAATCCAACTTATCGTTCTGATGAAGGACATTTACTTTATACCAAAATCTTAATTGGACTTGATTTAAAAAAAGAAGCTCAAGAAGAATTTAATGCATTAATCAGTTATTATCCAAGTTTAGAAGCCGCTTCATACTATTTACAAACCTTAATTGAGTGGCAGCAATTTTCACTCGCTAAAGAAGTTTTACAAAAAATTGAACTACGCTTAAAACACATGCCTAAACATGCTAAACGTATTAATCAGACTTGGATAAAATCAATTGAACAATCTAAACAAAAATTATACAGATAGCGTTTTTAGTGTTTTTATTTAGTATATTTTTTTTCGAGTTCAACAGTGCTGAATCGAAGGTAAAACTAGGCGAATACGGTAAAAACTGGCATAATAATTTTATTTTATGCTAAATAAGACAACTATTGTGCCAAATGCTAAATTATGTGAACGCTTCCGTGGTTTTTATCCTGTTGTAATAGATATAGAAACATCAGGATTTGACCCAAAACTTAACGCTATTCTAGAAATTGCGGCAATCACACTACAAATGACTGAAGAGGGATGGCTGATTCCAGACCAAACCCTTCATTTTCATGTCAATCCATTTGAAAACTCAATTTTAGAACCGAGTGCCTTAGCTTTTAATGGTATTGATATCGACAATCCATTAAGACAAGCTGTTGACGAAAAAATGGCGCTTGAAGCGATATTTAAAATGGTTAGATCGGGAATTAAAGCAAACGATTGCAATCGTGCTGTTATGGTTGCGCATAATGCAAACTTTGACCATAGTTTTTTAATGGCAGCAGCAGAACGAGCCAATATTAAACGTAATCCGTTTCACCCTTTTGCTACTTTTGATACTGCAGCACTGAGTGGTTTAGTGTTTGGGCATACCGTTCTAGCAAAAGCATGTGAACTTGCTCGCATTCCTTTTGATCACAAGTTAGCCCACTCTGCACTTTATGATACCGAAAAAACCGCTATTTTATTTTGTGAAATAGTGAATCGATTTAAGCGATTAGGAGGCTGGCCACTGCCTCAACTCAATCCAAGTTCAATAGACGAAGAAGTTCAAGAGAATTAAGAGAGTAATTAAACTCTCTTATTTAAATAATGTGTCAATTTTTAAGCTTTATGTTTTTCAGCTGTCTGTTTTATTAATGTTTGCAGTTCACCAGTTTGGAACATTTCGATCATAATATCACATCCCCCTACTAGTTCACCTTCAACCCATAACTGTGGAAAAGTAGGCCAATTTGCATAGTTTGGTAATTCAGCACGAATATCGGGATTTTGTAAAATATCGACGTACGCAAATGTCTCACCACATTGAGATAATACTTGTACTGCTTGTGCTGAAAAACCACAACTCGGTAATTTAGGCGAGCCTTTCATATACAGAATGATAGGATTTTCTGCAATTTGTTTTTTTATCTTATCAAGTGTTGTCATTTCAGTTGTCATAACGATTTATTCCTTGTTATTTAATATCTACTTTACGTCGTATTTTAACTTAGAAATAAGGCGAGTTATACTCTTACCCATTTAGTTGACGTAATGATAACCTTAGATTACGTCATTAGTAGATAAGTTAAGTCAGTAATCAATCGGGACATGAGCAGATAAATTACTTTAAATTCAGTGAGTAACATGGTTTTATTTTGCATTAAAAGAAGCCAAACAAATAAATAAAAGGCTTAACCTATTAGTGTAATAAATGCATTCATTAATAACGAGATCTCACTTAGCAATGACTTTTGTGTCAATGATATATTTTAATTTAACTTTAGTTAACACAAATAATCAAAACATTAGTTTTAGCAAGTTGCCTCAGCCCTTTTACAAATTGACACAATATAGTATGCTACTTACATTTACAGTAACTAACATTCAATTCAAAAAACATCGTGCATCCAATAATCTTAACTTTACGTAAAGTCTTTTATAGTAGTAATCTACTTTTTAGTATTCGTATGTTAATCAGTTTAACAGGTTCAACCTTGGTTCCTTGGTACTTAGGCTATGTGTCGTATGTCATTCCTTTAACACTGGGTGTTGTGGCTGCGGGATTATCCGAAATTGATACACGTTTACTAAGCCGATGTATAAATATTTTATTAACGTTAGTGTGTTTTGCGATTGCTACCTTTTCTGTCGAGCTATTATTTAATATTCCTCTTCTTTTTATTATAGGATTAATGAGTTCAACATTTATCTTCATTATGCTTGGTTCTTTGGGTCAACGTTATGGTGTGATTGCTTTTGGATCGTTATTGATCGCAGCCTATACCATGTTAGGGCATAATTTATTTGATGATAATTACACGCTACCTTGTTATTTATTACTCGGCGCTTTATGGTATAACATTGTCTCTTTGATTGAATCTCTCATTCAGCCGATTCGAACGACCCAACAGACTATTTCAACTTGTTTTGTAAAATTAAGTCATTACCTTGATGCTAAAGCAGCGATGTTTGACCCAGATGAAACTCATGAATTTAAAAGTCAAACATTAGAATTAACCGAATGTAACAATCAATTGATTAATGTGTTTAATCAGGCTAAACACGCTCTTTTTAACCGATTAAAAGCTTATCAAGGCCAATCATATGTGAAAAAAATGCTTAGTTATTACTTTGTTGCTCAAGATATTCATGAGCGAGCAAGCTCTTCACATGGTGATTATCAAGCGCTAAGTCAACATTTTAAACATAGTGATATTTTATTTCGCTTTGCACGAATTTTGAATTTACAAGCAAAAGCATGTGCCAAATTAGCTGTTGCCATTAAAATGAATCAAACTTATCAGCATGATTCCTTATTTGCTCGTCATTTTTCATATTTAGAAGAAGCTATTGCCCATTATCAAGCTAAAAATAAAACGGAAGCCTTACTGGTTAAATCCCTACAAAATCTTTATCAAAATTTGTTATCTATCGACTTATTATTAGCAAATATTGATAATGAACAACATCTTTCAAAAGACAAAGAAAATAATGAATTAATTGATGAGGAACTCACAAGTTTCTATGATATTTTTACTAAAATTAAACATAATTTAACTCTCAAGTCTTCTCTTTTTCGTCATGCAATACGTATGAGTATTGTCCTGTTTGTTGGCTATATCATCATTTATTTTTCTAATCTTTCTCATGGTTATTGGATTATCCTTACCAGTCTTTTTGTTTGCCAACCAAACTATTCAACGACTAAATATCGACTAAAATTACGTATTATTGGTACTATCTTGGGTATTATTGTCGGCATTCCGTTAACCTATCTATTTCCAAGCATCATTGAACAGTTAATTTTAATCATCATAACTGGTTGGCTATTTTTCTTATTTAAAAATTCTCAATATGCTTACGCTACCGCATTTATTACATTATTAGTCTTTTTTAGTTTCAGTTTAATTGGCGAAAATAGTGTAGAAGTTGCTATCCTACGAATTATTGCAACACTGATAGGTTGCTTTATTGCATGGTTTGCTGTTAGCTTTATTTGGCCAGACTGGAAGTTTAGAAATTTAACCAAACTAATTGATCGCGTTTGCCATGATGATAGTCACTATCTGGCGCTTATTGGAAGTCAATATTTAACGGGTAAAACCAATGACCCAAAATATCGATTAGCAAGACGCGCCGCCCACGATAGTAATGCTGACCTATCGACATTGATTAGTCTGATGACAAAAGAACCTCATGTAAATCGAAACGTGATTGAACAGGGTTTCCGTTTATTAACGCTTAATCACACTTTAATCAGCTATCTTTCAACATTAGGTTCGCACCGAGATAAAATCATTGCTCAACATACATTGGATCTATTTGATGATCTAGCAGTCTATATCATCAATCTTTTAAACGATAAAAAAATCGATGAAAATGAACAAGTCATGAAAAAAATGATTTCAAATTATATTGAAACCATTTCCATTAATGACGAACAAAACACCAATGATATTTTGGTTTTGCAGCAACTGGCATTAATATTAGACATTTTGCCAGAATTCATTCATTTAGTAGTGGAGTTAGAAGAACCAACAAACTGATTGCTTAGAAATTTAGATGTTTGAGGATCATTAATGAATCTGGTCAATACAATTAATTATATTCTCAAACATCTAATAAAAATTTTTGGAATGCTTCAAGGAAATTTTAATGAATAAATGGATTTTCTTTACCAATGTAAACTAATGGATTGGTAAAATCCTTTAATTTATCAGCATCAATTTCAAATCCAAATAAAAAATCGGATTCAAAATAAGGACCACTATCTTTAATAGAGTGATCAGGGCTAATTATTGCTATAGCATTCAACTCATTTAATGCAAATGACTTAAGTTGTTTCGAATCTTTATCAAACACGAAGACAAAATCTGAATTTGATAAGCCTGATTTAGCTATAAATATTTCATAGTCTTTACCTTCAATACGGTAATATTTTTTTTTGTATTCTGCACTTACCGGATCGGTATGATTTTGCTCTGCATGACTTAAGAAAAAAGCTTCTATTGAACGACCACCATGTTTAAGTAAATCATCAGTGACAGGGATAAAGGCAAAACTTTTTTTTTCTTTTAAATAATCAATATAGTTTAATTCACGTAATTCAACATTTTTAGCTATTTGTTTATCATTAGATGGATTTGATGCAGGGGCAGCTATTGCATAACAAACAAAATTTAATAGTGTAACAACCACTAAAATACCAATGTTTCTAAATAATTTTTGAATATAACTCATACTACATCCTTGATTTTAAAAATATTTAAGCGTATAGGGTTAAACTATAATGTTTTTAAATTATGATTAATCTATCTAAATACAATACAATCTAATGAACATAGAAAGAAACTTTTTTATATCAATCATAATTTTATTTAATGTTAGGCAATTATACTCTTATTTATGTAACAACAACTCAAAAAAATATAAAAAAACGAATAGTATATTCTCGCTATTATATATTTTTACCTTTTCAGTTCAAAAAATATCTTACTGATTTAATGATTTTTTTCAATATATTATGACCATAATTTTTAAATTTATATGATCATTAAATGTTTTAAGTGTATTATATCAATTTAATAATGCGTTATGCCATATCCAATAAAATCTTAGTGATTATTATTTTTATTTCACTGCCAATGCCGTTTATTAAGACAAATTATTGTTACTGGTTGTCGAGCTCACGGTTTTAGCACATTTAGTGAGCCTTCCTATTACATTTATTGTTATTGTAATTCTTTCAAACACCAATAAACTTTGGTTAAAGTTTAACTAGATAATATTTTGAAAGTACCATTTAATGGCGATTATCACATTTAAATTCTATACCGTCCCTGTAGGGTGC
>NZ_JAFNNQ010000085.1:0-32591 GCF_026536675.1 Gilliamella sp. B2717 | reverse complement strand
CGTGGCCGATTGTACCAACGTTAACGTGGGGTTTTGTACGTTCAAATTTTTCTTTAGACATCTTAATGTTCCTTTATTAAATCACTTCCCTCATTTTGTAGGGAAGTGTTACTTTATTTATATAAATAATTATTTCGCTTTACGAGCTTCAATAATTGCTGTTACGATGTTTGAAGGTGCTTCGTTATACTTCAAGAACTCCATAGAGTAAGAAGCACGACCTTGTGTTTGTGAACGAAGGTCTGTCGCATAGCCAAACATTTCTGAAAGAGGTACTTGCGCACGAACAGTTTTACCTGTTGCAGTATCATCCATGCCTTCGATCATACCACGACGACGGTTTAAGTCACCGATAACGTCGCCCATATAATCTTCAGGGGTTTCAACTTCTACTTTCATAATTGGTTCTAAAAGCACAGGTTTAGCTTTCATGAAGCCTTCTTTAAATGCCATTGATGCGGCAAGTTTAAAGGCAATTTCGGATGAGTCGACATCATGGTAAGAACCAAAATGTAAACGCACACCGAGATCCACAACTGGATAGCCAGCTAAAGGTCCTGATTTCAATTGCTCTTGGATACCTTTATCTACTGCAGGAATAAATTCACCCGGAATTACCCCACCTTTGATTTCGTTAACAAATTCGTAACCAGCACCACCCGCTTCTAATGGATACATGTCGATAACAACATGACCGTATTGACCACGACCACCAGATTGTTTTGCATGTTTTCCTTCGATGTCTTTAACTGTTGTACGAATTGTTTCACGGTAAGCAACTTGAGGTTTACCGACATTCGCTTCAACGTTAAATTCACGTTTCATACGGTCTACGATGATTTCAAGATGTAATTCACCCATACCAGCAATGATAGTTTGGTTTGATTCTTCATCAGTCCAGACACGGAATGATGGATCTTCTTTTGCCAAACGACCTAAAGCAATACCCATTTTTTCTTGGTCAGCTTTAGTTTTTGGTTCAACTGCAACCGAGATAACCGGCTCAGGGAATTCCATTCTTTCAAGAATAATTGGTGAATTTTCAGCACAAAGCGTATCACCAGTTGTGACATCTTTAAGACCGATTGCTGCTGCAATGTCACCCGCACGAACTTCTTTGATTTCTTCACGTTTGTTCGCATGCATCTGTACGATACGACCAAAGCGTTCTTTACGATCTTTAACTGAGTTAAGTACTGAGTCACCAGAGTTAACTACACCAGAGTAAACGCGGAAGAAGGTTAAGTTACCAACAAATGGGTCAGTTGCAATTTTAAATGCAAGTGCAGCAAATGGTTCATCATCGCTTGAATGACGTTCTGCTGGTTCACCATTTTGTAATTCACCTTTAATCGCAGGAACATCGGTTGGTGCAGGTAAATACTCAATAACTGCGTCAAGCATGAACTGAACGCCTTTATTTTTAAATGCACTACCACATGTTACCAAGATGATTTCGTTAGCAAGTACGCGTTCACGTAGTGCTTTTTTAACTTCTTCTTCAGTTAACTCATCACCACCAAGGTATTTTTCCATTAACTCTTCGTTAGCTTCTGCTGCAGCTTCGATTAAGTTTGCACGCCATTCTTCAACTTGCTCAACCATATCCGCTGGTACATCTTCATAAGTAAAGGTTGTACCTTGGTCTGCATCATTCCAGTTAATTGCTTTACGTTTAAGTAAATCAACAACACCAGTAAAGCCTTCTTCAGCACCGATTGGTAATACTAATGGAACAGGCACTGCCGCTAAACGTGTTTTGATTTGCTCAACTACACGTAAGAAGTTAGCACCCATACGATCCATTTTGTTTACAAATGCGATACGCGGAACTTTATATTTGTTAGCTTGGCGCCATACTGTTTCTGATTGAGGTTGAACACCACCAACCGCACAGTAAACCATTACTGCACCATCAAGAACACGCATAGAACGTTCAACTTCGATGGTGAAGTCAACGTGTCCCGGGGTGTCGATGATATTGATACGGTGTGGTTCAAATTGTTGTCCCATACCAGACCAGAATGCAGTTGTAGCCGCAGACGTGATAGTAATACCACGTTCTTGTTCTTGTTCCATCCAGTCCATGGTAGCTGCGCCATCATGAACCTCACCAATTTTGTGACTTACGCCAGTGTAAAACAAAATACGTTCAGTAGTTGTCGTTTTACCTGCGTCAATATGTGCACTGATACCGATATTACGGTAGCGTGCTATAGGGGTTGTACGAGCCATATTAATCCTCTATTTAGAATCGTTTGCTTAATAAAATATCATTTAGGTTGACTGACAGTAGATATGTGCTGTCAGTCTAATTTCAAGCCACTTAATACCAGTGGAAAGATTACCAACGATAGTGTGCAAACGCTCTATTAGCCTCAGCCATACGATGAACATCTTCGCGTTTTTTCACAGCAGTGCCTTTGTTTTCAAAAGCATCCATAAGTTCATTCGCAAGGCGTAGAGCCATTGATTTATCGCCACGTTTACGAGCAGCTTCTACAATCCAACGCATTGCAAGTGCATTACGACGAACAGGGCGCACTTCAACAGGAACTTGGTATGTAGAACCACCAACGCGACGAGACTTAACTTCTACAGTTGGTCTTACGTTATCTAGTGCAACTTCGAAAGCTGCTAAGTGGTCTTTTCCACTACGCTCAGCTAATTTATCAAGAGCTGAATATACGATTGATTCTGCGATAGATTTTTTACCATCTATCATTAAAATATTTACAAATTTCGCCAGCAAATCTGAACCGAATTTCGGATCAGGTAGAATTTTTCTTTGACCGACAACATGACGACGTGGCATTGGAATACTCCGTTTATATGTTATAAATTTTCAGGTTTACCCAAAACTCAAATGAGTTAAATGGAATTATATAGTTTGGCCTTACTTAACGGAGTTCCATTAAGCTTTAGGTCGTTTTACACCGTATTTAGAACGGCTTTGTTTGCGATCTTTAACACCTGCGCAGTCTAATGCACCACGAACAGTGTGATAACGAACACCAGGTAAATCTTTAACACGACCACCGCGGATTAAAATCACGCTATGTTCTTGCAAGTTATGACCTTCACCACCGATGTAAGAAGTAACTTCAAAACCGTTGGTTAAACGTACACGGCATACTTTACGTAATGCTGAGTTAGGTTTTTTCGGTGTAGTCGTGTAAACACGAGTACAAACACCGCGTTTTTGCGGGCATGCTTCAAGTGCAGGAACGTTACTTTTAACTTCCTTAAGTGCTCTTGGTTTGCGCACCAGCTGATTAATTGTTGCCATTAATAAGCTCCTGATTAATTAAAATAAATTTAAAATTGCATTTTAGATACGTAATTAATAACTGTAGACCAAAACCTAAATATATAAGTTTTGGGTCGCAAGATTCTAGACCTCAACAAGGATAATGTCAAGTTTTTGCTCGCATTTAACTATCGAACATAGACTTTATTCATTGGTAAGAAAATGCCCAATAAATGAGTAATAAAAAGTTTCACTTTTTCAAGTTTACGCCAACTGAAAGGGGCATATATTAGTTAAAGATTGAGGAGTTCCTCATCAATAGCATTGATGAGGAATGACGATTAATGATGATCGATAAAGATAAATTTAAGTGCAAATAGTACAGCAAAAATAATGACACAAAGATTGAGTTCTTTAAATTTACCGGTAAAAGTTTTTAATACCACATAAGAGATAAAACCAAGTGCAACCCCTTCAGTAATGGCGAAAGCAAAAGGCATCATTAATGCGGTAATAAAGGCTGGCGTTGCGTCAGTTAAATCAGACCAGTTAACTTTCACTAAACTTGATACCATTAAGATTCCCACAAATATTAGTGCACCAGATGTTGCATAAGTCGGGACTAAATGCGCTAAAGGTGATAAGAATGTCATCATTAAAAATAAAATCCCAACGACAACAGCAGTTAAACCGGTGCGACCACCTACGGAAATACCCGCTGAACTTTCAATGTAAGTGAGAACTGATGAAGTCCCAAAAAGCCCACCAAGTGAAGAGCTGAAACTATCAATTAATAATGCTTGACGCATTTTAGGAAAGCGTCCTTTTTCGTCTGAAATGCCAGCTTTGTCGGTCAAGGCTAAAATCGTACCTGATGAATCAAATAAGCTGACGATCATGACGGAAAATATCACGCCCATTATACCGATATTAAGCGAACCGGCTAAATCAACATGACCAACTACGCTTGAAACACTTGGTGGAATAGAGGCGACGCCTTCATAATGAATATTAGGATCCAGCCACAGAGCAAGCAATGTGACCACGAGAATAGAGATTAGAACCGCAGCATGGAAGTTGCGCGCAGCTAAAATAATAATAATGAAAAAACCCAGAGAACCTAATAAGACTTTAAGAGATAGAATATTGCCTAAGGTTAATAATGTTGATGGAGAACTAACCACAATCCCCATATTTTGAAAGCCCATAAATGCAATAAACAGTCCAATACCCGCACTGATACCAACACGTAAACATTGTGGAATATGTTCTATTAGCCAATGGCGAACTTTAAAAAGGGATAGTGCAAAAAAGATTAACGATCCCCAAAATATTGCGCCCATTCCCACTTGCCAAGAATAGCCCATTGCGCCACACATGCCATAGGCAAAAAATACATTGAGTCCCATAGCAGGCGCCAACGCTATCGGTAAATTAGCAAACATGCCCATTAAAATCGATGCAAAGGCTGTTACTAAACAGGTTAATACAAATACTGCTGAGGTGTCCATGCCTGTTGCCGACAAAATGGAAGGATTAACAAAGATGATATAGACCATAGTAAGAAATGTCGTACATCCTGCAATCACTTCAGTACCAATGGTGGTTTTTTTTGCTTTCAATTGAAATATTTTTTCGAATATTGAATTCATAAGTTAAGGCCTAGTTTAGGTTAATAATAATGAATATTTGTATAATGCCATGACCACATTTTTGCTTATCATTAGTCAAGCGTGATAATTGTGGTGATTTGCTTGCTTATACAGTACAAAATTCACTGCATTATTATTACTGGTTCTTTTAACAGGTCAAGCATTATTCTGCTCAGTCTTTATTAATAAATACCTGTATTAAAAACTGACTTTAATAGTAAATTTCATATAGTCATTAAGTTGCGATGATGAAATAATAAATCCTGATTAAATTAATCATAATTTATCTGCGTATTTTATAGCATCTTTAAATAGATAGTAGGATAGGTATTTCCCTGTTTTTGGTTAACTCATCTGTTTATAGCGTAATGGAGACAAATCAAATCACTTGTTATTGTTTTGTTAGAAAACGAAAATAATCCTTAAAACCAATTGTTCAACATCTAATGTTGGATTTTTAATGAGGATAAAGAATATTGAATGGTTTTTTAAGATATCGTAACTCATTAATAATGAGTTACGATTGAGTATGCCCTTGGTTCATTAAATTGAATCAAGTTTGTTCAAAGTAATTTTAACTTTTAAAATACGATGGCTTTCAATTTCAGCTATTTCAAATAGGTAATCACCAATTTGCATGGTCTCACCGACTTCAAGTAAATGCTGTGCCTTTTCCATCAATAATCCTGCAAGAGTATGGTATTCACGTTTATCATCAATTGGGATTGGGACAAATCGAACCAACTCTTCAACCGGAATATAGCCATTGGCAATCCACGTATTATCATCCAGACATTGAATATCATGTTTGGCATCAATTTCTTCCTCTTCGGTTGGAAAATCGCCAGCGATAGTTTCGATGATGTCGGTAACGGAAACCACGCCCTGCATGGAACCAAATTCATCAACCACAAAAGCAAAATGGGTTTTGGCTTTTTTAAATTGTTCTAACGCAACAAGTAACGATACCGTTTCGGGAAAGATTAGCGGTTGCTTAATTAAAGAATTAATATCGATTGGTTCTTTATTTTGCAAAACATCTTTTAACAGGTCGTTAACTTGAATAATACCTAAAGGTTCGTCAATCGACGCATTATCAGTTACGACTAATCGTGAATGAGGATTTTCAAAAATCTCTTTCAAAATTGTTTCACGGTCGTCATTGATATTAACCATATCAACATCTAACCTTGCTGTCATAATACTGCTGACCGATCGCTGTGCCAGTCCAAGGACGCGTTCAACCATGTTGAGTTCTTGATGGTTAAAGACAGATTCTTTTTTATTGTTATCTGACACGGTATCAATTGTGTGAGTATCCGGATCTTCTTCAACATCGCCTTTCAGTAGATGTAAGATCGCTTCGGCAGTCCGTTCTCGCAATGGTTTTTTATTCAATGCTTTGCGACGATTGAATATGGCCAACTGATTAAAAAACTCAATCATGATTGAAAAACCAATAGCGGCATATAAGTAGCCTTTTGGAATGGCAAAACCAAATCCTTCCGCAACTAAACTAAACCCAATCATTAATAAAAAGCTCAAGCAAAGAATAACAATGGTGGGATGCGAATTGACAAAATAGGCTAACGGTTTACTTGCGACCATCATAATGCAAATTGCCACACAAACGGCAATAATCATGACTGGAATATTTTCAACCATACCGACTGCCGTAATCACAGAATCGAGAGAAAACACGGCATCTAAAATAACGATTTGTACAACGACAGTCCAAAAGTGTGAGGTTTTTTTCGATTTTCCTTCTTCGTGAGCTGCACCTTCAAGACGTTCATTGAGTTCCATGGTGGCTTTAAACAGTAAAAATATGCCTCCCACTAACATAATGAGTTGGCGAGCATTGAAACTAATACCAAACGCTGTAAATAGTGGTGTCGTGAGTGTAACTAGCCAGCCGGTGAACATTAATAAAATAATGCGAGTAATTAATGCAAAAGCAAGACCAGTGATGCGTGCTTTATCGCGTTGGTGTGGTGGAAGCTTCTCGGCAAGAATGGCAATAAAAACAATGTTATCAATACCAAGGACGATTTCAAGTACAATCAGGGTGGATAAACCAATCCAGATTGTAGGATCCATGATCCATTCCATATGTCAGGTGATTACCTCTAATAAACACAGCACATGCTGCGTTCTAATTTTCTATGTAATTGACTAAATAATCAATAAAATATTTATGAATTTTGCATAATTTGGCAAAAAGTTTTATTTTTATGGGTGTTTGAGTTTAAGGTTAACTTCGCCAAAATGTTGGTGTAAAAAGGACTAATAATGTAAATATTTCTAGTCGTCCAAATAGCATATCGACCACCATCACCCATCTCACCACATCACTGACATGCGCAAAATTATCACTGACACTACCAAGCCCCACACCTAAATTATTCAGTGAAGAGGCAACAATATAAAAAGAGTCGGTTGCATCAACGCCTGTTGCCATGATGATAAATAAACTAATTAGAAAAACTAAAGCATAAGCAGAAAAGAATCCCCAAACTGATTCGATAATTCGTTCAGGTACAACTCGATGATTTAATTTTAAGGTATAGATAGCGTTTGGATGAATTAATCGTTTGAGTTCACGCGAACCTTGCATAAATAAAAGTAGTACTCTGACCACTTTTAAGCCACCCCCTGTCGAACCGGCACAACCACCAATGAACGAGGCACAAAGTAGAAAAATAGGTAATGATGAAGGCCAAGTATTAATATCATCTACAGAAAATCCTGCTGTCGATGATATGGACACGACTTGTAATATGATTTTATCAATACTAAGGCGATGAGGTTTATAGAAAAAGATAACCACTGCGCATATGGCGATCAGTATTAATAGAATGAAAATAAATGTTCTAAACTCTTGGTCTCGCCAGTAAACTTTTATTGAAAAACCGCTTAATGCGGCAAAATGGAGCGCAAAGTTACAGCCAGATAAGATTAAAAATAGGGTAACAATATAGTTGATTGCCGGGCTATTAAAGTAAGCCAAATTATCATCATGGGTGGAAAATCCCCCCATTGAAATCGTTGAAAAGCTGTGGGAGATAGCATCAAATACATTCATGCCTGCAAACCACAAGCAGATTGCGCATAGTGTGGTAAGTAGAATATAGATTGACCAAAGGGTTTTTGCTGTTTCGGCAATACGTGGGCGCATTTTACTGTCTTTTTGTGGGCCGGGAATTTCAGCACGATAAAGTTGCATCCCCCCAACACCCAATAACGGTAGGATAGCAACCGCTAACACGATTATCCCCATTCCGCCAAGCCACTGCAGTAATTGTCGATAAAACAGTAACGCTTTAGGTAAATGGTCTAACTTCACAATGGTGGTTGCCCCCGTTGTTGTTAAACCAGAAAATGATTCGAAAAATGCTGTCGTTAAGTTTAAATTAATGTGATTATCAAAAATGAATGGAAAAGCGCCAATAGTACCTAATACGACCCAAAAAAGTACCACAATAAAAAAGCCTTCACGGGTGTTAAGTTCGTGACGTTGGTGTCGATTTGGTAACCACAACAAGCCGCCTAAAATCAAGGCAGCAAAAAAAGAACGAAGAAATATCGCACCAGCGCCATCACGATAAATTAATGCGACTAAAGCAGGTAATAACATGAAAACAGATAATAATGTTATCAATAATCCTACAATTCGAATAATTGAACGCCAATGCATCATCGTTGTTGTCTCTATTTAAATCCGCGCGATACTTTTATGAGATCATAAGCAGCTTGAATCTCTTGAGCGCGTTTTTTGGCAGCTTCAAGCATCTCTTTAGGTAAGCCTTTTGACACTAACTTATCGGGATGATGCTCATTCATTAGTTTTCGATATGCTTTTTTTATTTCTGTAATTTCGGCTGATGATTCGATACCTAAAATTTTGTATGCATTTTGTAGATCTGATTGTACTGAACGACCTTGATAGCCCTGATGTTGATGATTTTGTTGATATTGGTAATGCTGATCTTGGTATTGATTTTGGTGATAACCATTTTGACGAAAATGGTAGCTTCCCATCATCATTTTAATATACATGGTCATTTGTTGACGAGGAATATTAAATTCTTCTGCCACAATATACAATATTTGTGACTCTTTTTCATCTAAATGACCATCAACCAGTGCCGCTTGAATGAGTTGTTCACAAAAAATATTTAACACATTACGTCGAAAGCGGTATTGAATATATATCTCTTTTAAACGAGCTCGAAGAGGATAATCCGCAGCTTTACCTCGATTAAATGAGTCTTGCGCAAGTCGTCGACTGTTGCTATCAAGTTGTAGTCTATCCATAAAATGGCGTGCAAGATTGATGTCATCTTGTGTGACCACGCCTTTTGCTTTACTGAGATGACCAAGTACTTCAAAAACAATGGTTAAATATAAAGTTGGATTAGTTTGAGTTCTTTGCTGGTTTAACTTGTTACAAAGGGTTTGATAGAGCATTGGACCAACAAAAAATCCAAGTAAATAACCCCATCCCGATTTTAATACAATGCTTAATACAAAGCCTGTAATAATCGCCCAAATAAAAGACATACTATTTGTTTACCTCAATTCGATCTATTTTTTGTAGTCCACGTGGTAAAGCGCTACCTTTACGAGCACGTTCTGCCCTAAATTTTTGTAAATCAACAGGATTTAGGGTAAGTTTGCGTTTGCCAACATATAAGGTGATGGATGTTTCCGGTGTAATTAAAATCATATAAGCAAGGCTGTCATCTGCATTGGATAATGAGATTATTTTGTTTCCTTTGCCTTTTGCCAGTTCGGGGAGATCTTTTACAGGGAAAATAAGCATCCGTCCTGCTTGGGTAATAGATAAAAGTAAGCTTTCGTCATTTGAAATTTCAATAGGCGTGAGTACTTTTGCATTATTCGGTAGATTAATTATGGCTTTACCATTTCGGTTACGCGCGACTAAATCATTAAATTGACATATAAATCCATAACCCGCACTTGAGGCAAGTAAAAATTTTTGATTGTCATTCGCTGACATCAACACATGTTCAACGCTTGCACCAGCAGGTAATGCTAATTTACCCGTAAGTGGTTCGCCTTGTCCTCGCGCTGAAGGTAATGTATTGGGTTCAATGGCATAGCTACGGCCCGTTGAGTCAATAAATACCACAGGTTGATTACTTTTTCCTTTTGCAGCCGCTTTAAAACTATCGCCAGCTTTGTAACTCAGTCCCGTTGGATCAATATCATGACCTTTAGCCGCTCTTACCCAACCCATTTCAGATAAGACAATGGTCACCGGTTCTGACGGTATTAGTTCTTGTTCGGTAATGGCTTTTGCTTCACTGCGTTCAACAATCGGAGAACGGCGTTCATCCCCGTATTTATCAGCGTCTTGTTGAAGCTCTTTTTTAATTAAACTATTCAATTTTCTAGGCGAACCGAGTAATGCTTGCAGCTGATCACGCTCTTTAGCGAGATCACTTTGCTCACCTTTGATACGCATCTCTTCAAGTTTAGCTAAATGGCGAAGTTTTAACTCTAAAATCGCTTCAGATTGGATTTCAGTTAAATTAAACCGTTGCATTAACTCTGTTTTAGGATCGTCTTCATAGCGAATAATATTAATGACTTCATCGATATTTAAAAAGGCGATAAGTAAACCATCTAAAATATGAAGGCGTTTTAATACTTTGTCTAAACGATAGTTTAAACGTCTGGTTACCGTATTACGACGATATTCTAACCATTCAGTTAAAATCTCAACTAACCCTTTGACAGATGGGCGATTGTCTAGCCCAATCATATTCATATTGACCCGATAGCTTTTTTCCAGATCGGTTGTGGCAAACAGGTGATTCATGACCTGTTCTAAGTCAACACGATTAGAGCGAGGTACAATGACGAGTCGTGTTGGATTCTCATGATCAGATTCATCACGTAAATCTTCAATTAATGGTAATTTTTTTGCACGCATTTGCGAGGCAATTTGCTCTAAAATTTTCGCACCAGAAACTTGATGTGGCAGATCAGTGATAACGATATCACCTTCTTCTTTTTTCCATACAGCACGCATACGAATTGAGCCACGTCCCGTCTTATAGATTTTTTCTATATCTTGTGGTGGGGTGATGATTTCTGCTTCAGTTGGAAAGTCAGGCCCTTGTATGTGAGCCATCACTTCGCTTAGCGTAGCTTTCGGATTATCTGCCAGCATAATCGCTGCATTGGCCACTTCACGAATATTATGAGGTGGGATATCGGTCGCCATCCCAACAGCAATACCTGTAGTACCATTTAATAGAATATTCGGTAATCTGGCCGGTAACATTTTCGGTTCTTGTAATGTACCGTCAAAATTAGGAGTATAATCGACCGTTCCTTGTCCTAATTCGCCTAATAGTAGTTCGGCATATTTAGATAGGCGTGATTCGGTATAACGCATTGCAGCGAAGGATTTTGGATCATCTGGCGCCCCCCAGTTACCTTGTCCGTCAACTAATGGATAACGGTAAGAAAACGGTTGTGCCATCAATACCATTGCTTCATAGCAGGCGCTATCACCATGTGGATGATATTTACCCAAAACGTCACCGACAGTACGTGCTGATTTTTTAAATTTAGCCTGAGCGTTAAGCCCTAATTCTGACATGGCATAAACGATACGGCGTTGCACTGGTTTTAAACCGTCACCAATAAAAGGTAGTGCACGATCCATAATGACATACATAGAGTAGTTTAAATAAGCGCTTTCTGTAAAGGTACGTAGCGACTGAACTTCTACTCCGTCATGAGTTATCTCACTCATTGTTGTTCCTCTAAATCATTCTTTATGTTAGACATCAAGTTGGACTTGGTCACCTTTTTCTTGCAACCATTCACGGCGATCTTCCGAACGTTTTTTAGCAAGTAGCATATCCATTAACGCCATTGTTTCTTCTGAATTATCTAATGATAACTGTACTAGACGGCGAGTATTCGGATCCATCGTTGTTTCACGCAGTTGCAGTGGATTCATTTCACCGAGACCTTTAAAACGTTGTACATTCGGTTTGCCTTTTTTCCGTTTAAGCTGATCTAAAATTCCTTCTTTCTCTTCTTCATCTAAGGCGTAATGGACTTCTTTACCAAGATCGATACGATATAATGGTGGCATAGCAACAAAAACATGTCCGTGTTCGACCATTGCACGAAAGTGACGAACAAATAGCGCACAAAGTAGGGTGGCAATATGTAAACCGTCAGAATCGGCATCGGCTAAAATACAGATTTTACCATATCGTAATTGGCTTAAATCATCACTATCAGGATCAATACCAATCGCGACCGAAATATCGTGGATTTCTTGAGAACCAAGGACTTCATCCGATGAGACTTCCCAAGTGTTTAGAATTTTACCTTTTAATGGCATTATCGCTTGATATTCCCGATCTCGAGCCTGTTTAGCTGAGCCACCAGCGGAATCGCCTTCCACTAAAAAAAGTTCAGTTCGGCTTAAGTCTTGTGATGAACAGTCCGCAAGCTTGCCCGGTAATGCCGGACCGCTAGTTAATTTTTTACGAATAACTTTTTTTGAAGCTCTTAGTCGTCGTTGTGCACTAGAGATCACCATTTCAGCCAGTAATTCAGCGGTTTGTACATGCTGATTTAACCACAAACTAAAAGCGTCTTTAACAATGGCAGATACAAATGCAGCACTTTGTCTGGATGATAAGCGCTCTTTGGTTTGTCCTGCAAATTGTGGCTCTTGCATTTTTACTGATAACACATAAGCACAGCGTTCCCAAATATCATCAGCCGTCAATTTTATGCCACGTGGTAACAAATTACGAAATTCACAAAATTCGCGCATTGCATCAAGCAACCCTTGGCGTAAACCATTGACATGGGTACCACCTTGCACAGTAGGAATTAAGTTAACATAGCTTTCTGTTAACAGTTCGCCACCTTCCGGCATCCACAAGAGTGCCCATTCAACGGCTTCTGTATCACCGGTATGGCTGCCAGTAAATGGCTCTTCCGGTAGTAGTGAGTAACCACTGACGGATTCCATTAAGTAATCTTTTAAGCCATCTTGATAACACCAGCGTTGTTCGGTGTTATTAATTTTATCTTTAAAGATAATTTCAAGACCAGGACAAAGTACCGCTTTTGCTTTGAGTAGATGAGATAAACGGGGTACTGAAAATCTTGGTGAATCAAAATATTTTTCGTCTGGCCAAAAGTGAACTTTTGTGCCCGTGTTACGACGTCCACACGTACCAGTTACATGAAGGTCTTCGACTTTTTCGCCATTTTCAAACGCAATTTGGTATACTTGACCATCTCGGTTAACGGTCACTTCTACCCGTTTAGATAGCGCATTAACAACTGAGATACCCACACCATGAAGTCCACCAGAGAATTGATAATTTTTATTAGAAAATTTACCGCCAGCGTGTAAACGGCAAAGTAATAATTCAATAGCCGGTACTCCCTCTTCGGGATGAATATCAACAGGCATACCTCGCCCATCATCAATAACTTCTAATGAATTATCTTCATAAAGCGTGACTTTAACTTGACGAGCGTGACCAGCTATTGCTTCATCGACACTATTATCGATAACCTCTTGCCCTAAATGATTTGGGCGAGCCGTGTCAGTATACATGCCTGGACGATGACGAACAGGATCGAGCCCTTTTAAGACTTCAATATCAACAGCGTTATAAGTAGATTGTGACATAGTTTTTCTATTTATTCGAATAAATGACCTTATTATACCAATCTTTCTTTAAGATGCATGAAATTAAATTTATAATGAAAAGCAAATTCAGTATTTTTACCAAGTATTTATTGAGAATAATTGTTATTACCTTAATTTATTGATAGTTAAAAGACGGTTTATGCCGTTTTCTATTTTATCAGCCCATCTAAAGTATTATGATAAATAAATCCCAAATAGACATAAGGGAACAAAATGAGCAAGTCAGATAATAAGATAACCCGACGAGATTTTTTACAAAAATCGTTAGCAATTGGGAGCGTTGCAGCATTAGCCAATACCATTCAATCCCCATTTGTGTACGCAGAACCTAACGTTAATGACAATGATAGTCTTGCCAGTTCGGATAATGAGGAAAAAATCGTCTATAGTGCTTGTTTAGTTAACTGTGGTAGTCGCTGTCCTCTAAAAGTCCATGTGAAGAATGATATTATTACTAAAATTTCTTCGGAAGACGGCATTAATGATCCTGTCTTTGGTCTGCATCAAATTCGTCCTTGCTTGCGAGGAAGAGCGGTACGTTGGCGAACTTACGATCCTGAGCGTTTAAAATATCCTATGGTGCGAGTTGGTAAGCGTGGTGAAGGTAAATTCAAACGTATTTCATGGAATGAAGCAATCGCTTTATTGGCAAATAAACTCAAGTATACCATTAATCAATATGGCAACGAGTCTATTTATTATCAATATGGTACAGGTACTACAGGTGCAAATATTTCTGGGCGTAGTGCTTGTAAGCGATTCTTGAGTACGATTGGTGGTTACCTTAATTATCATGGTGATTATTCAAGTGGTCAAATAACCGCTATTCAACCTTATATTTATGGCAATGCAAAAGAGTCGTTAATAGACCAAATTAAACATTCTGATCTAGTGGTAATGTTTGGACAAAATATTGCTGAAACCAGAATGTCGGGTGGAGGGCAGGTGACCGAGCTATTCAATGCATTATCACAAAGTAAAGCAAGGGTGATTATTATTGATCCAAGGCGTAGTGAAAGTGTTGTGGGTTACAATGCTGAGTGGATTCCAATTATTCCTGGAACGGATGCCGCTTTAGTTGCTGCAATCGGTTATGCTTTACTTGAAGAAGATAGAATTGATGATGCAATGCTCAATCAATATTGTGTAGGCTGGAATGCTGACTCATTACCCGACAGTGCACCGCCTTTTAGTGATTTTAAATCTTATATTCTTGGATTAGGTGATGACAGAACGCCTAAAACCCCTGAATGGGCAGCTAAAAAGACCGGTATTCCAGCTAAACAAATTCGTCAGCTTGCATTAGATATTGTCAATGCTAAAGCAGCATGGATTTCTCAAGGTTGGGGGGCTCAGCGTTGGCAAAATGGTGAGCATACTACCCGTGCAATTATGATACTGCCAATTATCACGGGTCAGTTTGGTAAACAAGGTACTAATATCGGAACTTGGGGCGGAAGCGTGACTTATCCGGTTCCTGGTCTGAATCTGTTAAATCCAATTAAAACCAGTATTCCATTTTTTTTATGGACAAAAGCGATTGAAGAACCGCAGAACATGACAGCTAAAAATGCTTATATACTGGGTAAAGATAAATTGGATGTTGGTATCAAGTTTATCTGGAGCTATGCCAGTAATGTAATTGGTAATCAGCATGCCGATCTCAATCGAACCCATCAGATTTTACAAGATGAATCAAAATGCGAATTTATCTTGGTTTGGGATACGCATATGACCGCTTCAGCAAGGTATGCCGATTTGTTATTACCTGATGTGTCGTCAGTGGAAAGTCATGATTTAATTAATAATTCCTATGCATCGGGCGCTTATCACTACGTGATTCGTATGCAACAAGCCATTAAGCCACTTTGGGAAAATCGTCCGGCTTATGATGTGCTAACCGAATTGTCTGAAAAAATGGGTGTTAAAGATAAATTTACGGAAGGACGAACACAAGAGGAGTGGATAGCGTATAGTTATGAAAGAATGCGCAAACAAAATCCTGATTTACCGTCTTTTGCCGAAACAGACGGCATGGGGGTTATTGATCGTAAATTAGCCGATAGTGATAATCACATTGCTTTAAAAGCATTTCGCGATGATCCCGTTAATCATCCGTTAAATACCCCATCGGGCAAAATTGAAATTTATTCTGAAGCCTTAGCAAAAATTGCGCGTGAATGGGAATTTGAGCAGGACGATAAACTTTATCCTATCCCAGCTTATTTACCCGCAATTGAAGGAAGCGAAGATAAGCTGAAACAAGAAAAATACCCGTTACAGTTAATTGGATTTCATATTAAAGGACATTGCCACTCGTCTTATAGCAATCTCCCTCAATTGCGTGAGGCTGTTGCCAGTAGTCTGTGGATCAATCCCATTGATGCTCAGCAGAGACACATAAAGCATGGTCAATTAGTCGAAGTTTTTAACGATCGCGGTCGATTATATATACCTGCAAAAGTAACGCCACGTATATTACCCGGGGTGATTGCCATTCCGCAAGGGTTGTGGGCAAAAACCAATGCAGTGGGTATCGATATTGGGGGGTGCGTCAATCGATTAACTTCATTGCGTCCTTCGGTATTGGCAAAATCAAATTCACAACATACCAATTTGGTTGATATTAAACCAATATCTAGTATGTCTTCGGCATCATAAGTCACAGGGAGATGATGAAAATGCAATATGGATTCTTTATTGATTCTTCCAAATGTACCGGATGTAAAACCTGCCAAGTCAGCTGTAAAGACGAGAAAGATAATGCGCTTGGGGTGCATTTTCGACGAGTCTATGAATATGGTGGTGGCACATGGCAGCAAGTAGCTGGAATTTGGCAGAATGATACATTTACTTATTATTTGTCGATCGCCTGTAACCATTGTGATGAGCCGACTTGCGTACAAGGCTGCCCTACGGGGGCAATGCACAAACGCAAGCAAGATGGCTTAGTGGTTGTCAATCAAGATGTATGTATCGGGTGTCGGTATTGTGAAATGCGTTGTCCTTATGGTGCACCACAGTATGATCATCAAAAGCGTGTCATGTCAAAATGCGACGGCTGTTATGAACGTGTCGCCGAAGGATTAAAGCCCGTGTGCGTCGAATCTTGTCCGCAACATGCTTTAGATTTTGACGAGATAGGCAAATTACGTGAACGTTATGGTAATGAACGTAATATTGCCCCTTTGCCTAATGCTGAGCTAACTAAACCCAATATTGTGATTAAACCCCATGCACAAGCTAAGAGTTCGGGGGATACATTGGGTAAAGTGCTCAATCCAGAGGAGGTTTAATATGCATGAATTACCACTCGTTTTTTTTACGGTATTGGGGCAATTATCTGCGGGAATGGTATTGCTGAGTAGCTTGTCTTGTTTCATCAATCATTCACAAGCTAAACAAGTTATTAGACAAAAAATTAATGGGTTAGCACTGCTTTTTATGGCTCTTGGTATGCTAATTGCCTCATTCCATTTGGGGCATCCTATGCGTGCCTTCAATGTGATTTTGGGTATCGGTCGTTCGCCAATGAGTAATGAAATTTTTACCTTTAGTGTATTGTTTGGAGTTACGCTTGTATCCTTGTTACTCAATTATTTTGCTCTTAATCCCAATAGTGAAAAACTTGATATGATTAAGCCGCTTTGTTTAAAGATAAATCGCATCCCTTATATAAATCAACTATTAGCGATCGTGTTGATGATACTAAGTTTAGTGTTTGTTTGGACGATTGTTTTAACGTATAGATTACCCACAGTGAAAACGTGGGATACTGTTTATACACCAATTCAAATGTATCTAACGATGCTGGCATTAGGTGGTATTGCTAGTGCTAGGGTTGGGCTATATCGATTAGGAACTGGTGCTTTTATTATTGGCGTTTTATTAATTGTGCTGTCAAAGGTACCTTATTTTAATTTAATGACTTCAATCAGTCCGGCGCTGGCTAATGCGCAATTGAGTTGGATGATAATCGAGTGTATTTTATTAATCGTGGCGCTAATGTTGATTATTTTTAATTATTGGCGAACAAAACATATGACGATACTTTGTACTACAGCCTTTGCTTGTACTTTTTTGGGTGAGGTTTGTGGACGTATTGCATTTTATAATTTATGGACAATACCGCTATAATCATTGAAGCTAATTACTCATAGCAAATTAAGTCATTTTATAATGAATAAGAGAGATAAGATTGGATAATCTAACTACTGCCACCTTAGCAAAAATCATTGGGGCATTTTTTTACTATTCTTCTCGAAGTGAAACCGTCAAACCGTTGATTGAGGCTTTACTCCATATCGATCAGCTGGCTAATTGGCAAAATCCCAAATTAATTTGCCAGCAATGTCAAAGATTGGCGGCAGAATTATCCCATCAAGATCTTGATTATCAATTTTCATTGTTATTTGAAGGACAAGGTGAAATGCTTGCACCCCCTTGGGGATCGGTCTATTTGGATCAAGAAAAGTTATTAATGGGGGAATCACAAGAACGTTATCGTGAATTTTTACAGCAACAAGGGTTAATGCTGTCTACTGGTATGAATGAGCCTGAAGATCAGTTTGGATTAATGTTAATGGCATTTGCATTACTGCTGGAAAAAAATCAGCCACAAACAGCAAATCAATTATTAAATGAGCATTTATTTACGTGGTCTACTTATTATTTAAATCAATTAAAACAGAATCAAATTAGTCCATTTTATGCTGCTCTTGCCGTTATTGCAGAACAATATTTAGAGATGCTTCAATGAGCCTGTTTGTTAATAGTAGCAATTAATTTGACTCAATTATTGAGAGCGTTACAGTTTTTGAAGGAAAAGGTATAATTCCCCTATTGTTATATAAGATAGAAATCAGATATGTTAGCTTATTTACAACTTATGCGGTTAGATAAACCAATTGGAATCTTGCTATTGCTTTGGCCAACTATAACGGCAATTTGGCTTGCCAATCCTCATCCGCCCGTTGAACTTGTTGTTATCTTTGTACTGGGTGTTGTTGTGATGCGAGCGGCAGGATGTGTGGTAAATGATTATGCCGATCGCCATTTTGATGCGCATGTGGAGCGAACGCAACACCGTCCGTTAGCGAAAGGTGTTTTAACCGCAAAAAATGCTTTATGGACATTATTGATATTGTTGTTAATGGCTGCTTGTTTATTATTCTTTTTAAATGCTTTATCGTGGATGATTGCTGGCTGTGCATTGTTAACTGCAATGATTTACCCGTTTATGAAGCGTTATACCTACTTTCCGCAAATAGTATTAGGGATTGCATTTAGTTGGAGCATTCCAATGGTCTATGCGGCCACAATTGAACAGTTCCCGTTAACCTGTTGGTTATTGTGTTTGGCAAATATTTGTTGGACAGTTGCTTATGATACGGAATATGCCATGGTTGATCGCAATGATGATATCAAAATTGGCATTAAATCAACGGCTGTTTTGTTTGGGCACTATGATAAATTGATAATTGGCATTTTACAGATAATAACGGTGATTTGCTTGATAATTATTGGTCTTAGTAATCATTTGTCTTTTATTTATTATAGTGGAATATCGATCATGTCGTTACTGTTTCTTTATCAACAATGGTTGATAAACGATCGTGATAGAACTCGATGCTTCAAAGCTTTTCAAAATAATAATTATGTCGGTTTAGTGATGTTTTTAAGTGTTGTTATTGTTTAATGATTATTAGAAACAGTAATACCAAAAGTTGAAAATTCTTAAGAATAAAACAAAAAGGGATTTTTATCTTATTTGTCTAAAAATTCCCTTTTTAACAAAATAACAGCTTATTTTGTTGAAGTTAAACCCCGTTTATTCCTGTTCAGCTAAAGTGGCTTGTACAATTCGCAGTGCATCAAAGGTTTCTTTTACATCATGAACTCGAATAATCTGTGCACCCTTCATCGCTGCAATTACTGCACAAGAAACACTACCTAACATACGTTCTTTAGGCGGAACATTTAATACTTGTCCAATCATGGATTTTCGAGACATACCAACTAATAGCGGTAAATGAAAGTGATGAAACTTTTCAAGTGTTGCTAGTAATCGATAATTGTGTGCTAATGTTTTACCAAAGCCAAAACCTGGATCAAGAATAATTTTTTCTCGCTCAATCCCTGCATTGATGCAACGATTGATATGTTGGGCAAAAAATTGATCGACTTCATGATAGATGTCTTGCTGATAATGTGGCGCATTTTGCATGGTTTGAGGATCGCCTTGCATATGCATAATGCAAACTGGTAATTCTGTTTGGGCTGCGGCTTCGACTGCACCAGACTCTGTTAATGCACGAATATCATTAATTAAGTGGGCTCCTGCTTTTGCTGACTCTGTCATGACTTGAGGTTTAGAGGTATCAACAGAAATCCAAACATCAAAATAGCGAGCCACTTTTTCAACTAAAGGCACCACTCTATCGAGCTCTTCTTCAACAGATACGATGGCTGCACCAGGGCGTGTTGATTCGCCGCCTATATCAATAAATGTTGCGCCTGCTTGTATCATATTATCAACTCGACGCATGGCATCATCAAGATTGTTATAATTACCGCCATCAGAAAACGAATCCGGCGTCATGTTTACGATACCCATTACTTGAGGAAAAGAGAGATCCATAATTTGATTGTTGAAACGAATTTCCATGATTATGCCTTATTTAAGTCATCTTAAACTTAATTTTGCTATCGTTAAACTTAGTTATAAGCTAAGCAATAGCAAAATCATTCAAGCTTGTTACCTGTGTTTATTTCAAATTTATCTGAATTATCCGATAAAAAACGCGCCGTAGCGCGTTATAGAAATTAAAACAGATTAATTATCCGATTCAGGTGGTGTATCACGACCTTCATTTGGAACTTCTTGTGCTGCTTTTTCATCACTGGCTGTCCAACCCTCTGGTGGCGTGACTGGCTGGCGATTCATCAGTTCATCAATCTGTTTTTTATCAATTGTTTCATATTTGAGTAAAGCATCTTTCATTGCATGAAGAATATCAATATTTTCAGTTAGTGTTGTTTTAGCTCGTTGATAGTTTCGTTGCAGGATTGCATCAACTTCTTCATCAATAATTTTAGCTGTACCATCAGATATTTTCTTCATGACTCCATAAGAAGACTCTTCATATTCAAACAATGCAGGTGGTAAACGATCTGAGAAGCCCCATTGTGTCACCATTGCTCTGGCTACATTTGAAGCGTATCGTATATCACTTGAAGCACCAGAGGTAATTTTATCTTCGCCATAAATTAAGCCTTCGGCAATACGTCCTGCATAAGCTGTTGAAATTTTTGATTCTAACTGAGTACGAGTTTGACTAATTTGATCACCTTCCGGTAAGAAGAAGGCGACACCTAACGCCCCTCCACGAGGAATAATCGTGACTTTATGGAGCGGATCATGATCTGGCATTAAATAACCCACAATTGCGTGTCCCGCTTCATGATAAGCCGTATTGGTTAATTGCTCTTTTGTCATGGATAATGAACGACGTTGAGTACCCATATCGATTTTATCTTTGGCTTCTTCAAACTCATCCATCGTGACTAAACGTTTATTACGGCGAGCGGCAAATAGCGCTGCTTCGTTAACTAAATTAGCTAATTGAGCACCCGAATAATTTGGTGTTCCGCGGGCTAATACTGCTAGATTAACATCAGACCCTAACGGCACTTTACGTACATGTACTGCCAGAATTTGCTCACGACTTTTTAAGTCAGGTAAATCAATTTGAACTTGACGGTCAAAACGACCTGGACGAAGTAATGCAGGATCGAGAATATCAGCACGGTTTGTTGCTGCAATCATAATAATGCCACTGTTAGCTTCAAAACCATCCATTTCAACTAACATTTGGTTTAGGGTTTGTTCGCGTTCGTCATGACCGCCCATTGAACCCGCTCCACGTTTGCGACCAACAGCATCAATTTCATCAATAAAGATAATACAAGGTGAATGTTTACGGGCTTGTTCAAAGAGATCACGTACCCGTGATGCGCCAACACCAACAAACATTTCAACAAAGTCGGAGCCTGAAATACTAAAGAAAGGCACATTGGCTTCACCGGCAATCGCTCTAGCTAATAATGTTTTACCTGTACCCGGTGGTCCAACCATCAAAATACCTTTTGGTATGCGTCCACCTAATTTTTGATATTTCCCCGGATCACGTAAAAAATCGACTACTTCTGTTACTTCTTGCTTGGCTTCTTCACTGCCTGCGACATCGGTAAATTTAGTTTTTACTTGATCTGGCGCTAACATCCGAGCTTTACTTTTACCCACCGACATTGGTCCGCCTTTACCACCGCCTTGCATTTGGCGCATGACAAAGATCCAAAATCCGATTAATAAAATAATGGGGAACCAAGAGATTAAAATACTTGCTAACAAACTTGGTTTTTCATCTGGACTACCATAAACGGCAACTTTATTTAAAACTAAGTCATCCATTAATTTTTCATCAAAATAAGGGATGTAAGTTACATAGTTACGATTATCTTTTGTCGTGGCAATAATTTCGCGTCCATTAATATGCACTTCTTGGATTTTACCACTGGTGATATCGGAATTAAATTGAGTATAATTGATTTGAGGACCGCTATTTGATATTGAGCTGAATTGATTAAATACAGCTATCAATACTACGGCAATAATTCCCCAGATCAGTAAATTCTTTACCATGTCGTTCAAAAGAAAAACCTCTCATAAAAATTAACAGTTACGACTAAAATTAGGAAGTAATGGTACTACAAAATTGTGCTACTGGCTACTTCATACCCATTGCAACGATATAAACTTCTCTCGATCGCGATCTGGATGCTTCAGGTTTGCGAATTTTGACAGTTTTAAACATCGATCTAACTTGTTTTAAATAATCTTCAAATCCCTCACCTTGAAATACTTTGACAATAAAATTGCCATTTGGGGCAAGGACATCTCGACACATATCTAAAGCAAGTTCAACTAAATACATTGCTCTGGGAATATCAACAGCAGGTTGACCACTCATGTTAGGAGCCATATCTGACATGACGACTTGTACTTTTTCTTCACCAACACGGTCAAGTAATGCTTTAAGCACGGCTTCGTCTCGGAAATCACCTTGTAGAAAATCAACACCGACAATCGGATCCATCGGTAATAAATCGCAAGCGATAATTCGTCCTTTGCTACCAATAACAGACGCCACATATTGTGACCATCCACCAGGCGCTGCGCCTAGATCAACAACGGTTATGCCGGGTTTAAATAATTTGTCACTTTTTTGAATTTCTTCTAATTTGAACCATGCTCGCGATCGTAAACCTTTTTTTTGTGCTTGTTGCACAAAGCGATCATTAAAATGTTCATTAAGCCAACGAGTCGAGCTTGCTGAGCGTTTTTTGTTACTCACAGGGAATAAATCCTTATAGTAAAGAGTTCACTTCAATTGATTACAAATATATATAAGGGTAGAATAACAAAATTGCAACTTAATGTGATAAAAAAATAATGAATTTATCAAATAAACAAAAACAGTATTTAAAAGGTGAAGCTCATCATTTAAAACCGATTGTCATGATCGGCGCTAATGGGTTTACTGAAGGTGTGCTTGCAGAGATTGAAAATGCGTTAAACTTTCATGAGTTAATTAAGATCAAGGTATCTGCTGAAGATAGAGAGACAAAAAAACTTATTTGTGAGGCTATCATACGTGAAACGCATGCCCTTGCAGTACAACAAGTTGGTTCTATTTTTACCATTTTTAGACCAAGTGAAGAGAAAAAAATCACTTTACCTAAATAATACGATTAATAAACAGGGTATTCGCCCTGTTTATCATTATCAAATGACCAAGTAGAATTCACCCTTTAAATATATTCTACTTTAACAATATCAAACTCTACATCGCCACCAGGTGTTTTGATTTGTACTGTGTCACCATCTTCTTTACCAATTAATCCTCTGGCAATAGGGGAATTAACCGAAATGAGATTTTGTCGATAGTCAGCTTCATCATCACCCACAATTCGATAAGTGGTTTCTTCATCAGTATCCACATTGATAACAGTGACGGTAGCACCAAAAATAATTCTGCCAGTGTTTTTGACTTTGGTAATGTCTATAATTTGTGCTTGTGATAACTTTCCTTCAATTTCTTGAATACGTCCTTCACAAAAACCTTGTTGTTCTCTTGCTGCATGATACTCTGCATTTTCTTTTAAATCACCGTGTGCTCTCGCTTCGGCTATCGCTGCTGTAATTTGAGGTCTTTTAACATTTTTCAGCTCTTCAAGTTCAGCACGTAATAATTCAGCTCCCTTTACTGTCATTGGGATTTGTTTCATTTGTGTGTCTCCCGCTTTATTTAAATTAAATAAAAACAATCCCTCATCTTACTTTAAATAAAGGAAGAGTGATCGATTCCATTTGGTATTTCAAAGATATGATTGTGTATTTCTATATATTAACTGTAAAACTGACTTAACGACAAATCATTTATACTAAAATAAGATGCTATTTCATTTAAAATCGTTTATCGTAATGTCATTGTGAACGGCTTATTATAACAATTTTATTCATTTATGCGACGGATACGATTCTACTTACTTACTCTTTTAGCAATTGCTTGGTTGTTAGTGTTACTCTCTTATTTTGTAGTACAGACGGCGTTTGGGGCAAAATTTGTAAGTGAGCAATTATCAAAATTAAGTCCCTATACTATCTCAATTGGGCATGTTCACCATTCTTTTTCAAATGTTTATGAAATTGTCTTGGATGATGTTGTCATCAGCGATGGTCAGCAGCAGATAGCTAATATTCCTAAAATGGTTATAGGGTTAGATAAACATGAACTGTGGCAATTCAATCATTTTAGCTATGTTACTGTGATTGATGGAATATTGGCTGATAGCAAAATTAAACATTATGATTTTTCGACTGATACGTTAAAATTCATTAATTCTACCGTTACTGTTTCAATAAATAATAATGAAGATAAAATTCTATTTAAACAGGTAAATGGCGGAATTAAATCTTATTCTTCATCAGGTTTAAATAATGCCCAGTTTGATTTCACTTCTAACGAAGTATTGATCAATGAGGTTGCTATAAAATCAGTAATCGTTCAAGGATTTCACCATGATAATATTACCTACTTAACCAATTTAGGTGGGAATATTGAAAATGGATTTTTTGTAAGTAAGTTAAAGATATTAGCTGATAAAAGTTGGGATATTGAACAACTTAAATTAAGCAATATTCATCTACAATCTGAAACAGACGATTTTTGGGAAAAATATATTTCCTATTTACCGAAATTCTCTTTACGACAATTGTCGATATTTGAAAGTAGTATACAGCTACCCTCTTTTCTCGTTGAAAAAGGGAATCTTGAAGTCAAAAATATTCGTTTTGATAATGGATGGTATTTTGATGAAAGCTCTCTTGTTTTCAATGCCGATAATGTTGTATGGTTAGATAATCTATTTTCCTCAGTATTACTTCAACTCAATCTTAATGATAATAATATTGAGATTGAAAAAGCGATAGCCACTTGGAATAAAGGTAATGTAAATATTACAGGTAGCTGGCACGGTAATACTTTACAGTTAGAACAAGTCACGATAGCTAGTGTCATTTATCAATTACCTCAACATTTAGAGCAATTAGTATTACCAACACAATTTAGTCGGATTGAAATTACTCAATTATCGATTTTACCAAGTCTATTAATTAATGTTGATGCTAACTATCCATTTGCTTTTACTAATTTTGAAGCACTGGGCTCAGATATTGTTATAGTCAAAGATAAATATTTAGGATTTGATGCCGGAAACCTATTTTTTAAAGCTGAAAGAGGATCTATTAATGGAATTGAGATTAATTATCCAGATTTGACCTTAAAATATGATTCACAACAGCATGCATTATTAAACTTTAGTAGTTTAATTAACAAGGGTATTGTTGAAATAAAAGCAAAGCTTAATGCTAATCAAACAGAATTTACCTCTTTTCAATTAGGTGCTGCTAATATCCCAAGTTCTTTATTAAAAGATTGGAAATTAGTTAATTACGATCCCGAGTCAACTAATTATACCGCTAATTTAGTTGGTAAAATTGCACCATTTAGTTTAGCTGGCACAATACAAGTCAATGCGATCAATCATTTTCTTCAATCAGACAATTGATATTGGTTTAGTTAGCCTTATATATTATTAAAATGCTAAAACTCCTGTTCGTGTTTAAATGACGTTTTTGATTAATTAATATGAGAGTGAAATGGATCAAATCAGACTAGATAAATGGTTGTGGGCTGCCCGATTTTATAAAACGCGTTCACTTGCTCGTGAAATGGTTGAGGGGGGAAAAGTCCACTATAATGGTCAACGAACTAAACCGAGTAAATTGGTGGAAGTCGGTGCAATTTTGACTCTTCGTCAAGGTTCAGATCAAAAAACAATTAAAATTTTGGCGATTAATGGACAACGGAGATCAGCGCAAGAAGCTCAATTACTTTATCAAGAAACACAAGAGAGCATTGATAAACGCGAAAAAATTGCTGAAGCACGCAAGCTTAATGCATTAACCATGCCACATCCTGATAGAAAGCCGGATAAAAAAGAGCGGCGTAACTTAATAAAATTTAAATATGATAGACAACAAGGCGACAATAATTGATATGGATACTTTAAATCGATTTATCTTTGATAATCACCCTGTTCGTGGTGAAATAACTCGTTTAGAACAAACTTACCAAGCAATTTTAGATAACCATAATTATCCTATAGCAGTACAAAATTTATTGGGTGAATTACTGGTTGCGACGAGTTTATTAACCGCAACCTTAAAATTTGAAGGCGATATTGCGGTTCAATTACAAGGTGATGGTCCTCTGCGTTTAGCGGTTGTTAATGGCAATCATCTTCTACAATTACGTGGGATTGCTCGAGTTAATGGAGATATTGCTGATAATGCGTCATTGAAAGATATGGTGGGTAATGGCTATATTGTAATTACCATTACGCCCAAAAATGGAGAACGCTATCAAGGTATTGTCGGACTTGAAAAAGAGACGCTAATAGGATGTATTGAAAATTACTTCATGCAGTCTGAACAGTTGCCAACTAGATTATTCGTTAAAACAGGTGCTTACAATAATAAACCAATGGCTGCCGGCATATTATTGCAAGTGTTACCAGCTAATGAAAATACTGAAGATTCTTTTGATCATCTATGCGCTTTAACCGAAACAATCACGAACGATGAATTATTTAAACTCACCAGTGATGAAATTTTATATCGCCTTTATAATCAAGAACAAGTTCGATTGTTTGAAACTGAGAATGTTACATTTAAATGTGGTTGTTCTCGGCAACGTTTTGAGGATAGTTTAGCAACAATACCGCAAAATGAAATTGATGAAATCCTCAAAGAGGATGGTGGAAAGATTGATATTCTTTGTGATTATTGTGGTAAACATTATATATTTGATGAGATAGATATCACTGAAATGCGAAGCAAACACAAAACAAATATCCATTGATTTTTAGGCATAAAAATACCACTAAGATTATTAACTAATTTTAGTGGCAAAGTGAAATATAGGGAATTAAACCCGTACATAATGTATCAGAATCGTATAAATACACCAACCTTTTTTATTAATTTTTTGCCATAATTTTGTTAAGAAAATTTACAAAACTATTTTATCCTATTGGAAAAAGAAAATTATTTACTTTTCAGTTAAGTAAATTTTTTAGATAACCTCGATATCGCCGACCATTGCGCATTCATTTTTGATTTTCCATTTTATGTTAAAATGGTATAGCGTTAATCCATATGTTTGTTCATCGATGTTATTTTGTTTATAAGCAGGTCTAGGATCTTGTGAAATGACTTGAGCAATTAAATCTGCTAACTCTGGATAATTCTGTTTTTGCGATGCTAAAAAACGTTGAGCTTCATCTGAAAACACGACGTGTAATTTTTTTTCTGGAGACGTTTGTGCATAGCCAGCAGTGGCATCTGGATAACTATCACAATAAGGTAGATAGGGTTTTATATCGATTATAGGTGTGCCATCAACTAAATCTAAACTTCCTAATTTTAAAATAACTTGTTTATTTTTAATGACTATGTCTTTTAATTCTACTGCTGAAAGCCCGATATGATTGGGTCTAAATGGGGAACGAGTTGCAAATACGCCTAACGTTTTATTTCCACCTAAACGAGGAGGACGAACGGTTAAGCGCCACTTGTTCTGATCTATATGGTGGAATTGAAATAGCAACCATAAATGTGAAAACTGTTCTAATCCTTTAACACTATTAGGATCGTTATAAGGTGCCAATAAATGAAGTTCTCCATGTCCAGCAGGAACTAAATTCGGTTGTCTGGGTACAGCAAATTTTTCGCTATAAGGGGAATGTATAATACCAATGGGGTCTATATGCCAGGTCATGATCTTAACTATGCTCTACTAAGTTAATGTATGGTCTGCAGTATCTCACTCAATAACTCTATTTATTTTGTCTTTAATTGTTTCCGCCGACCTTAAATCGGCGGAATTTTGATTTATTAATGTTTTTGGTAAGTTATTACCAACCACGAATAGCACCACCATTAAAAATTTGATCTGCCTTTTGCGCTACAGCATCAGTTTGGTAAGCTTTCACAAAATTTTTGATATTCTCGTTATCTTTATCGGCTTCACGGGCAACGATAATATTAACGTAAGGGGATTCTTTATCTTCAACAAAAATGCCATCTTTACTTGGCGTTAAATTTGCTTGTCCGGCAAATGCATTATTGATAATAGCAAGGTCAACTTGTGCATCGTCTAAAGAGCGTGGCAACATAGGTGCTTCAAGCTCAACAATTTTATAATTATTAGGATTACTGGTGATATCTAAAACTGTCGGTAATAAACCTTTTGATTTATCAACGGTAATTAATCCTTGATGTTGTAATAACAGTAGTGCACGACCTAAATTAGTTGGATCATTTGGAATCGCAATGGTTGAGTTAGCTGGAATAAAGAAAGTTTCGCCACGCGGAGATGTCACTTTCACGCCTTCACCCGTTGGCGTAGCATTGTCGATTGGTTTAAGCTTATGAGAATAACTTGCAATTGGGTAAACAAATGAATTACCGACAACAGCTAATTTGTAACCACGCTCTTTCATTTGCTCATCTAAATAAGGTTTATGTTGGAAGGCATTAACGTCAATTAATCCATCATTTAATGCTTGATTAGGGGTGACATAATCATTGAAAATAACCAACTCAACATCTAAATGATAAAGATCCTTAGCTTGTTGTTTTACCACTTCGGCTACTTCTTGTTCGGGCCCTGAAATAACACCGACTTTAAGTGTAGTCATATTATCTGATTGATTTAAATTGTTATTTTCCGATACTGTTTGTTTACTATTATCACAACCCGTTAAAAAAAAGGCACTTACTAAGGTGGTAATTAATGCTAGCTGTTTAATTGACATAAGTTTCTCCAAATTTAATGATGAGTTACGCGTTTTACAATGGCATTTCCTATAAACTGAATAATAAATACAATAATGATTAAGATAACTAAAACTGTATTCATTATAGCAGGCTTGTATCCATTGTAACCATATTGAATTGCCAATTGACCAAGACCACCTGCACCAACAGCGCCTGCCATGGCAATATAACCCGTTAGCGTAATTAAAGTAATTGTCATACTATTAACAATGACCGGTAAGGATTCAGGTAATAAGACTTTATAAATGATTTGAAAGGGCGTTGCGCCCATTGAGCGAGCTGCTTCAATCAAACCTTTTGGAACATCTAATAATGCATTTTCAATCATGCGAGCGATTAATGGCGAAACACCTATACTTAGTGGCACAACAGCAGCTTGTTTACCAATAAACGTTCCCATTAAGAAAGTTGTAAAAGGAATAATCCAAACAATCAATATAATAAAAGGTATTGAACGAAATATATTCGTTATAAATGAAATAACACTATTAGCGATATAACAATCTAAAATTTGTCCTTTACGAGTGGTATAAAGTAGTATACCAATCGGTAATCCAATAACGGTTCCCCAAAATCCAGATAAGATAACCATATAAAGTGTTTCATCAGTTGCTTGTGCCATTTTAAATAACATGGCTTCATTAAAACCATTAAAAGAAGAGCAAAAAGCGACAAAATCACCCCAAAAATTGTAGTGTGCTAAATATCGAAATAAGGTTTCGAAAGGTTTAAAAGAAGGAATAAAACTAAACATAACCAAGCACCTCTACGTTGGTGTTATTTTTTTCTAAAAATTCAATTGCGGATTCAATACTTTTCGTCTCTCCCTTCATTTCCGCTAGCATTAAACCAAATTTAACGCCACCGGCGTAATCCATCTGAGCGCTAATAATATTGCTTTCGATATTGAATTGTTGAGCAATTTGCGATAACAGCGGTAAATCAACCGAAACACCTGAAAACTCTAGGCGTACTAGGGGATTAAGTCCTTCTCTATACTTTTTTGATAGCTTAGTTAAATAGTCATCAGGAATGTTTAAATGTAAAGTGGATTGAATAAATTGACGGGCAATATCGGTTTTAGCATGGGAAAACATTTCACCTACTGATGATTGTTCAATTAACTCTCCATTGCTAATAACGGCAACTTGATCGCAAATCTGTTTAACGACATCCATTTCATGGGTAATTAATAAGATTGTTAATTCAAGTTTCTGGTTGATTTCTTTTAATAAAGTTAAAATCGAACGCGTTGTTTCTGGATCAAGGGCACTGGTAGCTTCATCACACAATAATACTTTTGGGTCACTTGCCAAGGCTCGTGCAATAGCAACACGTTGCTTTTGTCCACCAGATAAATTGGCTGGATAGACATTTGCTTTTTCAGTCAAACCAACTAACGCGATTAGTTCATCGACTTTTTGCTTAATCTTAGCTTTGGGTGTCCGATTAAGTTCAAGAGGAAAAGCAATATTATCAAATACGGTACGTGATGAGAGAAGATTAAAATGTTGAAAAATCATGCTGATTTTTCGACGAACAGGAATTAATTGTCGATTAGATAAATTGGTTATCTCTTGATTATCTAAAAAAATTTTACCACTTGTTGGCTTTTCTAACAGATTGACACAGCGAATCAATGTACTTTTTCCAGCGCCTGATTTACCGATAACCCCATAAATTTTACCTTTGGGTACATTAATAGTAATATCCTTTAATGCGTGGATTAACGTATTATTATGTTCAAAAGTTTTCGAAATATGTTGTAATTGTATCATAATATATAAAAGCAAAATGCGAATAGTTGAATATTAAGACGTCTAGACATCTAAGTCAATCAATAATATATTATGCAAATTAGGATAAATACCTAAATAAAAGGAAAATGAGTAAATATGAAGCCTGCTATTTTTTTAGATCGTGATGGTACAATAAACATCGATTATAACTATGTGCACACAATTGATAAATTCCACTTTATTGACGGAGTTATTGAGGCAATGCAAGAGCTCAAAAAAATGGGTTTCTTATTAGTTATTACCACCAATCAGTCTGGAATTGCCAGAAACAAATTTTCTGAAGAGCAATTTCATACTTTAACTGAATGGATGGATTGGTCGTTACAAGACAGAGGTGTTGACTTAGATGGTATCTATTATTGTCCGCATGATCCACTAGTCGATCATTGTGAATGCCGAAAACCAAGTCCCGGTATGATTCAAACCGCAGCGAAAGAGTTAGGCATTGATATTGCTAATTCCTATATGGTGGGCGATAAGCTTTCAGATCTATTATCAGGTAAAAGGGCTGGGGTCAAAAAAACCGTTTTAGTGAAAACGGGCGACCCAATCACTGAAGAAGTCGTTGCTCAAGCCGATTGGGTAATCGATAGTTTGGCGGATTTACCTAATAAAATAAAAGCAGAATCATAACGTTCTAAAACAATACTATTCTATTACGGTGTTTAAAATAAACGCCGTATAATTCTCATGACAATTGGTGCTAATATTAATCCTAAAAATAGTGCATCAATAAAGTTCACCACATTTTGACCAAAAGTATGGATAGTATTGGCGAAAAAAAGAGAGAAACCACTTATAACGATCATCATCAGCAAACCCCAATATAGAAAACTAACCGTATTCCTTTTATCAGTCATGATCGGTAATCTAAGAATAAAGAGGCATATTAAACTCATTCCGACCAAAGTACTGCCATGCTGTAGTAATTGGTAGATAGGAATATCAATATTTTTTAGGGAAATTGTCTGTTGTAAAAAAGGAATGTGTTTTACTACAAAACCCGTTAAGTGAGTAAAACTGTCCCAACAAATATGAGACAATATGCCTATTACGGCTGATGTCAAAACAATAAACCAATGATGTAAGCAATACTGATTCCAATTAAAAGTAAGATAATGAGCAAATCGTTTATAAAAGAAATGAGGCAAATTTTTGATTAGTTCATTACGAATAATGGAATGAAAGATAAAAGCAACCATTAATGTTATTGGCAGATCAAAATAAACAATACCAAATAAAGTATGGCTCATATCACTTTTTATTTTCATTCTAAGAAAATATTCAAAGTCAGGGGACATGCTACCTATAATTAAGGCTGTCATGGAAAAAAATTGAGGCTTTTTATTAAAAGGTAAAACAATTGCTGGGTGCGCGAAAGTAAAAGGCATATGAAAAATCCATCTTAAAAAGTTAACCTAAAGCAAACATCTCATAACTGACATAATAAATAATAATAAAGAAAGTTTGTAAAATTTGTATAGGATCAGTTTGTTTTCAATACGGCATGGGTAAAAAAAACACAAACAGAAATAAAATTGCAATAAACGCTTGCATGATTTTTTTAAGGCTCTATAATGCGCATCCACTGACACGGCGTCAGCGAAAGCAGGCGGAACAAGAGGTTAGTGAG
>NZ_JAFNNQ010000084.1:0-29673 GCF_026536675.1 Gilliamella sp. B2717 | reverse complement strand
TGCGTTCGACAAGCTCACCGTCTTTATAGGTTTCTGTGTACAAAAGTTTGCCTTTTTTGCGAGTGGATAAGATGGGTTCATTCAGTTCATTATGTTCTAATTGATGACATTTCCAAATACCAACAGGCAGGCCATTTTTGTATTCCGATTCGAGATAAATATAACCGATACCTAAAGGCGCATATTTACTGCCTGTTATCTCGATCCATACCCCCTCGCGAGTATGGTTTTGAACTAAACCTTCCTCTGTATCATTAAGATCTGTATTTTGAAAAGAACCATTAGTATCATAATAGCGGATGAATTTGCCTTGGGGTGTCAGTTGGTATGTTCTTTTTTCATTAGCAGCACTGTCTGTCTCATCACTACCAAAATCCCTAATAATTATTTTCCCATTATCATAATAGAAAAATCGATAGCTTCTACCCAGATCATTTCCATATTCGTAAGTGGCTGCTAATTTATCCACAATTTGATCAGAGCTGATAGAGATAATGGATTGAAAAATAAGGTGTCTTCCATACTCGCAATGGTTGCATTCTAACTCAAGGTTCTCGGTGGTGAGTAGAAACAGATCAAACTGAGGAAAGCCGGCTATTTTTTCCACATGAACTGTAATCTTCTGGTTTAAAATATCGTTGATATTAAATGGGATATCATAGGAATCCTGAACAATCTGCTTTAAATTTTCTTGGGTTAAAGTAATCTTATAGGATTGTTCTGATTGGGACTGCTTATATAAATTCCTGGCTAATTCATCAAAAGCCTTTTCATTCCCCGAACGTTCACTTTCTGTTTCTGCATGTTGCCAATGTGTTGCAAAGGGATATAAAACATGTTTATCACCAATTGGCGGGCTGGCAAGCGGAGCTTGCATAATTTGGGTAATAAGATCGTCTTTTTTATTTTTATTAATCGGTTGGCTATTCGCCATTTGCTTACAACCTATCATAAATAGGATGGTGAAACATACTATTATCAATCTCATTGCCAATATTCCTTGTTTATTTTTTACAATGTTTCCCCGTACTTTAAAAAACGCTTGTATAGAATAACGAGTGCAGTATATGAGTGCGGTTTTCAGAATTTATGGAGAGTATATACCTGATTTCAGATAATAGTGAATTTATTTCTTCTTTATTTTAGGTGGATTTTTAATTGATAACTTACTATGAATATTAACAATTTTTGCCAGAATATTTTTTTATTATCACGCATATTATGCACGGCAATCCATAGTAAAAAAATCCTGAATAATTATATATCATTTAGTCGCAATAAATTGGTATATCATTATTCAGGATTTTTATGTTGATTTTCTATAAAACTATTTAAAACTAATTCTTTTTTAAAACTATTATTTTCTATTGCGTAATACGCCATATTTGAAGTAATCTTCCATTCCTACAATATCCTCAGTATTGTAATCAGCAGGTATAGGACAGTCCAATATTTTGGTTTCAATTGATAAAGGTTTTAATTTTATTTCCTTAGTGACTTCATAAATTTTTTCAATCTCAAAAAAATCATTTTCTTTATCAAATGTCCCCAAACAAATTCCATTTTTATTATTTTCTAATCGAACATCAATAGAATATACATATTTATTAGCAACGAGGAGCACATCTCTTAAAATGTCATTTTTATCATATAAAAGAATATAATTATCTTTAAGATTACCTTTAATACATATCGGTCGAACATAATAAAACTCTGCATCAAGACCAAAAGTATCTGGTAGGTAGTAGTCTTCATTATTAAGATTAAAAAGCATGTCTAACTCTTTTGATTTAAAATAATCATTATTTCGATCATATTGTGCTTCATAGACAAATTTTGTATCTATATATTGATTTTCGTAGGCATTACAACTGAATGGTAAAAAAATTGCTAAAAATAAACTAATCAAATAGTTTTTAATTTTTATGGTAGTGCGGTTTATTTTCATTTTCATCATCTCCATCTTTGGTATTATAGGAATTTAGTCTAATTTTTGCCGATATATTTTTTATTACCACGCATTTTATGCACTGCAATCCATAGTATAAAAATCTAGAATGGATAAATACCATTTATTATCTAATTGGGTTAGATAAAATATAAAAATATTTTTTTCATGATTCGGTATTATACCTGGAAAGTTTTCTATATAAACAACTTTAACTGTTTTAGGGGCTATTATATCGGCAATGGCTTGATATTCCTCCCAAACAGGATTTTTTTCAAATTGATAGTGTTTTAGTTCCCAATGATAATAATCAAGCGCTATTTTTAAAGCCTCAATATTTTTTTCTTTTGGATTGGCATACAGACCTAGTTTATTAACTTTTTCACTACATGGATCAAATGGAGGATATTGTTCATATTGTATTTTAGGATTGCCAGATATTGTAACCCCTAGCAATTCATCTTCTACCCAAGAGGGTATTTTATTTTCAACTCCTTTATCATTAAATTTAAATTGTTCAATTCTTCTCATTGTGGGACTGGTACTCGCATTATATACAATGAAAAGACCTATATCTTTATTAATATATTGGTTAATTTCTTTAAAATTCTTTTTATTAAAAAGGTCAATAAGTTGATAAACCGTAGCATCAAAATGTGGGATTGTTTGAGTCACTGCTGATTGATTTTCTATTTTTTGACTACATGCTATGTTAGCCAAAGACAATAAAATCAGTAATAATATTCTCATTTTAAAATTGTTTCCTTTTACTATTAAATCAACCTGTTAAGACTATTTATAACTCATTTTTCCGCTTTATCAAATACTCAGTGATTATTTTTGAAATGGTATAAATAATAATAAGCATCCAGTTTAAACTTAAAATCATCATCAGAATAAATTTCTTTAATGTCTTTTTTATAAGTTACGATAGCTGTTATATCATAATTATCTAATCCTCTTTCTAGTAAATGTTTCTCTATTTCATTACTTAATAATTGTGGTTCATTAACCTCTTTATAAAAAGCAAAAAAATATCAAGAAAGTAATAGGTGGCAAAAATTGCTTTATAGGGTTTTCTCTTTTGTATTTTTATGTTTTAAAAAAAATAATATAAGCAAAACTGAAATATAAAGAATTAAAGGAATCTTATAAATCATATCAATGATATTTTGTCCTATCATTTCATTTTCATCAGAAAACAAAACATAATAACTATTGTGACTTAAATAATTAATATAATTATAATTTTCAGAAAGAGGATTCAATTTTAGCGCCAAAAAGACAGTAGGATCATCGTTGCAAATAAGAATTCGGGTAAAACCTTTAATTAATAGTAATAGTATTATTAAGATCTTTAATAATTTCATATTGTCATCCATTTATAATCTTATTGAACTGATTGAATTTCGACTTTAATTCGGGGATGTGCTTCATAGATATTACTTTTTCCCTATTCTTTTCTTCCAATAATATAATGATATTCAATATCTACCCAATTATTTTTTACAATATGTCTTTCTTCTCCTTGATTAACTTTTGTACTTAGCTTATTTGCTTAATATTGTTTGTGATAATAGCGTAGCAATAGACGAGAACAACTTATTCCAATATCGACTTGAATTTTAATGATTTCAGACTTTTCTTCACCCACAAAAATGACAATAAACATGAAAGTAGGTTTCCGAGTGCCATAGAGATAAAAATGCCATTCATTCCCATTTTTTGAACATAGACTAAATATAGTCCTATAGAAAAAATAATGATCATTCTAATATAAAGGATAATTACCGCAGGTAGGGGTTTTCCTGTCGCTTGAAAGCATGATCCGATTATCCACGATATTGCCATAAAGCAAAATGTAAATGATACGATTAGCACTTGTTTTCTGGCAAGATTAATCACTTCTGGTATTGAAGTAAATATTGAAAATAACCAAGGAGAAAGTAATACATACACTGCTGCAATGATGCTACATAGTATCATTATTGCCCTTAAGCCTAGATTAAAAGCTTCTTTAATCCGATCAAGTTGATTACGTCCATAATTTTGCGAAATAAAGACCGTCATTGCACCAGCAATAGCAATCATCGGGATAACTAAAATCTGATCAATTCTCCCAACCAATGTCCATGCATTCATTGCATTTTCATCAAAGGTATTGGTGATCATTTTGTTATATGCAACGATAATGATATAAGTTGAGGCTGTCATTAAAAACTGAGGCAATCCAATCCGTATGATTTCTCTGGCAATTTTTCCGTTAAAGTGAGCAAAGTTAAATGTTAACGGAATTCTTGATTTTCCCTTGTGTATAAAGCGGATTAAATAGATAAAAGCCATAAATAACGATATTGTTGTGGCTAAACCTGCACCAGCCACCCCCATATCGAGTACAAATATCAATATCGGATCAAGTATGATATTGAGCGTTACCATAATCATAAATGATATTGCAGTAACATATGTCAGGCCTTCGCCAATAAGAATACCACCATAAACCTGTAATAATATTATGAACAGTAAACCTGGGGCTAATGAATATAAAAACTGTAGACTATAAACTGTTGCTTCTAGGCTTAATTTATCACCTGATAATAAATCAATAATTTGTGGGCCAAAAGCATAACACATAATCATAAATGGCACGGTTAGCAGTAAAGCTATGACGACACCTGTAACACCCAGATTTTGATAATGATTAAATCGTTTTTCACCGATCAATCGCCCCGTTGTGGTACTGAGTCCAACGGCTAAACCTGAGGCGATAGCTTCAAAGACAAAAAATAATGGAAATAAAAGACCGGTTCCCGCCAACGGGGCTGAAGAAGTAGGATTGATCAATGAAATAAAATAGGTATTGATTATTAAGTAAGCATAATTTAATAAGTGACCAATGAGAATGGGAATCCCTATTTTTATAATTATTGGCATGATTGGACCTTCAAACATGCCTTTTTGCAATTTTTCTTGAAAATTTGACATAGATTTCTCTTTAAGTTTATTTTTTAATAAATAGTGATGTTATTTTTCTCTAGCGCAAAAAAGCGTCTAATCGACATGTTATTGAGAGCAAAATATCCATTATATTTTTCACGTTATAGCACCTGCCCGAGCAGCACCTATCCCAACCTAAAACGTTTTGTTAGACAGTTCATGGCGGTAAAACCTTCTTGCATTTTGGTGGAATGAATCGCAAAAGGGATATTTTATTTATGACGAAAAAATTAACTGTCTGTTATCGATGGAATGATATAATCCGCCATGAGTTCCCACCTGTCGATTATCATCTTGTCGACTTTCGATACGATTGCCACTATCAGATCCTTTTCGGGAACACAATAGAGATAAGTTCCGCCTATGCCTGCCGCGAGAAAAGTGTTAATACCCTTATCTTCTCTAAGCCACCACATATAGCCACAATCTTCCGTATGCTGTTTTAGCGATTCAGTTATCCAGTTTTCTGAAATGATCGGCTTGTCATTGCAATGGCCTTTATTCAAATACAAATATCCCAAACGAAGCATATCCCGCAGAGTTAAACACAGCCCCCAGCCTCCGGTATTGATATTTTGAGGATCTTTTATCCAACCGGTAATATTTTCACCATAGACCTCTTCTTTAGAAAAGGATTTCATCTGTTGGTCATCGATCTCTTTCACCCCTAAATGACTAAATAATGATTTATTGGCAAATTCTCGGGTTGATAGCCCCGTACTCCGCGTAATAATCTCTGAAAGAAGGTGGGCATTAGACATATTGAATTGAAACTCCCCAAGCAGGCCTTTTTGTCCCAACATTTCAAGCATAAACATCGTCCAATTCTTTTGCCTTCTCAACCTATCTAATGGCTCACTCTTTTTCCAAGAATAGGGTGCAGTCATGGTTAGTAAATGTTTGATTGTCAGATGTCGCTTTAACATATCACTGGCTTTGGATTCCGCTTCTGGAAAGAAATCCAGTATTGGTTGATCGGCGCTTTTTATATATCCTTTATCAATGGCTATTCCCACTAAAGCGGAAGTAACGCTTTGTGTTACTGAAGTGAGATGATGAGTATTTTCAGCATGGTAACCTTTGAAATATTTTTCAAACACAATACCGCCTTTTCGCAAAATCGCGATTCCTTTAATAATGCCTAGTTGAAAATTCAAGGCGACATCCAGCTCTCTCAATTTATCTGGATTCATATCCACCGATTCTGCATCAATGGTTTCTAATTCTTTTATATTAGCCATAATCAAGTATTCACTTTTTAAGTCGTAGGAGTTAAATATTTTCCGATTAGTGATTTTGGATTTTTCACCAAGTCTTTAGGGGTTCCTTCGGCAATAATTTCACCGCCTTTTAATCCTCCTTCAGGGCCAAGCTCCACGATCCAATCGCACGATTCAAGAACTTCATGATTATGTTCAATAACAATCACAGAGTTTCCGCTTTTGATTAATTCATCCAACAGTTTTATCAGCTGAGCTGTATCATAAAGGCTTAAACCGGTAGTGGGTTCATCCATGATATACAAGATATGACCTTTTCGTTGCCGTCCTAATTCCTTCGCGAGTTTAAGTCTTTGGGTTTCTCCTCCGCTCATTGTTGAAGTGGGTTGCCCAAGCTTTATATATCCCATACCAATCCGTTCCATTATCTGTAACGGACGAACGATGAAATCATTATCACTAAATAGGGCTATCGCTTCAGAAATCTGCATATCAAGAATTTCTGAAATATTTTTCCCTTTATACGTGACAGTTAAAGCTTCGTTGTTATATCTTTTACCTTTACATTTTTCGCATGTTGCGTACATCTTTAAACTACCTTCAGGAAAAATAGCTTTACGTCCACTACCATTACACTCTCGGCAAGCGCCCCCGGAATTGAAGGAAAAGTGTCCCGCCGTTAAATTTAACCGTTTTGCTTGGGGTTGTTCTGCAAATAATCTGCGTATCTTGTCCCATATTTTGGTAAAAGTAACAGGATTCGAATTTATATTTCTACCTATTGGTGCCTGCGATACTTCAGCAAAGCCAGAAATATTTTCTGCGCCATCAAGCCTTTCGGCTATTGTTTCGATTAATAGTGATTCTTCTTCAAGATCTACTTCTTCTCCATTGGTATTGTTCTTATTGGCGTCTAAGCGAAAATAACTTTTTAACAGGGGCGTTAGCGTGCTCGATATCAAGGAGCTTTTACCACTTCCGGAAACGCCCGAAACCCCAATAAGAACACCTAATGGAAATGCGACTGAAATATCTTTTAAATTGTTGGTTTTGGCGTGTCGAATAACTAAACGGGGAATATCAGAATCATCGATATTTTGTTTTAACATCCTTACCGGCATTTTTGCCTTGCCGGAAAGATATTGTCCTGTCAATGATTTATCGCATTTTAACAGACCCGCATAATCACCTTCATAAATAACTTCTCCGCCTTCAATTCCCGCTTTTGGGCCAATATCAATGATATGTTCAGCTATTTCTATCGTACTTCTGTCATGTTCCACGACAATAACCGTGTTGCCCAAATCTTTAAGCGCTTTTATGGATTGTAAAAGTTCAATTTTTTCTGATTCATGTAGACCCACTGTGGGTTCATCAAGAATATAGATAAGTGACTCCAGTTTCGATTCCAAATGCGAATTAAGGAAGAGTCGTTGTATTTCTCCGCCACTTAGTGAGGACATTTCTCTATAAAGTGATAAATGACCTAAACGAGAAGCAATTAATGAGTTTGTTTTACCCAAAATATCTTTAAGAAGATTTTTCCCAAATTGCGTTATTTCGTTTAGTTCCAATACCGATTCAAAAAACGTTTTAGCCTCGTCTAAAGTCATTTTGCCGACTTGACCAATATGTTTATCATTAATTAATATGTTGCGAGCTTCTTCACCAATGCGATATCCATGACATTCCGAGCAAAGGGTTATTTCGTATAGACCATTTAAATATTCGCCTCTTTTGTGTTTAGCTTGCAAAATTCTTGATAAGCAGAAGCTTTGATTTGCACTGTTATTGCTGACATAATGCCCGTTAACCACGTCTTCTTTTATTTCATCCGGTATTTCTAAATAAGGCTGATCCATATAGCCTTTGAAATTCCTTTCCAAGACGCGAAGTATACCGGGGGTTACCCCGATAAAATTAAATAACTCTCGAACGGTGGGATTTTTATTTGCAATAAGCTTTTCCATATTAACGTGATAATATGCGCCTCTGCCAGCGCATTTCATACACATTCCGTTAGGGTTATTATAGGAAAAATAGCCTAATTCAAGGCGCTCTTCCTCATGTCCACACTTAGCGCAGACCTTATCTTGTCCAATAGTTTCGTTGCACTCTGAACATTTAACCCGCCCTTCACTTGAATACAGTAGGGCAAGAAGGTTGAATATGTTTGTTTTTGAACCGACTGTTGATCTTGGGTTATTCTGACGTACAACGCTTTGCTTAACTGCAATTGTCGGGCCGATACCCTCTATGCTTGCAAATTTTCTCTCATTTTCAAGTCCCGGAAATATTCCTAATGATTGAAGATACCCTTTACGTCCTTCTTCAAACACAATATCAAACATAAGACTAGACTTTCCTGATCCACTTATACCGGTAGCAACGGTTAATTTGTTTTTGGGAATAGTAATATCAACGTCTTTAAGATTGTGAATCCGAGCTCCTGTTATTTTTATACTTTTCATCTAATCAAACCTTGTCTTTTTAATTAAGAAATTCCAACTAATTTATTTATCGTTAAGATCAACCTATTGAGGAAATATAGAGCATTATTTTTTATTAGTGAAATGAAATATCTATATTTTTTAAAATTTATTGACAAAATTGCAATTTTGTGAATTGGTTGTATTTTACCGACATTTGGTTAACTATATTGTTTATTTAAAAAACAGTTCAAATTTTTTAAGAGGCTTAATGAGGTTTTTGAGAGAATTGTTTTAATTAACTAATTTTAGATAGTCAGGCTAGTTTAATAAGTCTATAATTTCGCCACAAATCACATTATTAAATTGAGAAATTATGAAATTGAACATAAGGATTGTTGCTTTAATTGCAACATTTAGCTTCCCCTGTTTTGCAAATGAACATACCACTCATTGGGGATATGATGGGCAAGAAAAGCCTGAAAACTGGGGAAAGCTTTCACCGGAATATTCAACTTGTGAAAATGGCAAGAATCAATCACCAATCAATATTGAACATGCGTTTAAAACAAATCATCCTGAGCTTAGTCTTATTTTCAATTCTGCTAAGCAAGAAATGATTAATAATGGTCATACTATACAAATCAATGTATCGGGTGAAAATAGTTTAACGTTGGATGATGAAGTTTTTACATTGCAGCAATTCCACTTTCATACGCCTAGCGAAAATGAAATTAACGGTAAGCATTATCCGATGGAGGCGCATTTTGTTTATAAAAATCAAAATGGCGATTTAGCGGTAATGGCGTTAATGTTTAAAGAAGGTAAAACTAATTTAGAATTAGAAAAAGCATGGCATCAAATGCCAACAGCGGTGAATAAAAGCCTGATATTAGATAATGCCATTAATATAAAAGCGTTATTACCCAATGTATTGGACTACTACCGCTTTAGTGGTTCACTGACTACGCCACCTTGTACAGAAGGGGTAAGGTGGATTGTGTTAGAACATGAAAGTTATGCATCAAAAGCACAAATCGAAAAATTTCATTCAATTATGCAGCATGATAATAACCGACCAATTCAACCGTTAAATGGACGAATCATTGTTGATTAATTAGTTTGGCTCTGGAATCATCTTTCCAAGAGCCATTAATTATCAATAAGAAAATCTTCTAGTCTTACATTTTATAGCTTAAAAATACTTGTAAAAGTAAAGACCTTGATACCATTTGAGTATAAATCCATACTAAGCCTTCCCCATAATATTCAGCATTTTAAAGCATTGTGAATAAGTGCTTTATATATCTATTTCATTATGGTAGGCAACGCTATTTAACCCAATGTTTTAGCTATAAACCAATTGGTTATTTTGATTATGTTAGTTCACTGTTTGGGTGAATAATCAGCACCAAAATAATGAATACTAATTTCTGATAATTTTCCATTATTGATGATTTTTTGGATGCCTTGATTGATATCTTTGGTTAATTGTTCACCTTTCTTTCCTTTGCTGATCAATAAGTAACTATAGGGGGAAGCAATACGTTCAGCATCTTCGTTGCTTAAATCGATACTTTTGAGTTTCAAGTTATGTTCGCTGATATATTGCGACAACATGACTTTATCAATTAACTGAAAATCATATTGTCCTGTTTCAACATGCTGTAACACTGGCAGTAAGTCTGCTTCACTGTAAATGATGTTGACGGGGTTATCGGGATTTTGTTCATTGTATAACTCTAAGGCTGTAGCATAATTAAGCCCTGGTGAAACTTCAGTCGATTTGCCTTTTAAATCACTAAAACGGTTAATATTGTCATTATTTTCAGCTACTGCTATCACATATTGGTTCATGAAAATTGGCGAAGAATAAAAATATTTTTCTTTGCGTTTTTCATTCATCGCATAATTATTGGCTCCGACTTGATAACGTTGAGAGTCAAGTCCTGCTAAAACCGAAGGAAACTCGGTAACTTCAAAATTGATTTCATATTGTGGTAATTGGGCAAATACCGCTTTAACCACCTCAATATCGTAGCCAATTAATTCTCCTTTATCATTTACCGTCGTAAAAGGGCTGGGTGCGCCAGAGGTAGCAATAGTAATTTTTTCCTTTTGAAGTGTAGGTGAGTGTTCTTTGGCGTTATCACAGCCAGATAAAAAAACAGTTAAAGTTAGTATGCTTAACGCTGAAATAAAATAATTTGTGGGGATATTCATAATGCTACTCTCCTTTTTTTACGGAATAAAGCTAAAACAGTTTTAGATAAAACCCATATTTTTCATTTCTGTTCGATGATCGACCTGATAACGAGCCATTCCCGTTTTCATTAAATCGAACCCCAAATTTTTATAAAATTCGATGGTTTGGGGATGAGTATAAAGAATGATATTGCAGTGTTTGACCTGTTCTACCAGTTTTTCCACAATTAACCGTCCAAATTGCTGACCATGTAAATGGTTTGCCAGCGCAATGTTATAAATGGCTGCCTGACAAATACCATCTGATAATGTGCGTCCCACACCCACTACTCGTTTTTTTTCCAGTAAAAAAACGACGCCATAACTCTGTTTAAAGACTTGTTCTTGGGTTTTGGCATCAAGCGAACTGAGTCCATAAAAGGCAAGTAAGTCAGCGACATCTTGCCAGTTAATATTTTGACAATGTTGTTGTAAAACAATACTCATTACGACCTCTTTTATTCATTAGATTTCATACTCCATTTGCATGGTATTGTAATAGCGCGTTAAAAAATCACGAGTTCTTTGCTGAGTTGGATTGGTAAACACTTGTTTTGGTGTGCCGTCTTCTATTATTTGCCCTTTATCCAAGAAAAAGACTCGAGTTGCGATTTCGTGTACAAAACTCATTTCGTGAGAGACAAGGAGCATCGTTATACCTGACTTTGCTGCTAATTTTATCGTAGCTAACACTTCTCCGACTAATTCAGGATCTAAGGCGGAAGTGGGTTCATCAAGTAATAATACTTTAGGATCCATGGCTAACGCTCTGGCGATGGCTACTCGTTGTTGTTGTCCACCCGATAGCTGTTTAGGGTAATGATAGATTCGTTCACCCAGTCCAACTTCAACTAATTTGTCATAAGCTATTTGTTGTGCTTTATCTTTGGGATATTTTTTTACAACAACTAATCCTTCCATTACATTTTCTAGTGCATTTTTTTGTTGGAATAAATTAAATTGTTGGAATACCATTGCAGTTTGTTGGCGAAACCTGACTAATTGCGATCGCTTTACACGGCTGACATCCAACTTAATATCATCAATGGTAATTTTACCGAATTGCGGTCTTTCTAATAAATTTAAGCATCGTAGCAATGTTGATTTGCCTGCTCCTGACGCACCGATAATTGCCACAATATCATGAGGTTTAATGTGAAAATTAAGATTATTGAGTATTGAATTATCTTGAAAAGATAAAGTTAAATTTTGCACATTTATCATAATAGCTTCCCTCGGCGATAACTTGGCGTATTCACCGTGTCAGATATTGTAAGGCGCTTTTCCAAATATCTTACGATTAATTCAATAATAATGGTTAATGCCCAGTAGATGAGTGCCAATGAAATATAGACTTCAAAATAGCGATAACTATGTCCCGCTAAGGTTTTACCTCTGCCCGTCATTTCAGTTACAGAACAAACGAAGGCGAGGGAGGTGCCCTTAAGTAAGCCTATTAGTGCGTTACCAAGGTTGGGTAAGGCGACAATAAAGGCTTCCGGAATAATGATTCGACGTAATAACTGGCTATAGGTCATACCAAGGGACTGCGCTGCTTCAATTTGTCCTTTATTTACCGATTGCAAGGCGGCACGTATTGTTTCTGAATTATATGCCGCTTCATTAAAAGAAAACGCAATCAAAACAAACAGCATTGGCGGAACACTGTTAACATTAAAATCGGTATGATAATAATAATTGATATAACGTAATATAATAGGAATACCATAGAAGCTTAAATAGAGTTGCACTAGCAATGGCGTGCCTCTAATAAATGAAACAAATATCATCGCTATCTGGGAAAGAACAGGTATCTTGTTCATTTTAATAATAGCGATGATAAGTCCTAACATTACTCCCAGTAACATTGAAAAAAGAGTAATAAACAATGTGACCGGCAAATAAGCAAGTAATGTCGGAATTTGGCTGAAAATTAATCCAATATCTACTATATTTGGCATTCGTATTATCCTAATAATTAGTGACTTGTACTAAACCGTTTATCTCGATTATGGGGGGTATTCCAATTATTGACATCAGGGCCTAAAGGCAAAATATCATAAGGATTATGCGCATTATTACTCAAAAAATAGCCCTTTTTTATCGCTTCAAAATCGGTGGTTTTACCAAAAGCCGGGATTTGATACAGATCTCTGGCATAAGCCCATAAATTAGGGTAATCAATAATTCGATTACGGTTAGTTTTGAATGCAGAATAATAGGCAACATCAAAGCGTGCTAATGTAACATACAGACGAATATCGGAATCAGTAATATTATCACCAAATAGATAGCGTGATTTGTTTAAACGTTGCTCCAGTTTATCTAATTGATTGAATACTAGATGATAAGCTTCTTCGTAAGCTTTTTGTGAGCGTGCAAACCCTGCCTTATAAACGCCATTATTCACTTCATGAAAAATCACATGGTTAAGTTCATCAATTTCCTTACGTAAATGTTGAGGATACAGATCGGGCGCACCTGATTTATGAAAGGGTTTAAAAACGGTTTCCCAGTAGTAAGTTAAATTAAAATAGTCATTGTTAACCACTTTACCGGTTTTTACATCCACTATGGTTGGTACGGTTGCTCGACCATGGTAATTGGGATCTGTCGAGGCATAAATTTCAGGTAAGTAGCGAATACCGAGCACCGGATCGACACCCTTGGGATCAAGCGAAAACTCCCAACCATGGCTGGTACGAACGGGTGATACTTTACCAATACTGATCACATGCTCTAATCCCAATAACTTAATCGCTATCATCTGGCGGTGTGCCCAAGGACAAATTGCCGCCCAAATTAAACGATAACGACCCGATTCAACCGGCAGCATGCCTGGCTCGTTGCCGAAGGGAGTATCAAATCGATTAGATTGACGAACAAAAGCGCCATCTTGGTTAATTTCATTATTTTCGGTAGTGACTACCTTTCCTATCGCTATAGACATATGCTTACTCCTCTTATTTGATACGGCAGAATCAATCCTGTTTCAGGATTGGATAAATTCAATCTAGCATCAAATATTTAGAGGATAAAATAATAAATAAGCATATTTATATAATTATCAATTATATGGATAGCTGGTTTTAGTGGTACTTAACTCGTGTTTGGTAATTGGAACTATTTACCTAATCGTTTATATAGTCTTTCAGGACGCCCGATTTTTCCATGGTTAAGTTCAACGGTTAATAATTTTGTTTGAACACAGTGTTCTAAATATCGTCTGGCGGTCGTTTTACTGATTTGGGCATTTTCGACTATATCATCTACCGTTAACGGTTTGTCTGTTTTCATAAATAGATCTTTAACTTTTTGTAGAGTGATTTCCTCGATACCTTTTGAATGACGATTAATGCCGACAAAATCTTTCGTTTGCAAATTAAAAAGTTCATCAATTCTTCGTTGATTGACATGCTTTTGTAGGCTTTGCCGATATAAGAACAGCTCAAAGCGCTCTAACGAATGTTTTAAACGTTGATAGGACAGTGGTTTTATTAAATAATCAAATGCCCCCAAGCGTATTGCTTTGCTACACGTATCCATATCACTGGCTGCAGTAATGAAGATAACATAACAATCTAGATGATTATTAATGATATATTCAAAAAGATCGATACCTTTTCCATCTGGTAAATAGTTGTCTAATAAAATTAAAGTTGGTTTTAATTTATCGATCATTATTTTTGCTTCAGCTAAATTGGAGGCAATACCGATAACGTTTACTTTGGTATCACGTTGAATAAAATCAGCATTTAGCTCAGCTAAAATTGGCTCATCTTCAACTATAAGTGCTTTAATTATATCATCTTTTGATTGATTCATACTTTCTTATCCCTCATGTTATTTGGGTATGAAAACGGAAAAAATTGCACCGTAAGGTTCATTATCTTCAAATGTAATATAGCCATTAGCTTTTTTAATGTAAGTCAAAACGAGATGCAAACCAATCCCATGTTCTTTAGTATCTTGTGATGTGACGCCGGGTTTAAAAATTGAATCACGAATTTTCTCATCTATACCACAACCTTGATCACTAATTTCTAAAACAATTTCATCGGTTGCATCACTAAGATATAAATAGATTGTTTTATTGCCACGATCGTTTTTCAAACTAGCATTGAATGCGTTATCAAGTAAATTACCTAAAATAGACATAAATTCTGTTTCGGTAATTGAATCGGGTAATGCATTTAGCTGGCATGCAGGATCGAACATCAGTTTTAAACCAATTTCATGTGATTTAGAATATTTACCTATTAACAGACCACATACAGCAGGTACTTTAAAATGTTCAGTTATAAAATCTAAGCTAGCTTGATTATCGGCAGAGTGCAACGCAATAAAAGATTCTGCTTCTTGGTAACGCTTCATATAAATTAAGCCAGATAGTGTTGCCATCCAATTAAGATGCTCGTGTCTTAATGTGCGCAAATTATCCACATATTGATTTACCTGAGTTAATTGCATGCTTAATAAGTTAATATCATTGTAATTACGGAACGTAATAACCCAACCTTTAATCTTATTATCAACCATAATTCGAATTCGATTAGCAATGACAATAATATTATTAAAATAACAAATATGATCATGTATATCTCGGATCTTGTTATCATTTCCACATATAAATTCTGTTGATTCAATAAAATCCCATAAGGTATGATGAATCAATTCGTTATCTTTGACTTTAATTTTTAACATCGATCTTGCTGATTGATTGATATTCATAATTTTGTATTCAAGATCAATGGCAATGACACCCTCAAAAATGGATTCCATAATTGATTTTTGACTTTTTACCAGTAATGCAATTTCTTTCGGCTCCAAATTAAACATCTGTCTTTTGATTGCCTTAGAAAAACAATAAGAAAAGATAAACAATGCTAAAAATAGTAATGAACAAAAAAAGATAAAAGGGATGACTTGTTTGATATGTAGTGCATAAATATCATCAATCATATAACCAATTGAAACAATGCCAACAATTTTACCTTGATCAACTATTGGTGCTTTGCCTCTTAATGCTAACCCAAGTGAACCTTTACTAATGGTAACACTGCTATTGCCATTGAGTACTTGCTGATTATCGTCACCAATCATGGGTGAAAATAGGGCATTATTGGCAGTATGAAAAAGGCGATGGGCATTTTCATCACCAATAACAATATAACTTGCGTCACTTTGTTGAAAAATATCAATTACTAATTCAGCTATTTTATTAGTATCTTTTTCTCTAACATATTTTATTAAACTGGGTATTACTGCTAATTCTCTTGCTTGAATTTGCGCTTTTTCACCTAAACTTCGGTATAAATTTGTTTCTGTCGCATTCCAAATATAACTTTGTAATAGAGCTAAAATAATCAATGAAAAGATCAAAAGAGATAAAAATAATTTCGTAGTAAATGATAATTGTACTTTCTTTCGCATTTTTACATTTACTTTTCAAATTAAAGTAGAAGTGAGTGTAACACAGCATAAAAAAACTTTGAGCCATTAAAACCATAAAAACCACAGTTAAAATATGATTTATATCACAAAAATGAGATTCATATTTTGTCACTATACGCGCCAATTAATTCGAACAAATCAAATCATTTTGGAGAAAAAATACATATGGTGGATTTCAATTCAATTGGAAAAACGCATAATCAAAAAGAATCAACGAGTAAGCCCGTTGAGCAAAATTTAAAAGGGTGGCCTTATAATTGGTGGCGACTCATGGACAATTATAAAATTGGTGTAATTCCACTTCCATTATTTATTATTGCTGGTATTCTTATTTTCACCGAAGTGTTAGTAACAGGTAAGTTACCGAGTGAAATCGTTGTTATGGTTGTCACTTGTGCATTTTTTGGCTTTTTGTGTGGTGAAATTGGTAAACGTTTACCGATCGTTGGTAAAATGGGTGCAGCAGCAATCTGTGCAACCTTCATTCCATCTGCTTTAGTTTATTATGGAATTCTTCCTACGCCAGTTGTTGAAGCAACAACTAAGTTCTATAAAGATACGCATATTCTTTATTTATACATTTGTTGTATCATCGTTGGTAGTATTATGAACATGGATAAGAAAACACTTATTCAAGGTTTCTTAAAAATCTTTGGACCGATGGTATGTGGTGAGATTGTCGGGATGCTTGTTGGTGTCGGTGTCGGTTATCTACTAGGTTTAACACCGTTTGAAACATTCTTCTTCTTGGTATTACCTATCATGGCTGGTGGTGTTGGTGAAGGTGCAATTCCACTTTCAATTGGCTATGCTGCAATTTTAGGTATGGAACAAGGTGAAGCCCTAGGTCGTGTATTACCGATCGTTATGTTAGGTGGATTAACGGGTATTATTTGTGGTGGTGTCCTTAACCGTATTGGTAAAGCTTATCCACATTTAACGGGTAATGGACGATTATTACCAGCGTCAGAAGAAGACGAAATTACAGATAAAAAAGCAACTAAAGCAGATTCTGTTATCGATGTGACAACATTTGCTTCAGGTGTATTATTAGCCGCTATCCTTTATATGGTTGGTATGATTGGTCATAAAGTGACAGGTATTCCAGCGCCAGTAGGAATGTTATTTGCAGCTGTATTTGTTAAATTAATATCAGGTGTTTCACCAAAAGTATTGAGTGGTTCACAAGTCGTTTACAAATTCTTCCAAACGTCTGTCACTTATCCAATTTTATTTGCGGTAGGTGTGGCAATCACTCCATGGGATAAAATTGTTTCTGCATTTACGTTAACTAACTTAGCAGTTATTGTTTGTACCGTGGTTAGCTTAGTAACAACAGGCTTCTTTGTAGCGAAAAAATTAGGTATGTATCCAGTAGATGCGGCTGTTATTTCATGTTGTCAAAGTGGTCAAGGCGGAACAGGTGACGTTGCAATATTAACCGCAGCGGAACGAATGGAGTTAATGCCATTTGCACAAATTGCAACCCGTATTGGTGGTGCGATTAATGTATCGGTATCGTTACTTATTCTCGGCAATTTCTTAGTATAGTTAAATTTTTTTAACAACAACCTTAGCCTAGACTAGGGTTGTTTGTTTTTATTTTATAGTAATAATTAATACAAACAGCTTTTAAGGAGTACTCATGAAGCTTGTCAGTTATCTTGTCTCTGGTAGAGCAAGTTTTGGTCTTCTCACTAATCATGGTATTGTTGATTTAAAACAAAAATTTGGTGATAAATATGCTGATTTGAAATCATTACTTGCTGATGAAGAAGGCTTGTCGCTAGCGAAAACCTATGTTAATGCTCCAAGTGACATTAATGAGCAAGATATCACTTATTTACCGGTTATACCGAATCCAAATAAAATTTTATGTGTTGGCATGAACTATGCTGAAAAAAGAGCAGAATTTAATGAAACCAGTTCAGCACCAACATTATTTGTTCGTTTCCCTGATTCACAAACAGGGCATAAAACAAATATTCTCAAACCAGCTATTACCAATGAACTAGATTATGAAGGTGAACTTGCCATTATCATTGGTAAAGGTGGTTTTCGTATTAAGCAAGAAGATGCATTATCACATGTAGCAGGTTACAGCTGTTATATGGACGGTTCAATCCGCGATTGGCAATATACTTGGTTTACGGCAGGTAAAAACTGGCCAAGTACAGGTGCATTTGGCCCTTGTTTAACCACGACTGATGAGATTCCTGATCCTACCGTATTATCTTTAACGACCTATTTAAACGGTCAGGAAATGCAACACGATTATGTCAAAAACTTAGTTCATACTGTGCCTGAACTTATTTCTTATATCAGTACTTTTACCCGTTTATCTCCTGGCGATGTTATTCTTACTGGTTCACCGGGTGGTGTAGGTAAAAAACGCAATCCTCCAGTATTTATGAAAGATGGTGACAAAATTGAAGTTGAAATCTCTGGAATTGGTCGTTTAACGAACTATGTGGTAGCAGAAAAATAGGTGATATTATGTATAGTTTAGTCGATTTTTCAGTGGTAGATATCTCAAAATCATTAACTGAACGAGAACAAATTATTCGTTTGTTAACGCTATCGGATCTAAACTTAGACCCTCAAGTCCATATATTTATCGTTGCTTACATGGACGGTAAAATGGTAGCTTGTGCAGGCATTGATGACAATATTATTAAATGTGTTGCGATTGACCCCGATTATCGTGGAAATCAGCTTAATTTGACTTTGTTGGATAATGTTATCAAATATGCTAATGAGCAGGGGCATTTTCATCTCTTTTTATATACTAAACCTGAAAATATCGACTTTTTCAAAGGGTGTGGATTTTATCCTATCGTCGAGGTAAATAATCTTGTCGTATTGATGGAAAATACCCCCGTTGGAATTAAGCAATACTGTAAATATTTAAGTGAACACCGTAAAGAAGGGAACAAGATTGGCAGTGTAGTGATGAATGCTAATCCATTTACAAAAGGTCACCAACATCTTTTACAGTATGCTGCCAGTCAATGTGATTGGCTTCATGTTTTTGTCGTCAATGAAAATGTTTCACTGTTCCCATTTGATGTACGTTTACAACTAGTGAAAGAGGGATCGAAACACTTAAAAAATGTCACGGTACATGCCAGTTCCGCCTATATTATATCTAGAGCAACATTTCCTACTTATTTTTTAAAGGATAATGATAAAATTGATTACGCTTACATGGGGATCGATTTATTAATTTTCCGTAATTATATTGCCCCAGCACTGAATATTACCTATCGTTTTGTTGGAACCGAGCCCTACAGTCAAATAACTAATGCTTATAACACTTCAATGCGTTATTGGTTACAGGATAAAGACGTTAGTCCTTTCCCGGTTGTGACGTTAGTTGAAATTCAACGTATTCTTGAAGGGGAAGATATCATATCCGCTTCGTTGGTTAGAAAATTACTGGCTGATGAGCAATATGAAGAGGTAAAACGATTAGTTCCTGAAACAACATGGAACTATCTAGAGGCTAATTTAGATTCAGTCAAAAATTTAATTCGTTCAAAAGGTAACTAAATGAAAATCAAGAAAGAAGCCATGGCTGGCACTCTCGAATCAAGCGATTTGTTAGTGAAAGTCACTCCTAATACAGGAATTGAAATTGTTATTAATAGTGATGTTAATAAGCAATTTGGCGATCAAATACGCGCCGTTGTTGAGCAAACCTTAACAAGTCTTAATGTGACTGACGGTTTAATTATTATTGATGATAAAGGCGCTTTAGATTGTGCGATTAAAGCTCGAGTACAATGTGCAGTATTGCGTGGCGCAGAAGAAGAGAACTTAGATTGGAGTAAATTACTATGAAAAAATTGCGTCGAAGTATGTTATTTCTGCCGGGTGCGAATGCAGCGATGTTATCCACTTCGTTTGTCTATAAGCCTGATTCAATCATGTTCGATCTTGAAGATGCAGTATCATTAAAAGAAAAAGATTCTGCTCGTTTATTGGTTGCACAAACATTACGTCTTCCGGTTTATAAAGAACATGGAATTGAAACTGTTGTTCGAATCAATGCGCTCAATACTCCATTTGGCTTAAAAGATCTTGAAGCTGTTGTGAGAGCAGGTGTTGACGTTGTACGTCTACCGATGACAAATAGTGCTGAAGATATCCATGAACTTGAAGCTCATGTTGAACGAATTGAAAAAGAGTGTGGTCGTGAGGTTGGTAGTACTAAATTAATGGCAGCTATTGAATCTGCGTTAGGTGTAGTAAATGCTGTTTCAATCGCAAAATCTTCACCACGTTTAATTGGTATAGCGTTAGCTGCGTTCGATTATTTAGTTGATATGCAAACTGAGCGTGGAGACGGTACCGAACTATTTTATGCACGTTGTGCTGTTTTACATGCAGCGCGAGTGGCGGGTATTGATGCATTTGACGTGGTTTATTCTAACGTTAATGATGATGAAGGCTTCTTGAAAGAAGTTAGCTTAATCAAAAAATTAGGTTATAACGGTAAATCACTGATTAATCCAAGACAAATTGAATTACTACATAATGCTTATGCGCCAACAGCTGCAGAAGTTGAAAACGCACAAAAAGTGGTTGAAGCTGCTGAAGAAGGTGAAAGAAAAGGGCTTGGTGTGGTTTCATTAAATGGCAAAATGATTGATGCACCGATTATTGCACGTGCTCAAAAAATTATTGAGCTAGCCAAATATTCTGGTGTACGTAAAGAAATTTGATAGGATTAAAAAATGACGACTTCTATAGACAAAAAAATTGATGATTTGCTAAAACAGCATCCCGATCTAAAAAATATTGCACCGTTTGTTGATGCTAATGCAACAACGCCTTATTTAAAAGATGAGTCAAAATACACACGTAAATTATGTGATTCTATCGAACAAGCAATTCATAAATGTGAATTACGTGATGGAATGACGATCTCTTTCCACCATGCTTTTCGTGAAGGTGATAAGGTCATTAACAAAGTTGTTGAAACGATCAGCAGACTTGGTATTAAAAACTTAACGTTAGCATCAAGCTCATTGTTAAGTTGTAACTCAGCCTTGATTCCACATATTGAAGCAGGTGTAATTACCAAAATTTATACCTCTGGTTTACGAGGTAAATTGGCTGATGCTATTTCACATGGATTAATGGATAATCCTGTTCATATTCACTCACACGGTGGACGAGTAAAACTTATTCAAAGTGGTGAAATTAACATTGATATCGCATTTTTAGCTGTTTCAACAGCTGATGAACAAGGTAATGCCAATGGTGTATCGGGTAAATCTCAATGTGGTGCATTGGGTTATGCGATGGTTGATGCGCAATTTGCGAAAAAAGTAGTCTTGTTGACTGAAGATATCGTTGGTTATCCAAATCATCCGGCAAGTATTCGTCAGGATCAAGTCGATTACATTGTTAAAGTTGATGAAGTTGGTGACCCGACTAAAATCAGTGTCGGTGCAGCGCGAATTACCAGCAATCCACGTGAGCTAATGATTGCTCGCTATGCTGCGGATGTCATCGAGTATTCTGGCTATTTTAAAGACGGCTTCTCGATTCAAACCGGTTCAGGTGCGTCTTCAACGGCAGCCACCCGATTCTTAGAAAATCGTATGCGAGCTAAAAATATTACTGCCTCATTTGCATTAGGTGGTATTACAGCAAGTATTGTTGATTTACATGAAAAAGGGTTAGTTAAACGTTTACTTGATACGCAAAGTTTTGATGGTACCGCAGGACAATCTTTAGGTAAAAACCGAGATCATATCGAAGTTTCAACCAATGTCTATGCAAACCCTGCATCGAAAGGGGCGAGTGTGGATGAGTTAGATATTGTTATCCTTAGTGCATTAGAAATCGATCTTGATTATAACGTTAATGTATTAACAGGATCGGATGGTGTTATGCGGGGTGCGTCTGGTGGTCACTGTGATACCGCGGCCGGTGCAAACTTAACCATTATTGTTGCGCCATTAATTCGTAGCCGTATTCCAACTGTGATTAAGAAAGTGACAACCGTTGTAACACCAGGTGAGAGCGTTGATGTGCTGGTAACTGACCATGGTATTGCTGTTAACCCTAATCGTCCAGAAATCGCTGAACGTTTAAAAGCAGCAAACTTGCCGGTGATGAGCATTGAAGAGCTTTACCAACGTGCGGTGTCATTGACTGGTGAACCAAAACCAATTGAATTTAATGATAAAATTGTTGGTATTGTTCATTACCGAGATGGTTCGGTGATTGATGTAGTACGCGAAGTTAAAGACTAACTAACTTGCAATAGCATGACATGATGACATGCTATTGCCTTCTTTTATCTAAATAGCAGACAAGACCACAATGATAGTAAAATTTGATGATGGTACACCAATCACGCTTGAACAGATGTTACTTGCGAAAGAAAAACGAGTTGCCAATCAACTTTTTGCAATCACACACTATCAACAACCAATCATCTCACTTTGTTTGGTTATTCCGGGAGCTATTAAAAATAGTAGTGGAGCACACTATCTATTTAATCAAGCGATCCAAGCATTACATCACTGTTTCAGTACAAACAATATCACTATCGTGAATGAACAGCATTATCATCAAATCACAGGGTTTGAAGCGATTATTTCGGTAGCTTGTCAAACAAAAAAGTTAAAACAATTTTGTATTGATATTGAAGATAATCATCCTTTAGGACGATTATGGGATATTGATGTTATTGATCCCACTACCCAACAGAGCCTTTCTCGAGCTCAATTTGAACAACGTCCAAGGCAATGTCTAGTGTGTGATGAAGTAGCAAAAATTTGCGGACGAGCCAAACGACACTCACTTGATGAGATATTTACCGCAATTCAAAATAAAATTATCCATTACGGCAAATAAGATTTAAAATTCATTATCAAAATCAATTAATTAAATCTTAAAAGGATTGATGAAAAAGATTATAATAGTGGAAATCATCAACCCATAATTTAATTGAATAATTAAAGCTAAATAGCCGCTAATGCTTGTTTTAAATCACCGATTAAATCATCGATATCTTCTAATCCAACTGAAATGCGTAATAGTTGATCGGAAATGCCAGCCGTCTTACGAGCTTCGGCACTAATTCCTGAATGGGTCATCGTTGCAGGGTGACAGACTAAGCTTTCAACTCCACCTAATGATTGTGCCAAGGTAAATATATTCAGCGCTTTTAAAAATTTAGGCATAATATCAGCATTGCCGACCAATTCAAAACTTAAAAGAGAGCCAAATCCTTTTTGCTGTTTTTTAGCAATATCGTGACCAAGATTAGACGGTAAAGATGGATGGAAAACTTTAGCAATTTTAGGATGATTCACTAAAAACTCAACTACCTGTTTAGCATTGTCTTGTTGTAGTTTAACACGAGCAGCTAAAGTACGTAATCCACGCAATAATAAGTAGCTATCAAACGATGATGTTAACGTTCCAATGTTGTTTGCCCACCATAAGACATCTGTTGCTAATTTTTGATCTTTGAAGACCAGAATACCAGCCAATAAATCGGAATGGCCATTTAAAAATTTGGTACAAGAATGGGTAACAATATCGGCTCCAAGTTCTAATGGCTTTTGTAGAATAGGTGTCATAAAAGTATTGTCCACTAATACAATTGCACCCACTTCATGCGCTTGTTGAGTGATCGCTTGAATATCGACAACACGCAAAAGAGGATTACTTGGTGATTCAATTAAGACTAATTTAGGACGCAGATTTAACGCTTCTTTCAATGCAACAGGATCGGACTGATCAACAAATTTTGCTTTAAAATGACCTCGTTCGCTTAAGCTGTTAAATAACCGATAACTACCACCATAGCAATCATGAGGCGCAACCACTAAATCATTAGGGGATAATAATGCAACGCTAACTAAATGAATGGCTGACATTCCACAATTCGTTAATATAGCATCGGCTCCACCTTCCAATTTTGCGACGGTTTGTTCAACTAATCGTCGGCTAGGATTTGATTTTCGACCATAATCAAATTCTCTGGGTTTTGCAAACTCTTCATAGCGGTAACATGTTGAAGGTGTAATCACTGGAACGACACTACCGTATTGATCATCGGTATTTAGACCACCCCGGACAGCAATCGTCCCTTGATTTAAATTAGCACATTGGCTTTGATTGTTAGATTGATTAGCCATAATAACCTTCCTAGACCTCTTGATTTATTCTTAGATATCAGTTGTATAAGAATAACACAATTAATAAAGACGTCAACATGTCTAGACGTCTAAGTATCTTGGTGTGTAGATTGCAGTAAAACAAAAAAAACGTTAAAATTATCCACATTATTTGTGATGTAATTTGGTGGAAAAATGATGAAATGGAATGGCGACTATATCAGCCCTTATGCAGAGCACGGTAAAAAAAGTGAGCAAGTAAAAAAAATTACTGTTTCAATTCCGTTAAAAGTCTTAAAGATATTGACTGATGAACGTACTCGTCGACAAGTGAATAATTTGCGTCATGCAACCAATAGTGAACTTCTTTGTGAAGCTTTTTTGCATGCTTATACAGGGCAGCCTTTACCATGTGATGAAGACTTACAAAAGGATCGAGAAGATGGTATTCCACAGCAAGCTCAAAAAATGATGAGGGATTTAGGTATTGATCCTGATCTGATTGATGAATAAAAATTAAATGGTTATCATCGTTCAGTATCATTAGAGAAGGGATATAAAAAAGGCGCATAAAGCGCCTTTTTTTATGATAATAACGAAAAATCGTTACAACAAAAACTATTTTTTACCGCCAACCATTGAAAAACGTTGTTTGAATTTATCTACACGTCCACCAGTTGCAACATCACGTTGTTTACCAGTATAGAATGGGTGACACTCACCACATACGTCAAGATGAATATCATGACCAATAGTTGAATGAGTTTTGATAACATTACCGCAAGAACACGTTGCTGTAATTGCTTTATATTCTGGATGAATACCTTCTTTCATAATAAGCCTCTAGAGTTGGTTCGTATCGCTATATAAACGGCTGTGAAAGCAAAGTCTATACACCATACGAGTGTTAAAAAACATGATTAAGGTTGCGAATTATACGCTTTAAACTGCTGGTAATCAAGCAATAAAACCCTTGTTTAAACAGGTAACTGACCAATAGTTACTTGTAACTCAACCTTTTCACCGTTTCGCAATACTACTATGGGGACGGTTGTGCCTGGTTTCAACTCGGCTATTTGATCCATTGTTTGAATAATAGATTTGACAGGCTTGTTATCAACCATAATTAAAATATCATCTGTTTGTACCCCAGCTTGCAAAGAGGGACCTTCGGCATTAGTAACCAAAATACCTAAAACAACCGGCATATCGCTTGGATTTCGAGTAGGCGTAAATTCTAATCCATCAATACCAATATAACCGCGAATTATTTTGCCATCTTGAATCAATTTATTCATTATCTTTACCGCTAAGGCCGTTGGAATGGCAAAACCGATACCTTCGGGCACTTCATTTCCTAAATTTTTAGCAAAGGTTAGGGTGTTAATTCCGACTAATTCACCTTTAGTATTGACGAGTGCACCTCCAGAATTACCATGGTTAATTGATGCATCAGTTTGAATAAAGTTTTGTCGACGATAAGGACTTAAACCATCACGCCCTGTTGCACTGATAATACCTTGCGTAATGGTTTGCCCAATATTATATGGATTACCTATAGCTAAAACAACGTCTCCAATCTTTGGTTCTCGGTTAGGATTGATGTGAATTGTTGGTATATTGGTAGCTTCAATTTTAAGAACTGCAATATCAACCAGTTTATCAGAACCAACAGTTAGCGCTTCAAAAATTCGTCCGTCTTGTAAAGCAACGATAATTTGTTCTGCACCATCAACAACATGATAATTAGTAATAATGTAACCCTGCTTACTCATAATTACCCCAGAACCTAGTGGTGTAATTGGGTTATCTGTCGATTGTTGAGACATTGCATTCACTGAACGGCTGTAGATATTCACAACCGCTGGTGCAGCAATTTTGACAGCATCAGAATAACTTATGGGTTCGTTATCAAAGATTGATCTTGAAAAGTTTGATTGTGTTCCATTGCGCAAGGTCGGAAATATAATCAATAGCACTATCGCTAAAACAGTACCAATCAATATAGGCCATAAAATTTTCTTAAGCATAATGATTTGATTGTAAAGGGTGATAAGAAGATTTTAGCACATCTGACTAGATGTTGAAATTAATGATTTTCGTCGATACAAAAGCATCGACGAAAAAAAATTTATTCAGGAATTAGCGTAAAATTAAATATAAACGGCTATCACCCCGAACAATATTTAGCGCAATTGCAGATGGTTTGCTGTCAATAATTTTACGAAGATCCGCAATATTGTTGACACGTGTTTTATTTACACCCGTGATAAGGTCGCCTTCTTGTAGGCTTAAACTTGATGCAGGTGAATTTTTAGCAATGCTCTCAATAATTACACCTTTTTGTCCTTTAATTTCACCATTAGTTAATATAGCGCCGTCAAGGGAAGCGTGTAAAGATTTTGCTTCGGTCGTCGATTCGTCGCTATTTTTTAATTTTACACTAACGGTTAGATTTTTGCCGTCACGAATTAAACCTAATTCAACAGTTCGTCCAACACCAGCGGTAGCAATTTTAGCTCGTAATTCGGCAAAACTATCAACGGGTTTTCCATCCATTGACACAATCACATCGCCAGATTTAATACCGGCTTCCTTTGCGGCCGAGTCATCGATAACTTCACTAACAAATGCGCCTTTTTGAATTTCGAGATCAAACGCCTTTGCAATATCAGAAGTTAATTCATTCCCTTTTATACCTAATACACCCCGTTTGACTTCGCCAAATTCAATTAATTGCGAAGTTAAATTTTTCACCATATTACTTGGAATCGCAAAACCGATACCTACATTTCCACCACTAGGTGCAATAATGGCGGTATTAATTCCAACTAATTCACCATTTAAATTGACCAAGGCTCCACCTGAATTGCCTCGATTAATTGACGCATCTGTTTGAATAAAATTCTCAAAACCATTCATACTAAGTCCACTACGAGCAAGCGCGGAAATAATACCCGAAGTAACCGTTTGACCAATTCCAAAAGGATTACCAATTGCCACAACATAATCACCAACACGTAATTTATCCGAATCAGCGAGTTTCAGTGCGGTTAATTTTTTACCATCTTGAATTTGCAGTAATGCAATATCACTTTGTTGATCTTTACCAATTAATTTGGCTTGATACTCATGACCATCATTTAAAGAAATAATGATTTTATCTGCATTTTCAATAACATGATTATTGGTTACTACGTAGCCTTTTTCAGCATCAATAATGACACCAGAACCTTGACCAGTAAACGCTCTCGATTGACTGTCAGGATAACCAAAGAAACGTCTAAATTCCTCTGGCATGTTATTTTGCATCTGAGCAACACCTTCAACTTTAATGCTAACAACAGATGGTAATACTGTTTCTAGCATTGGAGCCAAACTCGGTTTTTCAGTATTATTATCGGTAGGTATCGATGGAAAAGCAGCATAAGCATTTGAAAACATCGATAAACTTATACTTATACTTAAAGCAATAACACTTAATAGTTTTTTTTGTTTTTTTACTGAATTGTTCATTTTACAACTCTCGCTTTTCGAATAATTTAAAAATAATAGAAACTTATACTAGCGTTTACTAGTGAATTCGTATTAAGACCGTTGATCATCCGTTTTAAATAAATTTGAAGGATTATCAGAATAATCTTTAGGTTGCTTTTCTAAAACTAATTTTGGGCTACTGTCAGAATTATTTTCATCAAGACTAAGATTAGGCATATTTTCGCTACCAATAATCTGTTGCGAATTTTCTGCCATATGTTGATAAAGACGTCTAAACTCTTTAGCCATATTATCTAAGATTTCAGCACTGTGGGAAAAATGTTGTGCAATCATTTGTTTTTGAGTTTTCAATTCTTCTTGTGCTTTATCAAGCTCTCGTTTGGTATTTGCATATTGACGAGCTTTAGGACTAACCACATTCATTAAAATAGCGCCTACAATCAAGCCTATCACTAATCCAATTAAAATATAAATGATGATGTCTTTTTCCATAAATTACTCCTTGTACATTATATAGTCTGATTATATAAAATTAATCTAAACTTACTCGTTATCATTTTGCATGGTTAGCAAGTTTAATCAATTGTTTTTTTAGTTTATTTGGTGCATTTTCTGCTAATGCATATAAATAAGTTGCACTAATTTGTGTCATTGTACTGTTCATTGTAGCATCATTTGACGAATGATTAACCCTTTGGGATGAAGGTGCAGCAATATCAGGATTAATACGATATTGAATAGAAGCTAAAGATGGCAATAAGTTTTTGCGAATACCGGTTAATAAATTGCTTTGTTCATATTTTAGTCGAGTAAGCCAACTTGCTGAACTGACTTCAAGAATGAGAATGCCTTGCCTAAAATTAGATACCCGACATTGAACATTTAACGGAGGAGGTAGTAGATCAAATACAACATCAGATAATTTCTTTAACGCATATATTCTTTCTTGAATATGCAATAAAGACGAATCTTGCGTCAAAATTGACGAAAGTATTTGTGGTTCATTATCACGCATAGGCTAACCTCATGCTCTCCATTATGATCTTTTGCTCTGTAAAAAACATACGCAATATATGACTAAAATAATTTAGCGCATCTAATAAAAAATATCTTACTAAAAAAAACCATTTACAGATAGTTAAAAAAACTTTTTCATATTGTTAATCTAGCATACTGAAAATAAACAACTTGTTTTGGAAGTCGATCCTTTATAGGAATAGCACCGCTTAAAAACGTTTATTTCAAGTAATAGCATAATTATCGTTTTATAAAAAAGGAAATCATCATTTATTACTATTATTTTAACAAAGATATCCAAGCAGTAAATGATTAAAAGCAATAATTGATACAGATTAGTTATATCGCTAATTTAATTTGATATATTTCAAATTAAAACATAAAAAAATGTTGCAAAGTGTAAATAAATGACGTAGTTTGTAAACTAAATTAGGTTATCATTTCCGATAATAAAAATTAGTAACAAAACTTAAATAAAATTAATCAAACAGGAATAGGCTAAATATTATGGAGCAATTAGGTTATCGTATTTTATCACCGTTTTTTATTTTATTGTGTCTTGGCGGTGCTCGTTTAAACATACGCTTTAATTTATGTTTCGAACGACCCTCATCATTTTATTTAAACACTAATTCTTTTTTGACTATTGATCCCCCCCATTATTCCAACTTAAGCAACCAAAATCATTATCACCTAAATAACGTTGGAAAGCTGACTAA
>NZ_JAFNNQ010000083.1:0-27695 GCF_026536675.1 Gilliamella sp. B2717 | reverse complement strand
TTCTTTCGTCTCGCAAGTGCCCACACAGATTGTCTGTTTCTTCTTTTTAAAGAGCTGACAGCTTTTTTTACCTCATCAAGTTTTGTTGATTTAGTTTGCTGTCTCAAGGGTTGCGTATGTTACTCACTTCACTTGATGTCGTCAACCCTTATTTTGGTTTTTTTATTATTTTTGGGTTGAGTGATTGCTTTTTATTCAAAACAAGGCGTTATAGTATAAATTTTATCTGATTTGTAACCTGTTTAGCTTTATCTATCGCATCGTTTATATTATTTGCTCTTGCTAATGCAACCCCCATTCTTCTTACCCCTTTAACCTCAGGTTTACCAAACAGACGTAAATCGGTCTGTTCAACGCGTAGTGCTTGGGCTAAATGAATAAAAGAAACTTGATTTGAGTCACCGTCTACCATTATTACAGCGGACGCACTTGCCCCATATTGTTCAATCGTTGGAATAGGCAACCCTAAGATAGCTCTTGCATGTAACGAAAATTCGGAAAGATTTTGTGATATTAAAGTCACCATTCCGGTATCATGAGGACGAGGTGAAACTTCACTGAACCATACTTGATCACCTTTTACAAATAACTCAACCCCAAATAATCCTCTACCTCCTAGCGCTTCCGTTATTTTTGATGCAATCTCTTTTGACAAATTTAGCGCTTGGTCAGACATATGTTGTGGTTGCCAGGATTCACGATAATCACCATTTTCTTGTCGATGCCCAATCGGTTCACAATAAGATACGCCATCAATATGTCTTACTGTTAATAAGGTAATTTCATAATCAAAATCGATAAAACCTTCAATGATAACTTTTCCACCGCCCGCTCGTCCGCCTTCTTGAGCATATCGCCAAGCTGATTCAAGATCATTATTGTTATGTATTAAAGATTGTCCTTTACCTGAAGAGCTCATCACAGGTTTAACCAAACAAGGAAAACCAATTTCATTAACGGCTTTTTCAAACTCTATAAAATTTGTCGCAAATCGATAAGGAGAAGTCGGTAATTTTAATTTTTCAGCGGCTAAACAACGAATCCCTTCTCGATCCATCGTTAATTGCGTTGCTTTTGCGGTAGGGATAACAGTAAAACCTTGTTGTTCTAATTCTACTAATGTATCTGTTGCAATGGCTTCAATTTCTGGCACGATATAATCTGGTTTTTCTTTTTCAATTACGCTTTTTAGCTCATGACCATTTAACATGTCGATAATATAGTAACGATGCGCAACTTGCATTGCAGGTGCGTTAGCATAACGATCAACGGCAATCACCTCACAACCAAACCGCTGTAATTCAATAACAACCTCTTTAGCCAGTTCGCCTGCACCACAAATTAAGACTTTTGTCGCCGTTACCGATAATGGCGTTCCTATTTTAGACATACTTTCCTCAACCACAATTATTTATTTGCAGAAACAAAAAATCGGGATAATTTCCCGATTTTGATTAATTTATTATTAGGCTTGGTATGGATCACGTAGAATCATGGTTTCACTTCGATCAGGGCCAGTTGAAATAATATCAATTGGCGTCTCGGTTAATTCTTCAATCCTTTTAATATAAGCTTTTGCTGCTTGTGGCAAAGCATCATAGCTTTTAATACCAAAAGTTGACTCGCTCCAACCAGACATCGACTCATAAACAGGTTTAACTAAGCTCCACTCTTCAGCCGAAGCTGGGGCGTTTTTAATCACATCGCCATTAGGTAATTGATAACCCACACAGATTTTAACTTCTTTTAATCCGTCTAATACATCAAGTTTAGTTAAACAGAAACCTGAAACTGAATTAAGTTGCACTGCTTTTCTAACAGCGACCGCATCAAGCCATCCTGTACGGCGACGGCGTCCTGTTGTAGCACCAAATTCATTCCCTTGTTTACAAAGATATTCGCCAACTTCATCGAAAAGTTCGGTTGGAAAAGGGCCCGCGCCAACACGAGTAGAATAAGCTTTTACAATTCCCAAAACATAACCGACATAACGAGGTCCGAAACCAGAACCCGTTGCTACCCCACCAGCAGTAGTATTTGATGAAGTCACAAAAGGGTAAGTACCATGATCAATATCAAGTAATGTACCTTGTGCACCTTCAAACATAATTCTTTCGCCTTTTTTGCGAGCTTCTTCTAGTAGTGCAGGAATATCAGCTATCATGGCAATTAAAATATCAGCAATCGCTAATGTATCATTTAGCACTTTTTGGTAGTCAACCGCTTCTGCTTTGTAATAGTTGACTAATTGGAAGTTGTGATATTCCATCACTTCTTTCAATTTTTCTGCAAATGCTTGGCGATCACGTAAATCACCGACACGAAGACCACGACGAGCTACTTTATCTTCATATGCCGGACCAATCCCACGACCTGTTGTCCCAATCGCTTTACTACCACGGGCTTTTTCACGAGCTTGATCCAGTGCAATATGATAAGGCAAAATCAAAGGACATGATTCTGAAATGAGTAATCTTTCTTTGACCGGAATACCTTTATTTTCTAACTCTTTCATCTCTTTCATTAAAGCATCAGGACAAAGTACAACTCCATTGGCAATGATACTAATAACATCATTACGTAATATTCCTGAAGGAATAAGATGTAATACTGTTTTCTCACCATTAATGACTAATGTATGTCCTGCATTATGTCCACCTTGATAACGGACAACATATTTTGCTTTTTCTGTGAGTAAATCAACAACTTTACCTTTGCCTTCATCACCCCATTGTGTTCCTAACACAACAACATTATTACTCATAGACTTTTACTCATTCTGTTAGTTATTAGATTTTAATTTCATGTATTGAAAAAATTCACTATCTGGACTAATGACCATTACATCATTACCAGAAAAACTTTGTTCATAAGCTTTTAAACTTCGAATAAAACTAAAAAATTCTCTGTCTTTACCAAAAGCATCCGCATAAAGTTTAGCTGCAATGGCATCACCTTCACCACGAATCGCACGTGATTGACGTTCAGCTTCCGAAAGTATTTTTGTTTCTTGTAATGTCGCTTCTGCTCGAGTCTCTTCGGCTTTTCTTACACCTTCAAAACGTTTATCTCGTGCAATAACTTCACGTTCAGCTCGCATTCTGGCATAGATAGAGCCTGAAACTTCAGCAGGAAAGTTAATTTGCTTAATTCGCACATCGATAACTTCAACACCAAATGCACGTAAGCTTGTTTTATTACTTTCTATTTCTTTATGTTCATCCGATGATACATTTTCAGTTACTTCTTGAACACCACCATTTAGCGCATCTTTAACACGATTCATCAAAGAATTACGAGATTGTGTATCCGCATTAGAATCATTGATAATATCTTTATTACTTAATTTACCAATCTCAGCACGTAAACGACCGTTTAGTCTTGCTAATAATAAATCTTCGACATTATTACCACCAGCGACTGTTTCATAATAACGATTGAAATCAATAATTTTCCATTGCACAAAATAGTCGACGATTAATTCTTTCTTTTGCACATTAAAAAATCGTTGTTCTTTATTGTTATTAGAGCTATTAGTCGTTTGAATTTTAGCATCAATTACTTTAACTGTATCCATGCCCGGGATTTTAAAATGTAAACCAGGTTCAGATAATCCAATGATTTTATTGAATCTTAAAACAACACCTCGTGTACCTTCTTCAATAACATAAACGCTTGAAATATATACACCAATTAATATTAAAACTATAGGAATTAATAATTTTCTCATATTTTTCTCCTTAACGTCCCATAGTCCGCGTAGTATTTCTTACGCTGTTTGAGTTATTACTACTGTTATTTGTTTTTGGTGATTCAGATGCCGTTTGAGACTGATTTTTTACAGCTTCAGAAGACACATTAAAATTATAATCACTCGTGATACTTGATGATGTTGGTGAATTAGAATTTGTCATTTCTTTATTTTGAAATAACTTTTCTAATGGTAATACCATAATGTTACCACTTTTATCATTAACAATAACTTTATTGGTTTTGGTTAATACTCTTTCCATGGTTTCAATATACAAACGTTCTTTAGTGATTTCAGGTGCTGCTTTATATTGAGGTAGGATTTTTTCAAAGCGTGCAACATCACCCGCAGCTTCAAGTTCAACACGTACTTTATAAGCATTAGCATCGGCCAAAATTCTCGCTGAGCGACCTTCTGCTTGTTGTACGATTTGGACTTTATCTGCTTCAGCCTTTTTAATTTCACGCTCACTATCACCTTGAGCACGGATAGCATCATCATAAGCATCTTGAACTTCATCTGGTGGACGCGCTACCTGAAAGTTCAAATCAACAATATTTATACCCATATCATAATGCGTAATCACATTGACCAATTCATCTTTAGTACTACTTTCAAGTACAGAGCGTCCATCAGAAATAATTGCGTCAATATTTGAACTACCGACAGCGGTTCTAAGTGCACTATCAGCCGCTTGTCGCAGACTATCTTCTACATTTGTGACATTAAATAAATATTTTAAAGGATTATTAATACGATATTGTACGTTCATCTCAACAAACACTAGGTTTTCACCTGTCGTGACGATAAATCCTTTTACATTGAAATTTTTAGTACCTTGAGTATCAACAGGATAAACTTTGTCTACTAATGGTATTCTCCAATTTAATCCGGGTTGAATAATTTCAGGTTGAACTTGACCAAAACGAGTAATTACACCACGTTGGCTTTGATTTATGGTGTAAAAACCACTTGCCCCCCAGATAAGGAGTAAAATGATAAGTATGACAACAATAATGACACTTAGCGGGAATTTATTAGCCGAAGATCCGCCATTGTTGCCTGAATTACCTTTTTTTAAGAGGTCATTAATTTTATCAAAAAAACCGCCAGGTAAGTTAGATGGTTTTTTGTTATTATTACCCCATGGATCGTTATCTTGTCCGTTATTGCCGGGCTGATTCCACGCCATATTTTATTTGCTCCATTAAACAATTAGTTGTTATTTTGCGTATTGATAAAGTATAACAGATCTGGCTCTTGTTTACACAAACGGTTCCATTCAATTGCAGGCATTCTTACATCTAAATGGAAGCTACCATCGCTATTAATTACTTCGTGTTCAACTGCATTTAGCTGATATAAACGGCTTCTTAGTTTTGCTAAATGAATTGGTAAGTTTAATTGGCAAACTTGAATTTGCCTAGCAAGTCTTTCTGTTAATGCCGTAAATAAGAGATCTAATCCTAAACCATTTTCAGCAGAAATCCAAACACGAATTGGTACACCATTTGAATCACGATCAATACTTGGCTGTTTATCTTCGATTAAATCAATTTTATTCATGACTAATAGTGTTGGAATTTCATCAGCGTCTATTTCCAACAAAACCTCTTCAACCGCTTGCATGTTATCTAAAAAGTTGGGATCAGCGGCATCAACAATGTGTAATAATAAGGCTGCTTCTTGAGTTTCAAGCAAGGTTGCTTTAAATGCAGCAATAAGATCATGCGGTAAATGGCGTATAAAACCAACCGTGTCAGCCAGCACGACTTCGCCTACATCATCAACAACTATTCGGCGTAAAGTGGGATCAAGTGTTGCAAATAACTGATCTGCGGCATAGACATCCGCTTGTGTTAATGCGTTAAACAGTGTTGATTTACCGGCATTAGTATAACCCACTAAAGATACAGTCGGAATATCTGCTTTATTTCGAGATTGTCTGTTTTGATTGCGCTGTTTTTCAACTTTGGCAAGTTTAGATAATATTAATTGAATACGATGACGAATTAATCGCCTATCGGTTTCTAATTGAGTTTCGCCTGGGCCTCTTAACCCAATTCCCCCTTTTTGTCGCTCAAGATGAGTCCAACCACGAACTAAACGTGTTGATAAATACTGTAATTGAGCTAATTCAACTTGTAATTTTCCTTCATGGGTTCTTGCACGTTGTGCAAAAATATCAAGAATCAATCCAGTTCTATCGATAACACGACATTCACACAATTTTTCGAGGTTTCGTTCTTGGGTAGGCGTTAGGGTATGATTGACTAAAATAACAGAGGCATCTAATTCTTTCACTTTTTCAGCGATTTCAATTGCTTTACCTTCGCCAATAAAATATTTGGCTTGAGGCGCCTTTCTTGAAGTTGTCACGATATCGAGAATATCTATCTGAGCTGAAGAAACTAATATTTCAAACTCTTTAAGATCCTCAATATCGCTTTCTTGGGGAAAGAACACATGCACTAATAAGGCGGATTCACCACCTTTATATCGTTCAAACAATCGAACTCTCCACTGAAATTATCAGCTTTCAGTTTCCTCTTCAGGCTGAGATACCAATCCTGAAATAGGTCTTGATGGTACGACTGTTGAAATAGCATGTTTGTAAACCATTTGGCTTACCGTATTCTTTAATAAAATAACAAATTGATCGAATGATTCAATTTGACCTTGTAATTTGATCCCATTGACTAAATAAATTGAGACAGGAATATGCTCGCGACGAAGCAAATTTAAATAAGGATCTTGTAATGACTGCCCTTTTGACATGAGTTTATCCTTTATAGATGAAATAATAATGAAGATAAAATAATTGTAAACGCAAAAAATAATATTTAATGCGACATAAGATACTTCTGTATTATCAAAATAACATAAAAAGCATCGCTATAAAACTAACGAAAAGCGATTAATGCACAAATAACTAAAATTTTAATGTATTTAAACTAAAAAATACAAAAATTATACCGAATCTTGACAATTATCCAAAAAATTTTAAGAAAATGCAATTTTCTATTTTAACTTAAAAGGTTAAAAAAGAAAATTAAAACAATTGACATCATTATATATTTTGGAAAACAGAATCCATATTATTCCCATTTAACCATGTGATTGGTTGCTTCCAGCCCCTTAGCCAGGTAATCTGTCTTTTCGCTAATTGCCGTGTGGCACAAATCCCTTTAAAGACCATTTCATCATAACTTATTTCACCACTTAAATATTCCCACATTTGACGATAACCGACACAACGTATAGAAGGTAAATTTGGATGTAAATCTCCACGTTCCATTAATCGTTTAACTTCATCTTCAAAGCCAAGTTCTAACATTTGTAAAAAACGTTGTTCAATACGTTGATGCAACTCCGCTCTATCTGGTGGCATAATGGCAAATTGCATAATATCGTAAGGTAATAGTTCTCCACTATGTTGTGTCAATTCAGTTAAACTTTTTCCGGAAATTAAATAAACTTCCAAAGCACGATTAAGACGCTGTGGATCATTAGGATGAATTCTACTTGCCGAAACGGGATCGACTTTTTTTAACTCTTCGTGAATTGACTGCCAACCATATTTATTGGCTTTTTCTTCAATTTGCTGACGTATTTCACTATTCGCTGCTGGCAGAGGTGAAAGTCCCTCAATTAAAGCTTTGAAATAGAGCATTGTTCCCCCCACTAATAGTGGAATTCGACCATTATTCAAGGTGTTTTCAATTGCTGAAATCGCATCAGACCGAAAATTTGCAGCAGAATAACTTTCAGACGGATCACAGATATCAATTAATTTATGAGGGTATATTTGTAATTCCGATTGTGTTGGTTTTGCTGTGCCAATATTCATCCCACGATAAATAAGCGCAGAATCCACACTAATTATATCAATAGGATAACGATCATAAAGTGCCATAGCAAAGGCAGTTTTACCTGATGCAGTTGGCCCCATTAACGAAATAATTTTTGGTTTACTCATAATAAAATTGATTGCGTAATAGTTTGAATATCAATAGGGTATAAAAACGTTTCTTGATTTAATAGTTTAATATCTATCTGTTCTAATTGAGCAAGCAATTGAATTACGTTAGCGACACTCCAACTGACCATACTGTTATCTTCGCATTCAATAGCTAACCAACTGGCAATTTGAGTAGGATCGATAGTTGTATTTTCAGCAGATAAAAAAGAAATTAAAGCAGGTAATAACTGTTGCCAATTTGTCGTACGTAACATTTTAGGAACGTTTTGCAAATGTAATTTTGCTTTTTCAAAATAAAAATCGAAGCCTAAAAAGGTTAATTGTGCTTTATAGTGCGTAAGAACTTGCTCTTCTTTGCGATTAATTAAAATTGTTAATGGAATCAGTAATTTTTCAGATTCTTGCGATAATAATTTAATCGCATTCACTTTTTGCTTTGCAACAGGTAGCTTCATTAACATTAGTTTTTGCTCACTGTCTTCATATTTTTCCAGTAATGCAATATCAGGTTGAATAACAGTTAAAACTCGACCAAATTGGACTAATGATGAACTATCAAATTGGTGTTGTAATGATGACTGTAAAGGAGTTGTTCGTTTCGGGAATAAAGTTTCAATCACCGCTTTTTGTGGTTCAGTAATGTGATGATCCTGTGGTAAATCAATCTGTTGTTTTTGCTCTTGATTCTGACGGTTTTGCTGAGCATCAACATTAACAAGTTGTCCGTACAGCGCATTATTTTCTTTTACATTATTGGTTATCTTTTGAGGAAATGGCTTATTCGTAGAATAAGGTAACGGGTTGGTTTGTCGATTGAAAATATTATCACCCGCCGCTTGTCTATTCGGTGTAAAAGCGATTTTAGTTTGGTTATCTTCTAAAGGTAATGTGGATTCAACTGACGACTCCAGTGCCATAACAATAGCTTGATAAACAAAATCATGAACAAGTCTAGCCTCATGAAAACGAACTTCATGTTTAGCTGGATGAACATTGACATCAACTTGCTTTGGATCAAGCTGTAAAAAAACAACATAACTTTGTTGTTCGTTCGTTCGGTTTACATAAGCTTGTCGTAAAGCATGATTGAGTAATTTATCTTTAATTACGCGCCCATTAACATAAAAATATTGTAGATCGCTAACTTCATTACTAGCAACCCATCCTTGAATCAACAAATCATCATGTTGCCAATCTAACTTTACTGCTTTTTGAATGAAAGCACGACCACACACTGATTCAACGCGCTTATCTAACTCAGATGCACGATATTGTTTAACTAATTTACCATTATGTTGCAAGTTAAATGTCACATCAGGACGCGCCAACGCAATACGTCTGATAAACTCTTCAATATGCATAAATTCCGTTTTTTCGGTTTTCAAAAAGCGACGTCTAGCAGGTGTATTATAAAATAGATCCAACACTTCAACTGTTGAACCCACTGGATGTGCTGCAGGTTTAATGGTGGGGGACATATCACGACCTTCAGCATAAACTTGCCAGGCTTCAGATTGTTCAACAGTACGAGAAGTTAACGTTAATCGAGAAACTGAACTAATACTAGCAAGCGCTTCTCCTCTAAATCCCAGACTTACAATCGCCTCCAAGTCGTCTAAAGTATTAATTTTACTTGTTGCATGACGAGCTAACGCTAAGGCTAATTCACTCTTATTAATTCCACAACCATTATCTCGAACGCGGATTAATTTACATCCACCCTGTTCCAAATCAATATCAATTTGCGTACTACCAGCATCTAAACTATTTTCAATTAATTCCTTAATAACCGATGCCGGACGCTCTACCACTTCGCCAGCTGCAATTTGATTTGCTAACTGAGGTGATAGAATATGAATAGCCATTAATGTCTTTCTCCAAACTTAGGATTTTGCTTTACATAATTTTTTATACCTAGATAAATTGCTTTGGCAATTTTATCTTGATGCGCACTACTACCAATTAATTTTTCTTCCCCCACATTTGATATAAAACCAACTTCAATTAAAATTGATGGAATATCTGGGGATCGCAATACACCTAAACTTGCATGCTCAGGTTTATTTTTATGCAATTTGATTGTACCGTTCATCGCTTTTAACACTTGGGTCGCTAACTCATAGCCTACACGTTGTGAATAAGAAAATTGCAAATCGAGTACCGCTTGACTTAAATGAGCATCATGACCATCGCTCAGTGCATCGCCTGCGCCACCTAATAATTGTGACTGTTTTTCCTCTTGCTCAATCCAACGCCCAAGTTCAGTATCAGCTCGCTTAGTTGATAATACCCACACTGAAGCACCAGTAGCACTACGATTCGGCGCTGCATCAGCATGGATTGATATAAGCAAATTAGCTTTACTATTACGCGCAATCTCTGAACGTTTGGATACCGAAATAAAATTATCACTGGTTCGAGTTAATACACCTTTAAATTTTGGATCGTTATTGAGTAAAGTTGTCAGTTTTTTAGCAATAGAAAGGGTTACGGTCTTTTCATATAATTTATTTTTACCTATCGCACCTGAATCTTTGCCACCATGTCCTGCATCAACAGCAATCACCACTTTAGCAGCATAAGCAGAACTGCAAAGCAACAATAACATCACAAAAGTAAATAATTTTTTCATCATGTATTCGCTAAGTGTAGTTGATTAATAATAGCTTGACCTTTTTCCGTTTTTGCCAATAAAGTCGCTGTGCGTTCAAGTTTTAAATAGTTTAAATGAACTTCGATATCTGCAATTGGCAAAATACCTTGTGCTTGCTGTGGCCACTCTATTAAAGAAATAGATCGCGAAGCAAAATATTCACGAATCCCCATAAACTCAAGTTCTTCTGGATCATAAAGCCTATATAAGTCGAAATGATAAACTGAAAAATCATCAAATTGATATGATTCTACTAAGGTATAAGTTGGACTTTTTACATTACCAACATGCCCTAATTGTTGTAAAAAACCACGACTAAATGTTGTTTTTCCAGCACCAAGCTCACCAATTAAATAAATGACTATTGTACTATTATTATTCAATAAATAACTTAAACAATGCTTTGCTAACTGCTTTCCAAAGAAGATGGTTTGTTGTTCGTCGGCTAAAATAATAGGTTTCATAACGGATATTTTGCTTAATAAATAGTTGTTATTATATACTAATAACCTTTAAAGATGTACTAACCAAAATTAACTCAATTTTTGAGTAAATTTTAACTTTAATATCATGTCTTGACATAATAAGTGAAAAAACATGCTACATACTATTTCAACGGATAACCAATCAATAATCGATCCACAACTTATCTGTGCCCAAGATGCGGTCTTATTTTGGCAAAATGGCGTATTTGTTGCGTTACAAAATACTCCTGTTCTTAATGCTATTTTAGAAAAAACTCAACATTGTTATATTTTAGATAATGATATAACAGCGCGTGGACTTGATCCGTTTATTGATAAAAGATTGCATATCATTAATATGCAACAGATGGTTGAATTAACCGTTCAATATTTTCCTCAAATGAATTGGCAATAATCAAGTAACCTTGTTAACTTTGATTTTTACTTCCTGTATCAACAATATTTCACAATAGACAGAGCCAATTTGCAATTCAATACACCTCGGTTTAATATGATTTTCATATCCTATAATTCTATATCCAACTGTAAATGGTAAATTTATTATCAATAAAAGAAATTGATGACTTGCTAAAAAAAGGCGAAGTTGTTGCTTATCCAACCGAATCCGTTTTTGGATTAGGATGCGATCCTGATTGTCAAACCGCAGTAATGAAACTGCTTGATTTAAAACGCCGTCCCATTGAAAAAGGTTTAATTCTCATTGCCAGCCATTATGATCAACTTATTCCTTACATCGATGAGTTAGCCTTGACCTATCAACAAAAACAGTTAGCTCTTACCAGTTGGCCAGGTGCGGTTACTTGGATTTTTCCTAAGAATAAAAATACCCCACAATTTTTAACCGGACAATTTGATTCGATTGCAGTACGTGTTACTGATCATCCATTGGTATGTACATTATGCAACCTATTTGGTAAACCTTTAGTTTCAACAAGTGCGAATCTTTCAAATTATCCGCCTTGTTTTACCGCAAACGAAGTTGCATTACAATTTGGTGAACAGTTTCCTATTTTACAAGGTGAAACCGGACACAGGGCTTCACCTTCTGAAATTAGGGATATAAAAACCGGCCAAATCATACGACAAGGTTAGTATTATGCACAATTTATATATTGGTATTATGTCAGGTACCAGCATGGATGGGGTAGATATTGCGTTAGTTGATATTACCGCAGGAAAAGTTAAATCAATAGCCAGCAAATGTTATTCGCTGCCAGATGATATAAAACAACAATTACTGACCCTTTGTGAAACCAAACAGACTTCATTACAAGATTTAGGTGAACTGGATCATCAGTTAGGCTTAGTTTATGCCCATCATGTGAATCAATTTTTAACACACCATAAAATAGAACGTAATAAAATTAAAGCAATTGGATGTCATGGACAAACTATTTACCATTCACCATTAGGTGCAAACCCTTTTACGATGCAAATTGGCGATGCCAATATCATTGCCGCCCTAACAGGCATTACTACCATCGCTGATTTTAGACGAAAAGATATTGCTTATGGTGGACAAGGCGCACCTTTAGTGCCTGCTTTTCATAAATCACAACTTGAAAATCCATCAATTAATCGTGTGATATTAAATATTGGTGGAATAAGCAATATCACGGTACTTATTCCACATCAGCCCGTCATCGGTTACGATACCGGACCGGGTAATGTATTGCTTGACGGTTGGATAAAGGCTTGTCTTGGTAAAAATTATGATAACGATGCTAAATGGGCAAAAACAGGAAAGAATGATACCAAACTTCTCAATAAGTTATTAAATGAAGATTATTTTCAATTACCCGCCCCTAAAAGCACAGGACGAGAACTGTTTAACCTATCTTGGTTACGTCAAAAATTGACAGGTATCACATTAAAATCTGAAGATATTCAAGCAACACTGGTTGAATTAACTGCATTATCTATCGTTCAAGAAATAATAAAATTATCCATTAATACAGTATTGCCATGTGAACTTTTAGTGTGTGGTGGAGGCGCAAAAAATCCACTTATCATGCAAAGACTATCTGCGTTATTGCCTAATTGGAACGTGTTAACTACTAGTGAAAAAGGAATAAACAGTGATGATATGGAAGCAATAGCATTCGCTTGGCTTGCCTATTGTCGACTTAATAATATTCCGTCGAATATTCCAGAAGTGACTGGTGCAAACCAAGCTGTATCTTTAGGGGTGATTTATCAGTAACAATATTTAAATCAAACCAAATTTTTTTAGGGCTTTTGCAATCCCATCATTATCATTGGAATCAGTGACAAATTCAGCTTGCTCTTTTAATTTGTCCACAGCATTAGCCATTGCTATCGGGTGATTAACGGTTGTAAACATCTCAAAATCATTCATCCCATCACCAAATGCGTAAGTTGGCACATCAGTGAATCCTTTTTTTTGCAATAACTGATTAATACCGTTACCTTTAGATCCACCATGATTAAAAACATCAACGCAATATGGCGTGTTACGTATAAACGTTAATTCCGGAAAAGCATCACGATAAACAGATTCACCTTCTTCGCACAACAATAACATCATTTGAATCGGTTCGTTTAGATAAAGCAGATCATCAACAGGGGGAATAGGTTGTTTAAGATAGTGATAAAACGTTTTTGCGGCTTGAGTACACTCAGAAATACGCATTATTTCATCATTATAAAAAGCTAAAGGAATATTCATTTGCTGTTTTGAAAACTGATACATTCTGGCGATTAAATCTTTATCGATATTATTCGTAAAAACTTTCTCGCCTTTATATAGAACAATTTGCCCATTCATACCGATAATAGAATCAATCGACAATTTTTTCATTAAATCGGTCACTTCACAAGGTGTACGACCTGTTGCAAGCATTGGAATAATATTATTTTGCTTTAGCTTTCTTATTGCCTCAACTGAACTTGCTAAAACCTCTATTTGACTATTAAATAAAGTCCCATCTAAATCAAAAAAAACGATAGCTTCAGGCTTGTTACTCATATTACAAATCCAAAATATTTTTAATAAAAGGAATCGTTAACTTACGTTGTTCCGCTAATGTTGCTACTTCAAACTTTTCTAACAAAGAAAACAGGGTACGCATATCACGATGGACACGCTTTAATAAAAATAATCCAACTTCAGTCGATAATTCAAAACCGCTTAATTGGGCTCGTAGTTGTAACGCCTTAAGCTTATCATCATCACTTAATTCTTTTAATTGATAAACTTGCCCCCAACTAAGTCGTGATACCAAATCAGGCAATATAAAAGAAACCTGTTTAGGGGGTGCACTGGCAGTAATCAATAATTTACTAATATTTTTTTCAGTCAGACGGTTAAATAAATCAAAAATAGCTTCTTCCCAATCCCGATTGCCTGCAATAGCATCAATATCATCTAAACAAACTAAATCATAATTATCCAACCCTTGTAAAATTTCGGGAACAAGGTGGAAATACTGTTTTAAAGGAATATAACTAGCCAGTTTATTTTGACTTGAGGCATGCAATAGATGAGTACGACCAGCAGCACTTGCCGACCACATATAAAATACATTGAAACCTTGCTTAACCAATAAAGTTTGCAATGAATCAAGTAATAATTGATTATCACCTATATAAAAACTGTCGAAAGTTTCACTATTTGGTAATGAAAAAGGCAACGGTAATTGTGAAAGAGTAATAAAGTAACCTCACACTAAAAAATTAATCTAGTTAAGTATAAATTTGCTTTTGTAAAAATAAAAGAATTTTATAAAAAAGGAACAATTTAAAAAAATAAAAAATCGTTATTCAAAAAACCCTCGATATATTTTATCAGTAAACTATTAAAAAACAGCCAACAAAAAGACCAAAAAATAAGCAATCAAAATATATTTTTGTGGATAACTCTGTGCTAAAAGAAAGTAATAAGCTGTGATAAGGCTATTAATAACCTAAATGACAAAACCAATTGTGGATAACTAAGCTAATTATCAACAAGTTTAGATCAACAAAGATCCTATCAATTAACAGTGTTACAGGATCAATAAGATCCTATAAAATAATTACTATATCCAGTTATCAACAGAAAGGATCCACTCTAGTAGTAATAAAAATAAAAAGATCACATAAAAGATCTTATTTAATTTAAATGGCGATCAAATTAGATCATTTGACGTATTCAAAAAGATGAGTAAAATCGCTAACGCTAATTTAGATCAAAACAACATGTCTGAACTAACAATCATCTTCATAGAAAATAACAACGAGGCTTTATATGTTTTATCCAGATCTTTTTGATGTCATTATTGTCGGCGGCGGTCATGCTGGCACAGAAGCTGCCATGGCATCAGCAAGAATGGGCCGCAAAACACTACTTTTAACCCATAATATCAATACATTAGGACAAATGTCCTGTAATCCTGCTATAGGTGGTATTGGTAAAGGTCACTTGGTAAAAGAAATCGATGCCATGGGCGGATTAATGGCTCATGCGATTGATCTTGCAGGGATCCAATTTAGGATCCTTAATAGCAGTAAAGGTCCAGCGGTCAGAGCAACACGTGCACAAGCGGATCGATCGCTTTATCGAAAAGTGATCAGAACAACACTTGAAAACCAAGAAAACTTAATGCTCTTTCAACAATCCGTAGAAGATGTGATCATTGAAAACGATCAGATCACCGGAGTTAAAACGCAAATGGGCGTCTCTTTTAAAGCTAAAGCCGTCGTCTTAACGGCTGGCACTTTTCTAAATGGAAAAATCCATATTGGTTTAGATAATTACAGTGGAGGAAGAACAGGGGATCCTGCCTCAATTGGACTATCTAAATCATTACATCAATACCCATTTAGAATGGGAAGATTAAAAACAGGTACACCACCGCGTATTGATGCCCGAACAATTGATTTTTCTAAATTAGGTACACAATATGGAGATGATCCTGTTCCGGTATTTTCGTTTTTAGGTAATGCTAATCAGCACCCAAAACAGATCCCATGTTATATAACAAGCACAAACGAAACGACACATGAGATCATTCGTAACAGCTTAGATCGAAGCCCAATGTACACAGGGGTGATTGAAGGCGTAGGTCCAAGATATTGTCCTTCAATTGAAGACAAAATTATGCGTTTTTCAGATCGCAATTCTCATCAGATCTATTTAGAGCCAGAAGGATTAGATAGTAACGAAATATACCCAAATGGGATCTCAACCAGTTTACCATTTGATACGCAACTCGCTTTTGTACGTAGTATGAAAGGTCTTGAAAAGGCTAATATCATCAGACCCGGGTATGCGATCGAATATGATTATTTTGATCCTCGTGATCTCAAACCTACACTTGAAAGTAAAGTGATCAAAGGGCTATTTTTAGCAGGACAAATTAATGGAACAACAGGGTATGAAGAGGCAGCTGCTCAAGGCATGTTAGCAGGTTTAAATGCCGCACGGTTCGTTTATGATCAAGATCAATGGTATCCAACGCGTGATCAAGCTTATTTAGGTGTACTGGTTGATGATCTTTGTACGTTAGGCACCAATGAACCTTATCGAATGTTTACTTCTCGTGCTGAATATCGTTTGATGTTACGTGAAGATAACGCTGATATTCGCTTAACTGAAATTGGTCGTAAGCTAGGCATGGTTGATGATTATCGTTGGCAAAAATTTAACGAAAAATTTGAAGCGATAGAACAAGAAAGAGCCCGTTTACGTGATATATGGGTGCATCCACATATTGAAACTATTGATGAAGTGAATGCCGTTTTAAGTGCTAATTTAACCAAAGAAGCAAATGGTGAAGAGTTACTTAAACGCCCTGAAATGAGCTATAACACATTGAAATCATTATCACTATTTGCGCCTGGATTAACTGATCCTAGTGCTGCAGAACAAGTTGAAATTCAAGTTAAATATGATGGATATATTAAACTTCAAATTGAAGAAATCGAGCGCCAAAAACGTAACGAAGAAACATTAATTCCTGAGCATATTGATTATGCTGAAATTTCTGGATTATCAAACGAAGTTGTCGCTAAATTGAAACAGCATAAACCAGTATCGATCGGGCAAGCTTCACGTATTTCAGGCATAACACCAGCGGCAATATCAATGTTATTAGTTTATTTAAAAAAGAAGAATTATGTTAAAAAAGAAACTCACTAATCTTATTGATCAAACAGATCTTTTGATCACAGATCAGCAAATTGATCTGCTTATTGAGTATGTTGAAATGCTGAATAAGTGGAATAAGGCCTATAATTTAACTGCTGTGCGTGATCCCAACGAAATGTTAGTAAAACACATTATGGATAGTTTAGTGGTATCGCCCTATTTAGTGGGCGAACATTTTATTGATGTCGGAACAGGACCTGGGTTACCTGGTATTCCATTAGCGATCATCAATCCGGATAAACAATTTGATTTAGTTGACAGTTTAGGAAAACGTATCCGTTTTTTAAAACAGGTAAAATTTGAATTAAAACTGAATAATATTAATCCGGTGCAAAGCCGCATAGAAGACTATACCGAACAACAGTTTGATGGGGTCATTAGCCGAGCGTTTGCTTCATTACAAGATATGCTCACTTGGTGTCAGCATCTACCAAATCAACAGGGATCGTTTTATGCTTTAAAAGGTAGTGAACAAGATCCTATCCCTGATGGGTTCGAACTTAAACAGAATATCAAACTGACTATTCCACAATTAAATGCGGATAGATGTTTAACGATTATTACTAAAGTTAATTGACGATAATTTTAATTTTTACCTGAGAAAGAAATATTAATTTTTACGTTTTTTCAGGTAATCTTTGATACCACTAACAATCGCTTTTGATACTTGATTCTGGAAAGAAGCGGTTTTTAATTTTTTTTCTTCGTTAATATTACTAATAAAAGCGGTTTCGACCAAAACAGAAGGAATATCAGGGGCTTTTAAAACAGCAAAACCTGCTTTTTCAAGTGAAGGTTTATGTAAACTATTGACGCCTTTTAGTCGATTTAATATAGCATTACCTAATAATACACCGTTGCTAATAGTTGTTTTTTGGACTAAATCTAAAATAGTATTATCTAAATATTTATCACCACTGCGACTCACGCCACCTATTTGATCGGCATTATTTTGTGTTTGAGCCAAATAATTTGCTGCCGAACTTGTCGCCCCTCGGGTGGATAATGAAAATACAGAAGATCCTCTAACTGATCGACTGGTAAATGCATCTGCATGGATAGAAATAAAAAGATCGGCATGTAAAGATCGTGCTTTAGCTACTCGTACTTTCAATGGGATAAACACATCTTCATTACGGGTCATATAGACTTTAACATTCGGCTCTTTTTTCAATAAATTAAAAGTTCTGCGTGCAATTTGTAAAACAATATCCTTTTCTCTGGTTTTGTTATAGCCAATCGCACCCGGATCTTCACCGCCATGACCGGGATCGAGCATCACAATAATCGGGCTATTTTTCTTTTTATTAATGGGTGGTTTGATCTCAGCTTGCTGTTGGTTTAGATCACCTTTTGTATATTCTTCTAACAGTGCTAATAAAGGATCATCATCTGTTATTGAAGATTGTTTTGAAGGATAAAGATCGATGACTAAACGGTTTTTAAATTCGGCTACAGGGGGTAACGTAAAAGTATTGGGGTCTATTCCTTGCTTAGCTTCGATCATGATTCTGACCGTTTTAGCATCCAGCTGGATAACTTGAATTGATTTGATGTAAGGATCGTGACTTAATACTTTCGATGAAATACTTTTTAAAACAGGATTTGAATTGATATTATCAATATCGATCACTAATCGATCTGGGTTAAATAATGCAGCACTTTTGTATTTAAGCTTACTATTAGATTCTAACGTAATTCGTGTATAAGTAGAGGAAGGCCAAATACGAACAGCGACCATTTGTGCCATTGCTGAAGCAAGACCAACACGAGTGACAGACAATAAACAAGTCGCAAGAATACCTTTAACTAAAAGGCGTTTTGTTGGACTGAACGTTTTTGACATATCTAGGCACTTTCAATAATTAAATTAAGGCGGATAATAACATAAATTATTGTGAATGGTAAAAGTTACCAAGAATAATAACTGTTTCGCATCGTTGTAAAAAAAGCTTTTGCTTTAATTCGAAAACATATTCATAAAATTAAAAAAAAGAGAGTAACAGAAGTTACTCTCTCACTCAATTGGAAGAACTTTGAAAACTACCAAAAGAGTATGTTATAAACTGTATTTAGCAGTTATATCGATTCCTTTAAAAAGGAGGACTACTGATAAATAACGAGTTACTTCTCGTTAAATTTATCCCAACAAACATTAACGAGAAAATCTAGCTTAATGGCCAGTCAATTCAGTGCTAAAGTATTGTTAGTTGTAGTCCTCCAACAATAAGCACCGATTGTTAACTAAAGTCAATCTTTAATTTAATAAAGAAAGCATTTAGTAACTGTTAAGTAGTATATCATTTAGAATAAAAATATGAAAGGTAATTTAGTGACTAAAAATTAAAAATATTTAATTGATTGATAGAGTTATTAAGAGCATCTGAAATAAATATAAAGATTATCGTTACAAAAAGACGAGTAACCTAAGTCACTCGCCCTCATTATGTCATTTAAAATCTAAATAGCAATAGTCTTAAAAACGACTACACTAGATGGATTTATTTTGTTTAAATATTTCTGAATTATTCAAATCATTTTGAAATATTTAAAATAAGTTCTGACGAGAAATTCTAACAAATGGTTAGTCATTCAAGTTGGTAGCATAACTTTATGTAGTTCCTGCTGACAACTATGTTAATACTGAAAAATCCTATGGTAGAACCAAATGATACAAATCAGTAGTAGTAACTATAATCCAAAAAAATGAAAAATATAACAATTAATTAGTAATTTTATGTTAACTGTTTTAAGCATAAATTAAAAAGGTTAAATTGAAATTATTTTTTTTAGATAACAATTATTATTTTATTATAGACCCTACATTCACAAAGGATTACAATATGGCACGCTAAAATCGCGGATTTAAACCCGTTTTCATTTTAACAATTAAATATAGCTGAGTTATTGATGAGCAAAAAATTACATATCAAAACTTGGGGCTGCCAAATGAATGAATATGATTCAACCAAAATGGCAGATCTCCTTGAATCCACCCACGGTTTAACATTAACAGACAACGCAGAAGAAGCAGATATTTTATTATTAAATACTTGCTCGATTCGAGAAAAAGCGCAAGAAAAAGTTTTTCATCAATTAGGACGTTGGAAAAATTTAAAACAACATAATCCCGAAATTATCATTGGGGTTGGTGGATGTGTGGCTTCTCAAGAAGGTGCGCATATTCGTAAACGTGCACCTTTTGTCGATATTATTTTCGGTCCGCAGACTTTTCACCGTTTACCGGAAATGATAGAGCAAATTCGAAGTGGAAAAGGAAATCATGTTGTCGATGTAAGCTTTCCTGAAATTGAAAAGTTTGATCGCTTACCTGAACCTCGCAGTGAAGGTCCGACAGCGTTTGTTTCGATTATGGAAGGATGTAATAAATATTGTACCTATTGTGTGGTACCTTATACCCGTGGTGAAGAAGTGAGCCGACCTTGTGATGATGTAATTTATGAAATAGCTCAACTGGCAGAACAAGGTGTGCGTGAAGTTAATCTGCTTGGTCAAAATGTCAATGCTTATCGAGGACCAACCTTCGATGGCGATATTTGTTCATTTGCAGAACTACTTCGGTTAGTCGCTGCCATTGATGGTATTGACCGTATTCGTTTTACAACTAGTCATCCAATTGAGTTTACTGATGATATTATCGATGTTTATCGTGATACGCCTGAATTAGTTAACTTTTTACATCTACCCGTGCAAAGTGGATCGGATCGTGTTTTAAATTTAATGAAACGTACGCATACGGCACTTGAATACAAATCAATTATCCGAAAACTACGCAAAGTCCGTCCAGACATTCAAATTAGTTCTGATTTTATTGTTGGATTCCCGGGTGAAACACAAGAAGATTTTGAACAAACCATGAAATTAATTGCTGATGTCAATTTTGACCTAAGCTATAGCTTTGTCTATTCTGCACGCCCTGGTACACCAGCGGCAGAAATGGAAGATAACGTTTCTGAAGACGAGAAAAAACAACGTCTTTATATCCTACAAGAACGTATCAATCAACAAGCAATGCAATTTAGCCGTCGTATGTTAAATACTGTGCAACGCATTTTAGTCGAAGGACCATCTAAGAAAGATCTGATGGAACTAACGGGCAGAACTGAGAATAATCGTATTGTTAATTTTGAAGGTCATCCTAATATGATTGGTAAATTTGTTGATGTTGAAATTACCGATGTTTATCCAAATTCATTAAGAGGTAAAGTTGTGCGTACCGAGGATGAAATGGATCTGCGTGTGAGTGAATCTCCTATGTCTGTAATCTCAAGAACCCGTAAAGAAAACGATTTAGGTGTCGGTATCTACCAACCATAATAAAAATAACATATTGAATTATTAAAAAAATAATATTTTATCATAATGGAAAGGAAAGAAAAAAATGCTTATTATATTCGGCTCGAGAGGTCGTGAAGTAAACGAAAAAACAGGGCAATTTAATTGCCCTAGTTGTTGTACACAGCAAAACATTAAAACTGATGAAAAACAACAACAATATACGCAAGTTAAAGTGGCAAGATATTTTACATTGTTTTTTATACCAATATTCAGTTTTCAAACATTAGGAAGATACATTAGATGTAATCATTGTCATTCAGAATATAATGAAAATGTTTTAAAATATGTACCGCCTACATTAGAAGAAGAAATTGGTCAGGATGTTGAGCAAGAATTAAAAAGTGGTACACCAATCTCAATGATGATCAATAAACTAAAAACGCAAGGATTAGATGAACAACAGGCTACAAAACTGGTTGATCAGATAGTATCGGGAAATATTGTTACTTGTCATCATTGTAAAAAGGAATTTTTAAAAGGTGTTGAAAAATGTCCTTTATGTGAAGGATATCTTAGCAATTAACATGAATGATTAGAGGGCTTATCATTGAAAATTATTACACATCAAACCGTGCTTGAACCAGATGATAATCAAAGATTAAATAGTCTTTGTGGCCCTCATGATGACAACGTAAAACAACTTGAACGTCGACTTGGTATTGAAATTAATCATCGAGGTAATCTATTTTTGATTACCGGTGATCAGATTTGTGTTAACGCAGCCGATCAGATTTTAAAGTCACTTTATCAACAAACTAAAACCAAAAACAACATTATTGATATTGAACCCGAACACATTCATTTAGCGATAAAAGAATCCGGTGCGCTTGAAAAAATGAAAGAACATCTTCCTGCTTATACTGATCAGCATGGAAGTAAAATGGTGATGATTAAAACAAAACGTGGGGTAATCAAACCAAGAACGCCCAATCAGGCTCAATATATTGCGCATGTTTTAGATTATGATATCTCGTTTGGTATTGGGCCTGCGGGAACGGGTAAAACCTATTTAGCGGTGGCAGCTGCTGTTGATGCATTAGAAAAGCAACAGATTCGTCGGATAGTACTGACTCGACCCGCTGTTGAAGCGGGTGAAAAACTTGGATTCTTACCAGGTGATTTAAGCCAGAAAGTCGACCCGTATTTACGCCCACTTTATGATGCGCTATTTGAAATGCTGGGTTTTGAAAAAGTCGAAAAACTGATTGAAAAAAGCGTGATTGAAGTTGCGCCACTAGCGTATATGCGTGGTCGTACTCTAAATGATGCATTTATTATTCTCGATGAAAGCCAAAACACCACAATAGAACAAATGAAGATGTTTCTAACACGCATTGGCTTTAACTCAAAAGCTGTTATAACAGGGGATATCACTCAAATTGATTTACCGCGTCACCAAAAATCCGGTTTACGTCATGCAATTGAAGTTTTAAGCCAAGTTGATGAAATTAGTTTTAACTTTTTTAATAGTGAAGATGTTGTTCGTCATCCGGTAGTTGCCAGAATTGTCAACGCTTATGAACAGTGGGAACAACAAGAGCATCAATTAAAAAGCAGTATTTAAGGAGTATTATTATCCCTATTACAACAAAAAAAAAGCGAACTAATATTCGGGATCATTCAGCAGAAACAAACTTATTCCTGCGTAGAGCTTTGTTTGCTTTTGTGGTAATTATCTTTTTGATTATTATTTTATTAGTGAATTTAGCGGATCTTCAAATTGCTAATTTTAGTTATTACAGTACTAAATCAAATAATAATCGTATCGAAATTATACCTATTCCTCCTAGTCGCGGCATGATTTATGACCGTAATGGAACGCCATTAGCCAGTAATAATATCACCTATCAACTAAACATTATTCCTGATAAAACCAAAAATCTGAATGAACAATTTGAACAATTAAAAAAAGTGGTTGATTTGACAGATGAAGATATTGAAAATTTCCAAAAAGAAAGACGAAATTATCGCGCTCACAGACCCGTTCCGCTAAAAGATAACCTTAGTAAAGAACAAATTGCACGATTTGTTGTCGATCAACACAGATTTCCTTTTGCCTCAATTGTTAAAATACAACACCGCTATTACCCTTATGGTGCATCACTAACTCACATTCTGGGGTATATCTCAAAAATAAATAGCCAAGATAAAAAGCGGTTAGAAGAAGAAAATAAAACCAGTAATTATGTTGCGACGCTCAATATCGGAAAAATGGGCATTGAACGCTATTATGAAAACATATTACATGGCACAGCTGGTTATGAAAAAGTTGAAGTTAATAGTCGCGGACGTATCGTCCGACTGCTTGAACAGCATCCACCGCAAGCAGGCGAAGATATCTATTTATCAATAAATCTCAAATTACAACTTTACATCGAAAAACTTCTTGCTGGGCGCAAAGCTGCTGTGGTGGCGATTGATCCCAATAACGGGGAAGTCCTAGCGATGGTCTCAAGCCCTAGTTATGATTCAAATGATTTTGTTGGAGGGATATCAAGTGCAAAATATAATGAATTACTCAATGATCCGAACAAACCTTTATTTAATCGGGCTTTATTGGGGGCTTATCCACCTGCTTCAACCGTAAAACCCTTTATCTCTGTAGCTGCATTAAGTGAAGGGGTTGTAACGCCCAAAAGCGTGGTTAACGATCCCGGATGGTGGCAATTACCGGGAACTGAAAGACGTTACCGAGACTGGCTAAAATGGGGACATGGTCGGGTTGATGTACTAAAAGCGATAGAAGAATCAGTAGATACCTATTTTTATCAAGTTGCTTATGATATGGGGATTGATCGTTTAAGTTTATGGATGACTAAATTTGGCTATGGTCAACGCACTGGAATTGATATGTCACCAAGTGAAGAGACACGCGCTGTTATGCCAAGTCGAGAATGGAAAAGTAAACGTCATAAAAAATCCTGGTTACAAGGAGACACTATCCCTGTTGGCATTGGTCAAGGATACTGGACTGCAACACCAATGCAAATGGCAAAAGCATTAACTATCTTAATTAATAATGGAAAAACTTATACCCCCCATTTTTTACTGTATAAAAAGAGTGATATTTTAAATTCCAATGAAGATCAGTTTCACATTGATCCCGTTCAATTTGAACAGCCAAATAATTTAACAGAAGTTAAAACAAATTATTGGGATTTAGCGAAAGAAGGGATGTATAGAGTGATGTTTGGTTCACGAGGAACAGCACGTAAAGTGTATGCTGGCGCTCAATATCAAGCAGCAGGAAAATCAGGAACAGCACAAGTGTATGGTTTAAGAGAAAACGAAACTTATAATGCGAACAATATTCCCGAGCATTTACGTGATCATGCATTATTTATTGCTTATGCGCCTTACGATAAACCCAAAATAGCATTGGCTATTGTACTTGAAAATGGGGGGGGCGGAAGCTCAAATGGTGGTGCGGTTGCACGCAAAATTCTTGATTTTTATCTATTAGGCAATCACTCCACTGATCTCGATGACGCAGCTCAAGATACAGGATATGAAAATTAATTATGAATAACATCAAAAAATCTTTTTGGCAAAAGATACATATTGATCCCCTTTTTTTTCTATTTATAACGCTACTACTCTGTTATAGCTTATATATACTTTGGAGTGCGAGTGGGCAAAATATCGATATGATACAAAAGCGAGTGATACAAATACTCCTTGGTTTTTTTATCATGATATTTTTAGCTCAATTTTCACCTCGAACCTATGAAAAATGGGCTCCCTATCTTTATATTTTTTGTATTATCATTTTACTGTTTGTTGATATTTTTGGTTACACCAGTAAAGGCGCACAAAGATGGTTAGACTTAGGTGTATTGCGATTTCAACCATCAGAAATTGCAAAAATAGCCGTGCCATTAATGGTTGCTAAATTTATTCATCGTGATGGCTGTCCTCCACCTTTAAAAACCACATTACAAACCTTGGCTATTATTGGTGTGCCAACTTTACTTGTTGCAATGCAACCGGATTTAGGTACAGCTATATTAATTGTCATGTCAGGAATATTTATTATCTTTTTGGCTGGTATTGATTGGCGATTTATCATTGTTGCTGTCATCTTAATTGCTGCTTTTTTACCTATCATGTGGTTCTTTTTAATGCATGATTATCAACGTGAACGGGTGTTAACACTTTTTAATCCTGAGCGAGATCCAAATGGTACGGGTTATCATATTATTCAATCTAAAACTGCCATTGGTTCTGGAGGGATATGGGGTAAAGGATGGCTTGAAGGCACGCAATCACAATTAGAATTCCTACCAGAAAGACATACTGACTTTATTTTTTCTGTAATTGCAGAAGAATTTGGTTTTATTGGTACTATCGTTCTGTTAATTCTTTTTTTATGTTTAATTGTTCGTGGGTTAATTATTGCATCACAAGCACAAACGACATTTGGTCGGATATTATCTGGTGGTCTGATTTTAGTATTCTTTGTCTACGTGTTCATTAATATCGGTATGGTCAGTGGAATCTTACCGGTAGTTGGTGTACCATTACCTTTAATAAGTTACGGTGGCTCATCATTAGTCGTTTTAATGGCATGTTTTGGCATTATGATGTCTATTCACACACATCGATATATGTTATCTAAAAATATTTAACGGAATTCAAATAAATGAAAAAGAAATTTAAATTATCTTTTGCTATCTTGATGCTGTCAATTTGCACATCAGCATCTGCTGATATGCCTTTTCCTATTCCAGCTATTCCCCAATTAAATGCTGAATCTTATATTTTAATGGATGCCAAATCAGGCGAAATTTTAGCGGAATATAACGCTGAACAACAACGTGATCCAGCCAGTCTTACCAAAATGATGACCAGCTATGTAGTTGGTCAAGCTTTACACTCAGGTCGAATTAAAAATGATGATATGGTTGTAGTCAGTAAAGATGCATGGGCAACGGGTAACCCTGTATTAAAAGGATCATCATTAATGTTTTTGGAAGTGGGTAAAACCGTTTCTGTTTCGGATCTTAACAAAGGTATCATCATTCAATCAGGTAACGACGCTTGTATTGCAATGGCTGAACATATCGCAGGTAGCCAAGGTGCTTTTGTAAATTTAATGAATGACTATGCCAAAAAAATAGGTTTGGAACATACCCATTTTGAAACCGTACATGGACTTGATGCGCCAGGACAATATACCACAGCCAAAGATATGGTGTTATTAGGTCGCGCATTGATTCGTGATTTACCTGATGAATATGCGATTTATAAAGAAAAAGAATTTACTTATAATCTCTCTAAACCGCAATTAAATCGTAATGGCTTACTATGGGATACTACATTAAATGTAGACGGAATCAAAACAGGTCATACCCAAGCAGCTGGTTACAACTTAGTTGCCTCTGCTGTCGAGGGTAATACACGTTTAATATCGGCAGTATTAGGCGGAAGAACCTATAAAGGTCGGGAAGAAGAAAGTAAGAAATTATTAGTTTGGGGCTTTCGATTCTTCGAAACGGCTAACCCTATAAAAGCGAATATGCCTTTATTTACTGAATCCATTTGGTATGGAGATGAAAATAAAATCCAACTAGGTTCAATAGACGGTGCATATGTTACTGTACCAAAAGGTCGTTCAGCTGATCTACAAATAAAATATATCATTGATAACTATATTTATGCACCGATAATGAAAGGAAGAACAGTAGGTAAAATACAATTTTTATTAGATGGCAAAGTGATTAATGAACAACCATTAGTGGCACTGCAAAATGTTGCAGAAACTGGGTTCTTTGGATCTGTATGGGATTGGATAGAATTACAGTTTGTAAAAATTTTTAATTAATAGCTTCCTTTTTTAGTTTTGCAAGCAAAGCTTGCAAAACGCTCTATTTATAGCCCTTCATTAATGATTTGATGAAAATATATTTCCTGTTCCAGTATCATCTTCCCCTCGATATTTAAAAATTAAAAGCCGTCAATTCACTTTATTTAAATGCGTTTAACATCACTGTATCCATTATCAATAGCAATAAAAAATTAACCTTATTAACAAAATATTTTCAATTTATTTAACAAAAGCTTGCTTAGCTTAACGAATGATCTTATCATTGTAAAATGATTAAGATTATCAAAATCGATAACATAAATAAAAGTTAATTAGGGATAGTATGGATATTAAGGAGTAGTTGTGGTTCGTTGTTTAGTGCTATCAGATAACCGATTACCTATTTACGGTAATTTCTGTCATTTTCATGATGATTTGTATCTCAACTTACAATCATTATCACATCAATTTCTTGATTCTTTTCTGATTATCGATGCCCTCAATTATT
>NZ_JAFNNQ010000082.1:0-22567 GCF_026536675.1 Gilliamella sp. B2717 | reverse complement strand
GTGCCGCCAGACTTTTAAATAAGAGCGAGAGCCCAGCAGAGATGCTGGGCTTTTTTGCTATCTATAGTTTAGAAATAATTGAACTTAACCAAACTGACGACAGAAAGGGATATGATTTGAGATGAGCTCATTAATCGCTTTTAATAAACCATTCAATGTAGTTACACAATTTTCAGCACATGAAAAATATCCAACATTGAAAGATTTTATCTCATTACCCAAATTTTATCCTGCTGGACGATTAGATACTGACAGTGAAGGATTACTTTTATTAACAAACGATGGTAAACTACAAGCTAAAATTAGTTCACCAAAATTTAAGCTACCAAAAACGTATTGGGTTCAAGTTGAAGGATCAATTACTCAACAAGCAATAGATAAATTAAAGCGTGGTGTTCAATTAAAAGAATTTTATACTGCACCTGCACTAGCAACTATTTTAGAAGAACCAACATTCCTATGGCAAAGAGTGCCTCCTATTAGAGAACGTAAAACTATTCCGACATCATGGATAAGTATCACTATTACAGAAGGTAAAAATCGACAAGTTCGAAGGATGTGTGCTGCAGTTGGTTTTCCATGTTTACGATTGATTAGAGTCCAAATAGGTCAATATAATTTATTCAGCCATAATTTACCTTTAGGTGAATGGAAAACAATAAACCTAGATAATCTTTATCTATAAAATAAATAGTAGATAATTAAGTACTATTTTGTAGAGAATTTTTGAATAAACTAGATCAATATATTCATCTATTTGTACTGAATAAATTGGGCTTTATACTAAAATAAGATAAAATGATCTTTATCATGATCATAGGATAACTATTTATGGTAGAACAAAAAAAAGAGGGATTTTTTTCTCGTCTAAAACAAAGTCTCTTTAAAACAAAACAAAATATAGGATCAGGTTTTTTAAATTTATTTAGAGGAAAAAAAATAGACGATGCTTTATTTGAAGAACTTGAAGAACAATTATTAATTGCAGATGTTGGTTTTGAAACTACGCAAAAAATTATTTCAGCTTTAACTCAACAAGCTTCTCGCAAAGCGTTAAAAGATGCTGATGCTTTACATGAACTATTAAAGCAAGAAATGAAATCTGTGTTAAATGGAGTTGATAAACCGCTGGATATTTCAACTCATAAACCATTTGTGATATTAATGGTTGGTGTTAACGGTGTCGGTAAAACAACAACAATAGGTAAATTAGCTCGTCAATTTCAACAACAAGGTAAATCTGTTATGCTTGCCGCAGGTGATACATTTCGTGCTGCAGCGGTTGAACAATTACAAGTATGGGGAGAACGAAATAATATTCCGGTAATTGCACAGCATATTAATGCGGATTCGGCTTCAGTTATTTATGATGCCATTCAAGCTGCCAAAGCTAAAAATATTGATGTTCTAATAGCTGATACTGCAGGTCGTTTACAAAACAAATCACATTTAATGGATGAACTAAAAAAAATTGTTCGAGTGATAAAAAAACATGATGAAACTGCACCACATGAAATCATGTTAACAATTGATGCAGGCACTGGACAAAACGCAATTAGCCAAACTAAATTATTTAATGAAGCAGTTGGATTAACAGGCATGACCTTAACTAAATTAGATGGTACCGCAAAAGGAGGTATTATCTTTAGTATTGCTGATCAGTTTAATATCCCTATCCGTTATATTGGTGTTGGCGAAAAAATTGAAGATTTAAGACCCTTCAACGCTGATGATTTTATTAACGCACTGTTTGATGAAACAGATGAATAGAGAGAGGCTATGATCCAATTTCAACATGTGAGTAAAGTTTATTCTGGCGGAAGACCTGCATTGCAGAATATAAACTTTACATTATCAACAGGTGAAATGGCATTTTTAACAGGTCATTCGGGTGCTGGCAAAAGCACCTTAATGCGTCTTATTTGTGGTTTGGAAAAAGCGAATGATGGTAAAGTAATGCTTAATAACATTGATGTGTCAACGTTACGAAAGCAGGATATGCCTTTTTTACGGCGAAAAATAGGTATGATCTTTCAAGATCACCAATTACTTATGGATCATACTGTTTATGACAATGTTGCTATTCCTTTAATCATTTTAGGTAAACCAGTTGAAGAAATCCGACGACGGGTTTCTGCATCGCTTGATAAAGTTGGATTAATCAATAAAGCTAAATTCTATCCCATTCAGTTATCTGGTGGAGAACAGCAAAGGGTAGGGATTGCAAGAGCGATTGTTAATCGTCCCAGTGTGTTATTAGCCGATGAGCCTACAGGTAATCTTGATGATAAACTTTCAAAAGATATCTTAAAATTGTTTGAAGAATTTAATCAAGCTGGCGTAACGGTATTAATGGCAACGCATAATATTGGGCTTATTCGTCGAAAACACCACCGGATACTTCATTTAAATCAAGGGCGTTTAGAGGGCTAATATTAATGATAAACGCTAATGTCAGATCAGCCAAATCAACTTCTAAAAATAAAAGTCACTTTTTAGGTCGTTGGAAAAGACAAATAAGTTATGCATGGCAAAATGTTTTTAATCATTTCAAACAAAATATTTTAACATCACTACTGACAATTTTAGTTATAGCAATTTCAATAAGCTTACCAACAATCGGCTATTTATTATGGAAAAATGCGAATCAAGCTGCACATCGGTGGTCTCCAACGCCAAATTTAACGGCATATATAAGCAAGACATTTAATGCTGAGCAAACTGACGAATTAATTGAAAAAATCAAATCTCTTTCAGAGGTGGAAAAAGTTAATTATCTTTCACGCGATGATGCTAAAGAAGAATTTATTTCATGGTCTGGATTCAGTAGTGCATTAGATTTATTAGAAGAAAATCCACTGCCGGCGGTAGCAATTATTATTCCTAAACCAGAAGCAAAAAAGACAGAAATACTTCATAAATTACAATCAGAAATTTTCAAAATTGATGGTATCGATGATGTCAAACTAGACGATAGCTGGTTTACTCGTTTGACAGCTTTAACTGATATGGTTAAAGCAATAGTTTGGGCTATTGCAATATTTATGATTATTGCAGTATCACTGGTTATTGGAAATAGTATTCGTTTAAGTATTTTTGCCCGAAAACAAACAATTATTGTTATGCAATTAATAGGCGCTACCGAAGGTTTTATTTTACGCCCTTTTCTGTATAGTGGAATGTTTATTGGATTTATAAGTGCTTTATTTTCTGTCGTTTTATCGGAAATATTTATTTTTCAGATAGAATCTATTATATTAAATGTCTCAAATGAATTCGGAACAGTATTTTCACTAGAAGGGTTATTGTGGGATGAAGTCTTGCTAATTGTATTAATTACAATTGTGATAGGATGGTTATCATCACTTATTACAACAAAAAGATATTTAAAAATTAGTTAATTAAGATAGTTCTTCTTAATAGTATTAAGTAGAAAAGGTGATTAATATTTTTATAAATATTTTTTTATTTTAAACCTAATTGTGAACTAAATTACATTTTAACTGTCTAATATTAAAAGTTTAAAACTGTATAAAGTTTTATATTGTTGTAATCAAAAATAAATACAACAAAAAAAGTTTAAATAAAGGGGGAATTAAATGAGTACTGATTTAAAAATGCAAGTAGGTGCTTTAATCCCACAAGGCAATATTGAATCTTACCTTCGCTTGATTAATACCTATCCTATGCTAACTGCTGAGGAAGAAAAATCTTTAGGCGAAAGACTTTACTATCATGATGATGTTGATGCAGCAAGACAATTAATTTTATCGCATTTACGTTTTGTTGCGCACATCGCCCGTGGTTATTCTGGTTACGGTTTACCACAAGCAGATTTGATACAAGAAGGTAATATTGGTCTAATGAAAGCAGTACGTCGCTTTAATCCTGAAATGGGCGTTCGTTTAGTGTCATTTGCAGTACATTGGATTAAAGCTGAAATTCATGAGTATGTGTTAAAAAACTGGCGTATTGTTAAAGTTGCAACGACTAAAGCACAAAGAAAATTATTCTTTAATTTAAGAAAAAATAAACAACGTTTGGGTTGGTTTAATAGTGCTGAAGTTGATATGGTTGCTGATGAATTAGGTGTTAGCCGTAAAGATGTGCTTGAAATGGAATCGCGTATGTCTGCACAAGATATGTCCTTTGATGTCGATAGTGATGATGATGATAACGCAGTTGTTGCGCCGGCATTATATTTAGAAGATAGTAATTCAGATTTCTCTAAATCAATTGAAAATGATAATTGGGAAAATGATGCAACCGACAAGTTACATGATGCTTTATCACAATTAGATGAACGTAGCCAAGATATCATTAAAGCTCGATGGTTAGATGCTGATGATAGTAAATCAACGTTGCAAGTTTTGGCTGATAAATATAGTGTTTCGGCTGAACGAATCCGCCAACTTGAAAAAAATGCTATGAAAAAACTACGTGTTGCGATAGAAGCATAAGCTTTTTGTTAACTGCTACTTTTATAAGCCTTGCTGGAAAAGCAGTAAGGCTTTTTTTATGAATAAAATCTTTAAATTACAGTTAATAGGGGTTTAAAATACTATTATCAAAATTCATCCAAAAAACATATAAATATGTTATAAATAAAAAATAATCTTTATTTATGACCACATTGCATAAATATATTTATGTAAATGACTTACTAATTTAGGAATAAGAAATGTTGAAAAAAATTACTAAAAGTATTTTATTAAGCCTTCTGTTTGCAAATCTTGTTGCTTGTAATGAAAAAAATAAACATGACCTAGGAACTATCAAAATAGATACTGGTGCAGTTGAATGTGATCGCTATATTGCATTGATTTTGGATTTACAAAATACATCACAACTGCCTGCCGAATCTGAAGAGTCAATTAAAAAAAGTATTGAGGAGTTTAGACAGATGGTTGAAAAAAATCCAGATGTGATTAAAGGTGAATGTAATGCGGCCTACTCTGCGATGCGAGGCGCTATAGAGGAACGCTAATTTCAATGAAACATTAAACAAGGATTCTTTAGCGTATCCATTCAAAAGAATTTTTATGTGCTTATAATAACTGATTTCAAAGCGCACAATAAAAAGTTAATTAGTTTTTGTTGAAAATGCATATTATTCATATCAGTTAAAATCAAGAATTTTTTCGTAGCGATTTTATATTAAAGGCAATCGGTAAGTATTTAGATTGCCATCTGCTATAGGATTAAAAACAACCTTTATTTATTGCGCTTAATGCTGCTTCTTGAGCATGTAACAGAGCTGTATCAAAAAAAGGGATCTTGTGATCTGCTTGAGAAATTAATAAACCAATCTCCGTACAACCAAGTATCACTCCTTGGGCTCCTTTTATAACTAGCTTATCAATGATATCAAGATAGGTTTGTTTCGATGTAGGGTTAATGATACCATGGCAAAGTTCATCATAAATAATTTGATTGATGATCATTCTATCTTGCTCATCGGGAATCAGCACTTTTAAACCTTTATTAATCAGTTTTGATTTATAAAAGTCTTGTTCCATCGTATATTTTGTTCCAAGCAAAGCAACGGTTTGAATATTTTCTTTAATTAAGTGCTGTGCCGTAACATCAGCAATATGAAGAATGGGAATATCAATGGCTGCTTGAATCTGATCTGCGACTTTGTGCATAGTATTGGTACAAATCACGATAAAATCTGCACCAGCTTGCACTAACCTTTTCGCTGCATCAATTAAAATAAGCGCACTTTTATCCCACTCACCATTGGCTTGGCAATGTTCAATTTCTTGAAAATCGACACTATATAAAAGTGTTTTCGCTGAATGTAATCCTCCTAATGATTGTCCTACCTTTTGATTGATAACTTGATAATAAGTCACGGTACTTTCCCAGCTCATCCCGCCGATTAAACCTATTGTTTTCATTTTATTCATCCTTAACGTACTAAATCATAATATAACTTCTTTAAGATATCTTTTAGTTTATTATTAAAAGTTTATGTATCTCTTCTCTCAAAAAATAGTACTAATGTTATAATTTATCTTATTGGAATTTAAGATAAAAAACAATTAATGTCTAAACCGTTATCAAGTTATCATCCCTTACTTTATTGGTTAAGGGTAAATCAGCGTCGTTTGTTTCGTCATTTGTTCTGGTATTGTTCTTCGCGTCAATATAGCTTAGAACGTAGTCATGATTTACGTTTACCATATCGTTATAAAAAACATACATCCAAATTAATACGTCGATTGGGTAACAGCGATATTCAGCTTCAATACAATAAAGTCACAAATCTAAAAATTGCAGTGGATTCGTTAAATGGAATCTTAATTAAACCAGGTGAATATTTTTCGTTTTGCCGATTAGTCGGAAAACCAACTAAAAAGCGAGGATTTTTGAATGGAATGGAACTATCATTTGGTGTAGCTCGTTCCGGTATTGGCGGTGGTATATGTCAGATTAGTAATCTAATTCATTGGTTAGCTCTCCATTCAGAACTCCAAATAGTCGAACGAGCAAATCATAGCTTTGATCCTTTTCCTGATGATGGTCGAGTGTTGCCTTTTGGTTCGGGTGCCGCTATTTTTTATAATTATATTGATTTTATTATTTATAATCCTACCGATAAAACGTTTCAAATTATGCTTCATGTTGGAGAGCACCAACTAGAAGGTGAGCTATTATGTGATGAAGAAAGACAATACAGCTATCATGTTTATGAAAAGCAGCATGCCTTTATTAAAAGGCAAGGTGTTATCTATAGAAAAAATGAAATCTGGAGAGACACCATGACCAAAAACAATGTCGGTGGCGCCCCGGCATGTATTCGTTCAGAAATGATGTATAAAAATAATGTAATTGTAAAATACGAAGTGAATGGAGAATTGATAACAAATGAAGAAAACGAGTAAATATCTATTATTAATGCCATTAATGTGTTTAGTTTTATCTTTTTCATGTTTTGCTGATCCCAAAGTGATTCATGTCGTTGTTGCATTATGTGATAATAAGTATCAAGGCATTGCACCAGTTCCGGCTGCAATCGGTAATGGTCAAGATCCAAAAAATAATCTTTATTGGGGGGCGGCCTATGGTTTTAAAACCTACTTTGGTAAACAAAAAGAGTGGCAAGTAGTACAAATCAATAAACCTGATGATGATAAAATATTAGAAGAGATTATATATAAGCATCGAAGCAAAGATGTTTATCTGATTGCTCAGGCATATAATGGCAAATACATAGATGATACTATTGATGATTTTATAGAATATTCAGCAGGCAAAAAACAATCATCATTTACGATAGATAACAAGAAAATAACGGCTGGAGGTAAAGCTGATTTAGTCGTTTATATTGGTCATAATGCTTTAATGGAATGGTCTTGGCATAAATTTTTGCCTGATAGCTGGCGTTGGGAAACACTTTCAAATGACGCACGAGAACAACAAAAATCGAGATATGCGGCCGTTTTTGCTTGTAAAAGTCAGAAATATTTTTCGAAGCCGTTATCTCGTTTGGGGATTTCGCCCTTGATTTTAACTATGCATCTTATGGCTCCGGAAGCATATAGTGTGCACGCTATGATTGACGCTTGGTTAAAAGGCGAAAGTAAAGCTAATATTCGATTGAAAGTGGCTACTGCCTATAGCAAGTATCAGAAATTAAACAAACCCGCTTTGAATATGTTTACTACTGAATATAGTCAATAGCATCGTAGTTAAATCGGCATAATTTTGAATACTAGAGTCTAAAATATGATCAAAACACCTAAAATTGTTATTTTAACTGGTGCCGGTATTTCGGCTGAATCTGGGTTATCGACATTCCGTGCGCAAAATGGATTGTGGGAAGGGTATGATGTTAACGATGTTGCAACCTATGAAGGTTATAATCGTAATCCCATTGCGGTTCATTCCTTCTATAATATGCTACGAAGAAAATTACAAAGTCCTGATGTAAAACCGAATTTAGCTCACTTTGCTTTAGCTGAACTGGAACACAAATTGGGCAGTGAAAATGTATTAGTGGTCACACAAAATGTAGATAATCTACATGAAATAGCAGGTTCTAAAAATATTATTCATATGCACGGAGAATTACTTAAAGTGCGCAATGAACAAACAGGGCAGATTATCGATTGTCTGGAAGATGTCGATTATCAACAAAATAAATTTATTCGCCCTCATATAGTATGGTTTGGAGAAATCCCATTACAAATGGATAAAATCTACGATGCACTTTCACAGGCTGACTATTTCATTTCTATTGGGACATCTGGTAATGTTTATCCTGCCGCAGGATTTGTAAAAGTTGCCAATCAATCGGGAGCTAAAACTGTTGAGCTTAATTTAGAGCCAAGTTTAAGAGAAAGTTTATTTCAAACCAAAATTTACGGCCCAGCAAGTCAAGTTGTGCCTGAATTTATTAAAAAATTTATTGTTTAATTTATGTTTGAAAAAAATTAAATAAAGAATTTTTAATCTATAATTTCATTTAAAGAGCTTAATTGCAAAAAAAGAATAAGTGGTTATTTGGAAAAAATAGATTTTTTATATTAAATTTATCGATAAGATACTATTTTTGTAATTTAATCATATAATTTAAAGCATTAATCAATTCCGATTATTTTAATCTAAGCTTTCTTTTAAGATAATTGACAGAGCTTCTTTCATATTCTTAATATATTTAAAAATTTTTTACTAATGCCATTTTAGTTTGATATTATTTATTTTAAAAAGTGCTATAGTTTAGAAATTTATGTGGGAGAAATGTTTTATTGGTTTCTTAACTATTCTCTTTATTAAAACTTAGTAATCAGCTTATTGAACACATAATCGATATCAAATTAGATAATGCTGCTAGTAATCTACTTTTTTAATTTCACATTACCATGTTGAGAAAAAAAATATTTCCCTTCACTGGTAATTACGGAAGCAATAATATGAATAAATTTATTTGTGTTTAGTGGCTGCTTTTGCTCTTAATTTGGCAATTTTTTTTAATTTTGTAATATCGTTATCATTTTTAACAATATGCATTTTACGGTGGCAGTTAGGACATAATGCAACCGTATTTTCTATTGAATCTTCGCCACCTTCAGATAACCAGATTATATGATGACACTCTAGATAAGGAATATTATCCTTTGTCAAGAAAGGTGCTGGATTGTCACAAAGATCACATTTTCCTTTAGCTTTACGTTTTGTAAATTCAGCTAACTCAGCACTTCTTATATATTGAGGCGTAACAATGTCTCGTTTACCTGGTTTTTTATTTTGCTTAATTATTTTACTGAGTAACTTATCTACTTTGTATTTGTGAACTTGTTCTTCTTTTGCTTTTTTATAATTAGAAAAAATTCTATTTGGTAACTTATTCTCAGTAAGTTTTAGTGGAAAAACCCAAACTTTACGTAATACTTGATTAGCATCGTGTTGCTGAGTTTGATAGGGTGAAGCAGCTTTAATTAAACGTCCTGAATAGGTATATTCTTTTTCCTTAAACACTTCAAAATAATGTACACTAATGCCATTAGATTCAATTTCATTAAGTGTTTTATTTTGCATAAAATCTAAACTTTGATCACCTGTTTGTCCCATTCCTGTATAATGAAGTACATCATCATTCCAAACATCAGAATAAACTGACTCTACATGATTCGTAATTAGAACTAGAGTATGAGTAGTATTAGATTTTCGCATTCCACCTTGTGGACTACATTTAAAAATATCACATAATTGTTGATTATTTAAAACTGTACCAGGTATTAATTGTTTAATTTGATTGTCGATTTTGGCCATCGTTATTAGTTCCTAAACACTTCTCTCAAATGCCATTCAACAAACCGATCATGTAAATAATCTTCCTTCGATCTAGGTTGCTTAATATCTTTTCCGTCAAAATCCCAAAATAGTCTCTCGACAATTTGATTACCGTTAATACCATTCGATATTTTAATTTTTAAACTACTATCAAGCCCAATTACTCCCATATCAAAAGCCGAATGATGTAATGAACAAAGCGCTAAACCATTATTGATAACACAAGGACCGCCATGCTGTTTCCATTTTACATGGGCTGCTTCAAGACCAATGGATACTGAATCATACCTTAAATCAAAACCACAAATTGCACATTGGTAATTGTAAGCTCGTAAGACTAACTGTCTGAACTTTGGATCGCGTTGGCGATGAAAATCGGTTAAACTAAAATCAAGTCGATTGATTAAATTTTCTTGCACACTTTCAGGAAAATGCTGACTTAAAATCTGTTCTGCTATTTGATCGATAGCAGATGGATTTTTTATAAGACATTGAAAGGATGGTTCATCAAATCCCCCATAAACTTGTGATGAGGCTAGCTGTTTGCTGGTTGGCTCTTTACTTGGATTATTGATATTTATGCAATTTTCAATATTGGTTAATTGCCAGAATCCATCATTTTTCAATCGCCAAAAAGGTATATTAGGATAGTAATGTGTACGCTGAGGACCAAAACGCATCAAGAGATCATGCAACGGTTCCTCAATTTCAGTTTTATAATTAAATAAACGTGTATGACTTTGTTTATATTTTGATAAGACATACAGAAGTAATAAAGGTTTATGTGGTGCTCGTTGTTCGCCTTTTTTCCAAATGGTGATATCAATGATTTTTTTCTGTAATTGTTTGCAATCCATTATTTTTGATAAATTAATGTAAAGATAAAGATTGGACATTATTATAAAAATAAAATTATTTTTGTGATCTAGTTCACAAAAATATGAAACATACTGTAAAAAATTAGTTTATTACAGAACAAATAAGAATATTTACTTCCAAATCGTATTTGATAAAAAGCTAGGAATAGCCGGCTTTATTTTTGGATACTAAATTAGATTACACAGTTTGTTAATTCCATATTATTCTTACAGAACGTTAATATAACGGGTCTTAAAGTATCGCCATGTATAATTTCAGGGGGGGACATTTGTTTTGTTCGCAGATTGAATCAATGTGTTGGTAATAGCGAATGTAATTTTAAATTTATATCAAACGTTCAAGATAGATTTCGCATCCACGTTATTTCCGGATAATTATAGTCTTTGTAGGGAGATATATACATACCTTCATTGGGATATACTTCTATGAAACACCCTTATATCAATTTTTTTCTCAATGCTGGCTAAGTCTTCACCAATATAGAATTGTATGCTTTCGAAGGAGATCCAACAAATGGGGTCTTTATCAATATCGACATGTTTAGTGGGATTTAGGTTATTATCTTCATTACATGAAAATAGCAGCATGAATAATAAGAACAGGATGAACTTCTTTTTCCCTTTTAATTTTAATTTATTTCCGCAATATTCCCATATTCATTTATTTTAAATTTTGTCTTTTGAGAACATATATTCTAATTATCATGCGTGTCAAAAAATTATTGTTTTTTGAAACAACATATTTATAAATTTTTCAATTCCTGCAATCCTCTGTTATTGCTGATTCCTCAATCTTTTTTACAGGATATTCCAAACCATTGTAAAATAAATAAAACGTTTTTTAGGTAAGACAATTTCATGCGTAATACACGCCATAATCATTTACCAGAGCTATTCGATTTACATTTTTAAAACAATTAGGTCGACATAACCATGAGTCATACTGCTTCCCAATATTATATTACGATCATAGATATGAATGTTATGTGCGTAACTTTGATCATTCTCAAGTGAAAGTTCAAACATGGGGAGATTATTAACAACGGGTTTTAATTTATCATTTTGTTTAACGTAGAGATTAATATATTCTGCGCTATAAGGAGAGGAAGTTGATCTGATTCTATATTGAATACGAACACCAAAAGCCAAAGTTTAAGGATTAAATTGATAACGATCTGTATCAATTTCAAAATCAACTAATTCTTTGGCATAACTTTTAAGTGCATTAAGTTGCCAACTATACCGCCTCTTTGTAGTAAGGGTAAAACGACAATAGATTTGCTTTCATCTGCTGGTCAAACTTTGCAAATTGCTATCACGAAAATGGTGTCGTTCATTGAGCAATATATCAATCCATTTTTCACCATCTTCGTGACTAACAATAGGTAAACATAATAGTGTTAATAACAACGAATTTTTTTAACCAATCATTTGATTATACTTTTATAAGCCTTTTCTATTGGAATTAGAATTTATATTTTATTAATATAGTTATTTTTTATTTTAACGTGAGGATTGTTTTAAATTTCAGGTCAATAAACATGTTGATATCATCGATATTGATAACGATTTTTTAAAGTATTTAATTTGCTGGAATTTCAGACACAAAAAAACCAGCTTTCGCTGGTGTTCTTTTAGAATTGGTGCCCGGACGCGGAATCGAACCACGGACACGGGGATTTTCAATCCCCTGCTCTACCGACTGAGCTATCCGGGCAACAATGGAGGTGTATTAAACACGATCTGTGATAATTCGTCAATTCTTTTTGTGATATATTTTTAAAAAAATAGTTTGTTTGGTTGAAAAATAACTTATTAGCTTTATATTATTACTAATATCTAACAATATCACATTATTTTAAGGGAATTGTTACATGCGATATTTCTTGTGTATTCTTTTTTTCATTTATGCTTATTTCGAAATTAGTTTTTTCATAAAGGTTGCTGATTCAATTGGAGTATTCCTTGCGCTAATTTGTATTATTGCTACTTCCTTTATTGGGTTTTCTTTAGTTAAAACACAAGGTTTAAAGAATTTTAGTATTATGCGACAAAAAATGGCTAATCATCAAAGTTTGAAAAACGAAGTAATTAAAAATGTCGCTTTGCTATTTGCTGGTTTTTTCCTGCTGATTCCGGGATTTTTGACTGATATATTAGGAGTGATTTTATTAATTCCTTACGTACAAAATTATTTAGTGAAATTAATTGTAGAAAAAATGCCTATTCAATCTAGCGTTGATTCATCAAGATTCTTTAATCAATCTGATGAGATTATTGAAGGAGAATTTATTCGGAAAGATGATGAATAAATAATCAATTGGTCATTTTTTTGAAATTCATCTCTTGAAGAATATAAAAAGATCCCCATGTAAGCTTCACTACATTATTAAATCGTAATTTTAAGATTTGTTTTTAATTATCATCTATTTAAATATTAGTGCTAGGAGATAACTAATGAAAATTCGTCCATTGCATGATCGTGTGATCATTAAACGTAAAGAAGTGGAATCAAAATCAGCTGGCGGTATTGTTTTAACAGGTTCAGCTGCAGGTAAATCAACACGTGGTGAAGTTTTAGCTGTTGGTAATGGTCGCATTTTAGAAAATGGTCAAGTACAACCGCTAGATGTTAAAGTTGGTGATATCGTAATTTTCAATGAAGGATATGGCGTTAAAACAGAAAAAATCGATAATGAAGAAGTGCTTATCCTGTCTGAAAGCGATATTTTAGCTATTGTACAAGCATAACTGGCAACTAATTTAAATTATATACAGAATTTAGGAGAAATACGAAGATGGCCGCTAAAGATGTAAAATTTGGTAATGACGCTCGCGTTAAAATGCTTCAAGGCGTGAATGTATTAGCTGATGCAGTCAAAGTGACTTTGGGCCCTAAAGGGCGTAACGTCGTTTTAGATAAATCATTTGGTGCTCCAACTATCACTAAAGATGGTGTTTCAGTTGCTCGTGAAATCGAATTAGAAGATAAATTCGAAAATATGGGTGCACAAATGGTTAAAGAAGTGGCATCGAAAGCAAATGATGCTGCTGGTGACGGTACAACAACGGCAACTGTGCTTGCTCAAGCTATTGTTAACGAAGGCTTAAAAGCTGTGGCTGCAGGAATGAATCCAATGGATTTAAAACGTGGTATCGATAAAGCAGTCGTTGCAGCCGTTGAAGAACTTAAAAAATTATCAGCTCCATGTGCAGATTCTAAAGCAATTGCACAAGTTGGTACTATTTCTGCTAACTCAGATGAAACTGTGGGTACTTTAATTGCGCAAGCAATGGAAAAAGTAGGTAAAGAAGGTGTTATCACTGTTGAAGACGGCACGGGTTTACAAGACGAACTTGATGTGGTTGAAGGTATGCAGTTTGATCGTGGTTATTTATCACCTTATTTCATCAATAAACCAGAAACAGCAACGGTTGAATTAGATAGTCCATATATCTTATTAGTTGATAAAAAAATCTCTAATATCCGTGAATTATTACCGGTATTAGAAGCGGTTGCAAAAGCGGGTAAATCACTATTAATTATTGCTGAAGATGTTGAAGGTGAAGCATTAGCAACATTAGTTGTGAATACTATGCGTGGTATTGTTAAAGTTGCAGCCGTAAAAGCACCAGGTTTTGGTGACCGTCGTAAAGCAATGTTACAAGATATCGCTATTTTAACAGCTGGTACTGTCATTTCAGAAGAAATCGGTTTAGAGCTTGAAAAAGCAACGTTAGAAGATTTAGGTCAAGCTAAACGTGTTGTTATCAATAAAGACAATACTACTATCATCGATGGTGTGGGTGAAGAGTCTTTAATTAATGCTCGTGTTGAACAAATTCGTAAACAAATTGAAGAATCAACTTCTGATTACGATAAAGAAAAACTTCAAGAACGTGTGGCTAAATTAGCTGGCGGTGTTGCAGTAATTAAAGTTGGTGCAGCAACTGAAGTTGAAATGAAAGAGAAAAAAGCACGTGTAGAAGATGCATTACATGCAACTCGTGCTGCTGTTGAAGAAGGTGTTGTTGCCGGTGGTGGTGTAGCGTTAGTTCGTGCTGCTTCAGCGATTGCTGAGCTAAAAGGTGCGAATGAAGATCAAAACGTAGGTATCAAAGTTGCACTTCGTGCAATGGAAGCACCATTACGTCAAATCGTCACTAACTGTGGTGAAGAAGCATCTGTTGTTGTTAACGCAGTTAAAGGTGGTAAAGGTAACTATGGTTACAATGCTTCAACTGAAGAGTATGGTGATATGATTGCAATGGGTATTTTAGATCCAACTAAAGTAACTCGTAGTGCATTACAATATGCTGCATCTGTCGCTGGTCTTATGATCACAACTGAATGTATGGTTACTGATTTACCTAAAGATGATAAAGCTGATTTAGGTGCTGCTGGTATGGGCGGCATGGGTGGTATGGGCGGAATGATGTAATTCTTTCCTTACACACAAAATAATTATTTAAAAAACTATCCGTTTACGCGGATAGTTTTTTTGTATTCACAAATCAATCTTTTTTTCACCTTTTCATTTTCTTTTTATCAAAAAAACTTTTTACAAGTTTGAATAAATTAACAAATTGAAATTAAATGTATGTTGGAATTTGTAAAAAGAGTATTGAATTTTGCGAACTTAATTTGAAAGATGCTGATAAAGTGTTATTACGCCAATCGCAATTAACACCAATCCGCCTAAAATCTCGGCTTGTTTTCCGATAAAACAACCAATTTTTTTTCCTAGTAATAAACCTATAGTCACCATGACACAGGTTGCTAATCCAATCATGCTTGCTGCAATATAAATATTAACACTAGCTAATGCTAAACTAATTCCAACAGCAAATGCATCCAAGCTGGTAGAAATAGCGGTAAAAATTAAGATAAGAAAAGATTTTTTGGAAGAAGCTATTTCTTTTTCTGAAAAATCATCATCGCCATCTTTAAAACTATTATAAATCATGCTAATGCCTAAAAATAACATGACAGCAAATACTACCCAGTGATCCCAACGCTCTATATAGTGCAGTGTCAAAATGCCTATGAGCCAACCTAGCAATGGTGTGATTGCTTCAACGACACCAAATAAAATACCAACTTTTAAGGCGCCAATAAAGGGAGTCGATTTAAATGAAATTCCACGACAAACAGCAACCGCAAAAGCATCTGTAGACATTGCCATTGCTAATAAAAATATCGTCAAAAAACTCATGACAAATGCTCTTGTTTATAATTATTGGGATACACGATTATTTAATATAGGGTTGTACTTTATTGTTTAACAACTGATAATAAATAACTCGCTATTCTTTTATCACCTTTATTTTGATAAAGATCAGCTGTTTTTAAAACCGTTTCACGACGTTTTGCATCATATTGGAAAAGTTGTTTAAACATTAAGTCAGCTGTTTTTTTATCATCATTTTGGATTGCACAATATCCATATTGTTCATAGGTATCGGCTTTCCAATTATGGCGATCGTATTCAAGGCTTTTTTCAAACTCCTTTTGTGCTTCCTGATAACGTCCAAGACCACATAAAAAAGATCCATAATGTACATGATATAAGCCATTACCTGGTTGCATAAGGGTAATGCGTTTATAAATCATTTCTGCTTCATTGTATTCGCCAACGTGCTGATCAAACATTGCCATAGCTAGCATAATTTGTGGGTTATTGGGTGAATATTGATTTGCTAATTTGAGATTATAGTGTGCAGCTTTAATGTTATCTTCCGATTCATTTGCTTTGCTTAGATATCCTAACCCTAATTGCATTCTTGCAAAAGCTGCCGCTTCGGGATCGAACTCTTCGTTACCATTTATTTGGCAGCCTGATAGTGTTAATAATGCTAAACAGCTTAGTAATATGAGTATTTTTTTCATCAACTATTCCTTTATTAATTTACCTTGATCGTTATGCTGTTTGTTTAATAAGATTTTGCTTTTTATATAAAGTCCGTTTAGTACGATCAACGACGTCACCGGCCAACTGACCGCAAGCCGCATCAATATCATCGCCACGTGTTTTACGAACAATCACTGTAAATCCATATCCCATTAACGTTTTCATAAAACGATCGATACGTGTGTTTGAGCATTTTGAAAAAGGAGCACCAGGGAATGGGTTCCAAGGTATTAAATTGATTTTACTTGGAACGTTTTTTAAGAATTTAGCAAGTTCATGAGCATGTTCAACACTATCATTGATTTGATTAAGTAATACATATTCAATCGTTACTTTTCCATGATTAGCGTTTGATGTCGACAGATAACGTAAAATTGAGTCGCGTAACATTGCCATATTATATTTTTGATTAATTGGCATAATTTCGCTACGTATATTATCATTTGGCGCATGCAATGAAATAGCTAAGGCGACATCAATCATACCTGCTAATTTATCTAAAGCAGGAACAACACCAGAAGTCGATAGGGTTACTCGTCTTTTTGATAAGCCATAACCAAAATCATCTAACATTATTTCCATTGCTGGTACGACATTCGATAAATTGAGTAAAGGCTCTCCCATACCCATCATGACCACATTAGTAATAGGTCTATCTGCTAATTTACCGGTTACACCAATGACTTTCGATGCTCGCCATACTTGACCTATAATTTCAGATACCGTTAAGTTACGATTAAAGCCTTGTTGTGCGGTTGAACAGAATTTGCACGCTAAAGCACAGCCAACTTGTGATGAAACACAGAGGGTTGCACGATCTCTTTCTGGAATATAAACAGATTCAATCATCTGGTTATCACCAACATCTAACGCCCATTTTATTGTACCATCGGATGAGCGCTGTTCCATTGCAATTACTGGTGCTTTAATTTCAGCGATTAATTTTAGATGTTCACGTAACTTTTTGTTGATATCGGTCATCTGATCAAAATCATCTATCCCAAAATGATAGATCCATTTCATGACTTGATCAGCTCTAAATGGTTTTTCGCCCAATGAAATAAAAAACTCTCTCAATTGTTGACGAGTTAAATCAAGTAAATTTATTTTTTCACTTTTAGGATTAGTTGTATTAAGATTGGATGCATCTGCACAATTAACAGACGTATTTGGTGTAGCAGGTGTTAACATATGGCCTCGTTTTTACACATTATGGCTATTTAAAAATTTAAGGAAAGGATTATACTGTTTTTCCCTTTATATGGCTAATAGAATATTAATAATGAAAACAAATTCAGCAAAATATATCCATATTTTCTGTTTAACATTAACCCTATTTTTATATTCAACGTTTACTATGGCACAACCTATACCTTTTAACAAACTAATTGGACAGTTTGATGAAAAGATTGACAATAATTTTGTCGCATTAGATTCTACCATGTTACCTGTCAATAAAAAGGGCATGTATCTTCAAAAGGAACCCACTCAGCAGCTTATAAAAGCTTATCAAGCTTTTAAAAAAGCACATCCTGATATTCCGTTTATTATCGTAAGTGCTACACGTAATTACACCTATCAAAACTCAATTTGGCAGCGTAAATGGGATAAATTGTCCAATCAGTTTAATGATCCAGAACAAATTGCTGAAGAAATACTAAAATATTCATCAATGCCCGGTACATCTCGTCATCATTGGGGAACGGATATCGATATTACCAGTGTTTCATCAGATTATTTCAAAAATGATAAAAAGGGTAGAATTTTATATCAATGGCTTCAGGACAATTTACCTAAGTATGGCTTTTGCCAAGCGTTTAACGAAGGAAGAAATGGAGGCTATCAGCCAGAAGAGTGGCATTGGTCCTATAAGCCTATCGCTAGCCAATATATAGCACAATATAAAACACTATTAGAAAATGAACCAAGCACCATCACACAAGTCTTGAATTTCATCGGTCACGATAAAATTGATTTAGAAAGATTAGTGAAAGAATTTGTCTTAACGGTTAATACTGATTGCTATTAATCCGTAAATGAATATGCATGGTTGATTAATGCTTTCGCCAATAAGGTAAGCGAATTGTCACCGTAAGTCCACCATGATCACGGTTTGTTGCTTGAATAGTGCCATTATGCATGGTGAACGTCTTTCTGGCTATTGCAAGACCAAGACCGTAACCCTTACCTAATTGAGGCGATTGAATGCGAACAAACGGTTCAAAAATACTCGATAGTTTATTTGGATCGACACCAGGACCACGATCTTTAACTTCAATTTGTAGGTATTTACCGACTTCTTTTAAAGATACATTAACTTCTTGTCCCGGCTTTGAAAAACGAATTGCATTACGAATAATATTTTCAACTGCACGGCGAATTTGTTCCGAGTTACCTTTAACAATAGAATGAATAATCGCTGATGAAATGAAGTGAACATTTATCGATTGGTGATTCGCTTCATAATTTGCATCATTAATGACCACACGCAATAAATCTTTTAGATCAAAATATTCATCTGTGCGATTATTCATTTCAGCACGTGAATAATTTAATATTTCACCAATAAGTTGATCTAATCGTTCAGATTCTAATTCTATTCTTGCTAATGCAGTATCAATATTTTGCTTATTTTGTTGAGCTAATCCGATGGCTAATTGTAAGCGAGCAAGTGGCGTTCTAAGCTCATGTGATACATCATGCAAAAGAGCTTGGCGGTCTGAGATTAAAATATTGAGTTGTTCAACCATCATATCAAAATCTTTGCCTAATTCGCTAAGCTCATCATGGCGTGGTTTAAGTTTATTGAATAATCTAACCGAAAGATCACCTTGAGAAACTCTGAAAAAGCCTTGCCTTAATAGTTTCATTGGTCTGGTTAAGTTCCAAGCCAAAAAGAGACTAAAGACTAATCCCACACAAATTCCCATTAACACAATTGGCATTGGCATATTAAACAGGGCTTTTTTGACTTGATCATCTTTGTCTTTATCTTCCCTAAATGAAACCGCATAAAGCGTTCCATCAGGCGCAACTGCTGTACGTTGATAAATATAATTTGGCGGTTCTAATTCATCCGTAATGATATTGATTTGATCGTTTTGAGGAGAAATCAATTTTATTGATAATAAAACTCGCTCGCGTTCAGGCAGATGAGCAACAAAATTTAACGTTTCATTTTCACCTGCTACATGTAATAATTGAGCGATCATATCAACTTTTGTCGGCATATGATTGAGAAATCGTTGGTTTTTATTTTCTATATAATAAGAAAATGCAATCCAGGTTAACTGAAAAGTAAGATAGAAAATCACCCAAAATATAATGAGTATTTTCCAAAATAATCGACGATTCATCTCAAGCCTATTATCACATTAACGGATTCGGTAACCAACAGCTCGAATAGTTTCAATAGTTACTACATTTTGAGCAACTTGATGAAGTTTTTGGCGAATATTACTGATATGCACATCGACGCTACGATCATAAAGTTCACGAGCTCGACCAAGACCTATTTCAGATAACTCTTCTTTAGTGACCACCCGCTCACTGTGTTTTACCAATAATACTAATAAATTAAACTCGGTTGATGTCAAATCTATCACTTGGCCATTCCAAGTGCATAACCGTTGCGGTAAATCTAATACTAAGCCATTAAAATGGTATTTTTTATCATCGACCAACTCAACAGACCGTTCATCAAAACGACGTAAAACAGCACGCAGTCTTGCTAATAATTCGCGTGGATAACAAGGTTTTGGAATATAATCATCTGCGCCCAATTCTAACCCTAAAACACGATCAATATTATCGCCTTTAGCGGTTAACATAATAACAGGCATATTACATTGCTGACGAATACTTTTAAGAACATCAATTCCATTAATATCGGGTAACATTACATCCAAGATTGCAGCTCGATATTTGCCTGATAAGGCTTCTTCAATACCATCTTTACCTAAATAAACACTTTTGATATTAAAGCCTTCATTAGTCAGATACTCACTTAGCATCTGTGATAATTCAATATCATCATCAATTAATAAAATATTTATCATAATCGCCATTATTATATAATTATAGGTAGTTATATTATTGCAATAATAAAAAAAATGTCAGGTAATTTTACTAAAATATTACATATTTTGAACGATTGCTGTTTATTTAATTTACTACCTAATTGTTTAAAAAATGTTAGTTTAGCTATAGCTTTAATCAAAATTTAAATGAAATTGAATAACACTTTATTTTGATTAATCTAATTTGCTATAAAATTGCACTATTATATAGAGATTGTGTCATATCATCATTCAAATATAGCTTAAGATATAATAAAATATTGATAAATAAATTGTTAAATTTTCAACTAATAACATTAAGATTGATGAATGGAAGAATCTAAACAGCAAACACAATGGCAAGCATTAATTCAATTAATAAAACATGAAGTTTTACCAGCACTTGGTTGCACTGAACCTATTTCTTTGGCATTTGCTTCAGCGGTTGCTAGTCAATATCTTGACAAAAATAACATAAAAAAAATTGAAGCTTATGTTTCGCCAAATTTAATGAAAAATGGAATGGGTGTCACTGTTCCTGGTACCGGTATGGTTGGCTTACATATTGCTGCTGCGATTGGTGCAATAGGCGGTGATGCAGATGCTGGGCTTGAAGTGTTAAAAAACATCACTTCAGCGCAAATTATACAAGCAAAAGAAATGCTCACTTATGGTAAGGTACGTGTTCAAATTGCAGATAATCATAAAGCAATTTATGCAGAGGCTAATGTTTACACTGAAACAGATCATGTCAAAGTCTGTATTGAAAACACGCATACTCATTTGATATTAATTGAAAAAAATGGTGATCTTCTTTACCAAACCGATTCAGTTAATCAAGGGTTATCTCACGATGATCTTATCATAAAGCAAATGACGGTTAGATTAATCTATGAATTTGCCACCTATGCTAATTTTGACGATATAAAATTTATTTTAGAGGCAGCAAAATTAAACGATGCTTTGTCTGAAGAAGGATTAAAACAGGCTTATGGTCTAAGTATTGCGACCACTTTACGTGAGCATACTAAAAATGGATTAATGGCAGATGATTTATTATCTAAAGTAATTATTCGTACAACTGCAGCATCTGATGCTCGAATGGGCGGTGCAACATTGCCTGCGATGAGCAATTCAGGTTCAGGCAATCAAGGTATTACAGCGACCATGCCAGTAGTTGTGGTGGCTGAACATTTAAATGTCACGCAAGAGCAATTAGCCAGAGCGCTTATTCTATCGCATACCATTGCAATTTATATACATAGTAAATATCCGCCGTTATCTGCGCTTTGTGCCGCTTCAACCGCTGCTATGGGGGCAGCGGCAGGAATGGCATGGTTACTAGGCAAAGGTGAGTATGAACCGGTAGATATGGCAATTTGTAGTATGATTGGTGATTTATCTGGTATTATTTGTGATGGTGCATCTAATAGTTGTGCTATGAAAGTTTCGACATCTGTATCCTCTGCCTATAAAGCGGTATTAATGGCTTTGAGTCGTATTCGGGTAACGGGTAAGGAAGGGATTGTGTGTGATAGTGTTGAAACATCAATTAATAATTTAGGGGCAATTGTCAGTAACAGCATGAAAGCTACCGACACACAAATTATTCATATTATGTCTCACAAAGCATAAATTTTTCAAATATTTTAGTGAGTTAAACACTGTTGCGGTTTTTATATAACCAATTGGTCAATTTTTTTAAAAATATACTGGACAATATTATTTTTTATGCGTAATATTTCGTCCTACTTCAGCGGTGGCTATAGCTCAGTTGGTAGAGCCCTGGATTGTGATTCCAGTTGTCGTGGGTTCGAGTCCCATTAGCCACCCCATTTATGTCATGCATAAGTAAATCTAACGGCGAGTAGCGCAGCTTGGTAGCGCAACTGGTTTGGGACCAGTGGGTCGGAGGTTC
>NZ_JAFNNQ010000081.1:0-22012 GCF_026536675.1 Gilliamella sp. B2717 | reverse complement strand
GGTAGAGCGCAACCTTGCCAAGGTTGAGGTCGCGAGTTCGAACCTCGTTTCCCGCTCCAATTTCATCCTTATAAAAACTCTATACATACCCGTTTATTATATTATTTAATTGTGTTAATACTTATTACCCATTATATTGTCTGTGTAATTCCCTTTTGATAATCGTAGATGTTTTACTTATTAGTAAAGTGAAATGTACTTTGTCTTTTCTCAAAAGACAAACAAAAATAAAGCAAAATAAAAACTCAATTTATTTTGCCCTATATATCGTCGTATGCCTGCAATGCCAAACGTTTACTTTACTAATATTATCCTGTTTACTAAACAACTAAAAACTATTTGTTGTTTTAAAACCACCCCCACCAGATGAGGAACTCGATCTAAATCCACTACTTCTTGAAGAAGAACTCCTTGACGAAGAACGGCTAGAAGATGAACTACTTACTGACCAACCTGAAGAATGCGTTTCTTGTCTGACTACTCTATAGGCTAACAGTGTTTGAATGATGCTTTCAGGAAAAACACGACTATTGAATAAGTTATTCAATAAATCATCAAGTTTTGATGATGATAGATTAAATTCATAAAGAGAACTCGGAATATTATTTTCTTTAAATATATAAAGTGCTTGTTCAAAGCGATGATAAGTATTCTCCAGTTCTCTAATCGTTTTTAGTAACGTGATAAGATAGGCTTCCGTATCCTTAATTTTTTGGTTTAGCTCTAAAATTCTTTCTAACAAAGCATCATCTTCTTTCGATTGAGTCTGCAAAGTTAAATCCGTTAACTTATTAAAAGTTTGTTCTTGGAACAATTTAGCAAGTTGATTTGAAATTGTCCTAAACTGAAAACTTTCGCCTTTTCGAACTTCTTCTAAGGTATTTTCAGTCTCCAGTTTTTGTTTTTTATAATCTGCTAAATCTTGCTCAGTTTGAGCTAATTCCATTTTTGTCTCGGGTAATTTTAAGCTTTTTTCAACTTTATATTCTTTTTGTTCTTTCTGTTTCGAAATTTGTTCGTAGACGTTTTTTTTATTTTCAAAACGCAATTTAGACTCTTTTATTAACGCCTCAAGTATTATCTGATTTTTGTAGTTTTCAGAAAAATTGACAAATCTGGCTACCCAAGCATCTAACTTACGAAATATCCCAAAAGCTTTATAATTACTTTCGCCAAATCGGCGATTAACCAAATAGTTGTAATAACGATTCTTATGATATTGTGCTAATTTGGTTAAAAATTCTTGTTTAGATGCATTATAGTTTTTTGTTTCGGAGGTTAACGCTAATTTAGCTTCGTTATAATGATTAAAAATCGAGACATAATCAGCATCACTTTCAAGTTGCATAATCTTCTTTGTTGTTAGCTCATCTAATCGCAACAGCACTTCTGCCATTTTTTGATTATAGTCTTCAATGACATGATCTAATTGACCCGATTTATCTTCTAAATTACGGCATAACTCTTGTAATTGTCGGATGAACTTTTGAATCTGAACATCATCATTTTTAGGCGATTCTAATAAATAAATCGTTGCTATCTTTTGGTATATTTCGACCTGTTCATTTTTCATATCCACAATTTTTTGACGAGAATCTTGCAACTCTTTTTTCGCTTTTGTTAATGAAACATTTACACCCGAAAGTTTATCCTCAATATTTCTTTCAATCTTTTTAGGTTGCATTTTTTACCACTCCAAAATCCGTCCTGACTTAACCGAATTTGGGCAAATAAACATTAAACGTCCTTTCGGTTTATTGCATAATTGGTTATTATCAATATGCCCATCATCAATTTTATCTGCTCTGACACTATTATAGGCTTTTTCAGTTACCTGTTGACCAAACATATCCACAAATTCTGTTTCGCCCGTTTCAATACTTTTTACCCATAGCGAAGTGGTATCTCCATTAGGCAATGTTGGAGTAACAATAATGTACCAAGATTTTCCATTCGTGTTTTCATGTGTCCGCTCAACACCCGATTTATAATACGGGTTATCAACAATCGTTAACGTCAAATTAGTTTGAGCAAGCTTAAGATAATAAGCTATCATTTTTTGATAGTTTTCTACATTATCAAAACTGAGATTTTTTAAATCTGCTTGTAACACATCTTGTAATGCAAGCACAGGCCCCATATCCGAATCAGGCACATTAAGTGCTAAAAATTGATTATTATCAGCTTGGATTTTATTTGCTATCGCCTTTGCCCTATCAATAGAATTGTAGAGCATTTCAATTTGACTAAAATCGACAACCTGTTGTCCTTGATTCAGATTGTCAATAACTGAATCAACCGCATGTTGTAATACAGGATACTGCTTACTTTCCTTGATAAATTGGTCACTTTTAATTAATTCTGCTAATCGTCTATCATCTTCAAGCAATGTATTTAATGTTTTCATTTGCAAACGTATTTCAGATAATTTATCACTTACGGTAAGACTGGCTTGCTTAAATTTATTATATGTTTCTTGTTCACTTTCGGTAATAAAAGAACCAGCAACCGTTGGTTTAACCAACGTCGGAATTAAATCTTGATTAAGCAGATTTGCAATAGAAGCTTTTAATTTTTTGGCGGGAATCTGTGCATAATGAATAGGATAATTATCAATTTTGGTAAACTGATTTTTTAACTCAGTTAAGGTGTTTTTAGACATTAAAATCTGACTATAATAGTTATCGATGTTGGCTTTGATATCTTTTGTCACACTTAATTTACTGTAAACCACTATGACAGATAAAAACAAAATAACACCGACAACTATTGATATCGCCTTTCTTTTAATATAACAGCGTACCAACAAATGCTGAAACCAAGAACGCTTAGGAGCATTAAAACGTAACCGATGATCAAACCATCGATTAATGCCTTCTTCAATGATTTGATTATCGACAATTTGCCCTTTAGCTTGATAGTAGGATTTAATACTTTCTTTTAAATTACTCCGTAATTTATCGCGATCCAAATGCTCAAGTAACAGTTGCTGTTTTTGGTAAAGCTCATCAATTATTGCCATTGCACCTAATTGATCACTCAGTTTAATATCCTGCATCAACCCTCAACCTTCAAAATGATATTATTAAAGCGTTGTTTTCCTTCTTCAACAATCCGATCTATTTCTTTGGCGTTATCAATCGACTCATTTCTGAGTTCTGCAATTAATTGTTGGCTTGATTCTTGGTAATTTACAATTGATTCGACCAAAGCTCGCAATGAATCCGCTTTAATGGTTGAGCCATAACCTGCTTTTAAACCTTCTTCTAGTTGTTTATTACCAGAAGTCGCAATGCTTTCAATACCTTTACTCATACCTTCTTTCATTGCCTCTAAGGTTTTCGTACTTTCACTTAATCCTGTTAATGAAGTAATTGAAGCGCTTAAAGCAGTAAATACAATTTCGTTGGTTGAAAAAAAGCTAACACTTTGTTGATAAACACGTTCTTTCACAGAAGTGGTTTGCTGTAATCGGGCAAAGACTGCTTCGGCAGAATTATAAGAAACAGTTAAATTATTGGCGAGATCTAACACAATTTGATAACGACTATCTTCTTGTTGAACATTACGTAATGCTTCATCTCGTAAAAGTTCTAGACGAGCACGTGCGACAGGATCATCAACATTAAAATTATCAACTTCAGCAATAGCCTCTGTTAATTTTTGTTTGCAGTCATCAAGGCGAGCAGTAGCAATTTGCAATACTTCTTGCGCAACAATTTGAGCTTGTTTTAAGCCAAAACGGAAATCTTGATAAGCATTTAAAATAACATGTTCACGTTGAACCTGATTGCCAGTTTCTTTCGAAACCTCTAAATAGGTTTTCTTAATCAAGTTAAATCGATCTGGAATAGAACCGCGTTGAAAGGTCATCCAACCCATTTTGATTTTTTCGATAAAATCTAATTTACCGTCATCTAGCCAACCCAACATTTTTTCCATATCCGTACGAATACTGTCAAAATGGCTGACAATTTTGGTATAGCGATCTGAAACGTGTACACCGTCTATTTGCTCCCGAACCACTTCATTAAATGCACTTTGCTGTTGAAGTGTTCGCGCAATGGCAATAATACGATTTTTATCAATTTCAGCAATATTATCTAATAGTTTTAAAATCGGCGCATCGGCTTGAGGTTTAATCATAATTCCGATTTTATTTAACAATTGTACAGCTCTATCTACATATGAAACAACCTGACTAGACATCCTTTTTATTCCTTTAACCATTTTATCTTTAATATTAATCGCTTAAGCGAGCTGATTGAATTATATCTTAATAAAAAACTAATCACAATTTGAGATTCGTTTTAATTAAAGGTTAATAATTCAAATTTAGTAATAAAAACGCAACCCCCGTTTTTGGCATAATATTCCCAATATATTTCAAAAATATGAGCAAAGATGTAATTTCTGTTTTGACATATCGCCATTTTGAGAATGGGAGTAATTGGCTATCGCTGACAATAAGGTGGCAGTTAATTTTTTTATAAAAAAATGACTAAGAAAATGGATTCAATCTATTGGATAAAAAAAATAAACTATTTAAATGAATATCAAAAGTAAACAATTTAACTAATCATGATTGCTTATTTTTTGATTGCCAATTTTATTGCTATATGGTAAAAAAAGCTTAGTTACTTCTTTTTTAGTTTTATTTTTTTAAGAAAAAAAACAAACAAATTACAATTTTACACTTTCCCATTTTTAGTAATATAAACTGTTTTCATATTTAGCATTAACAATATTCTGTTGCTAGTCAAAAAAATCGTTTCCAATTATTAGTTATATAAGTAGGTATATGTTCAAAAAATTAAGCTCTACTTTGTTTTTTAACATAATTGCCAGATTCACGTAATGAGTTCTCAGCTGTCATTTTCAACTATTTGCTCTGTCGATTCAGAGTTCTGTTTAATTGTTAATATAAATGAGAGATTACCATGAATAAAATATATAAGTTGGTATGGAATGCACAGCGTCAAGCTTTTATCGTAACTTCAGAAAAAGCACAATCTAAGAGTAAATTATTTTTCACCAATTTACTGTCAATAACAACATTAACGTTAGCCTCGATTTCCATAAGCTATGCACAATGTATTGATAATCTTTCAGACAGTAATACGAATTGCCAGCAGCAGAGTGATCAACAACCATACGACAATCATCAAGTTAGCCAGCAAACTCCAAAATATTTTCAATATCCTTACTCAATAACTAATTTAAACAATTCGGTGGAAATCACACTGCCAAATCATATTGAATCGAATGAGGATGGTTATGATTACTCAAGTAGTTCTGATGTCGATAATTTAACTGTGAATCAGCCAGCGGGTGAAATCATTGGCGGTAAATATGGCATTAACATCAATCATAATGGTAAAGGCTCTACAAATCTTACCATTTCTGGCAGTGTTATTGGAAAGACAAATGCGGGGATACAAGTCACACATGCAATTGATGCCCAAGATTTAAATATTACAGAATTAGTTGGTGCTAATATTCATGGACAAGAATTTGGTATCCAGGCAATAAATAACGGGCGTGGGGTAACAACAATTACCACCTCAGAATCCGTGATCGCTGATAAGGGGATTGCTATTAATGTGGAAAATAACGTTGATACTAAAGGTTTAAATATCACGCAATCGGCTGGCGTCATTCATGGTATATTAGCGATTAGAGCTATGCATAATGGTAAAGGTTCATTGAACATCTCAACATCGGGAGAAGTCATTTCTGACTCAGGAGATGGAATCTACGGAATCAACAATTCAAATGCAAGTGATATTACTATTGGTCAATATGGCGGTTCAATCAAAGGTGCTCTAAATGGGATTTTTGCTAATAATGCAGGCAACGGTTCAACTACAATCACAACGGCTGGAAACATAACAGCACAAACACAATATGGCATATTCGCTCATAATGATTACAATACTCATGACTTAACAGTTACCCAGTCTAATGGACATATCACTAGTCAATCCCACGGTATGAAATTGGAAAACTATGGTAATGGTTCAACAGTCGTAACCACGTCAGGGGATATTATTAGTCAGGAAGGAGATGGGATATTAATCGATAATTTAAACAATACCAAAAAACTTACATTTAACCAATTAAAAGGCAGTATAACTGGCTATCATCAAGGTATTAATTTAATCCACACTGGTAATGATGCTATGTCAATTACCGCCAATGGGGATATTATTGGTCAACAATCAAATGGTATAGCCGCTTTTGGCGCTGCAAATACTCAAGAATTAACTATCAATCAATTGAAAGGCAATATTATTGGTTCCACTATTGGTATTTTTGCTCAAAATCGCGGCACAAATTCAACACTGATAACCACTTCTGGTAACGTAACAGGACAAAATTTAAGCGGAATATCTGTTCAGAATGATACTAATACGCATGATATCACCATAAACCAAGCATCCGGTACAATCCATGGGAATTTAAATGGGATTGAAACTTTCAATATGGGTAATGGCACAACGCTAATTACAACTGCAGGTGAAATAACCTCAAGCTCATCAAGTGGTATCTATTCGATGAATTATAACAATGCGAAAGATATTAATGTGATTCAATCAATTGGAAGCATTTCTGGAAAAAACTATGGTGTTTATCTTGATAATAACGGTAATGGTTCAAGCTCTATCACTGTAGCTGGCAACGTTACTGGCGGTAGTAAAGATGGTTTATTTGTTAATAATCATACTAATACTAAAAATCTAACCGCTAAACAATCTTCGGGTATGATTCAAGGAAAAGAGAATGGTATCAATTATAACAATTCTGGTAATGGCTCAACCTATATAACAACTTCAGGCAGTGTAAGTGGTGAAGAAAATGATGGTATATATGCAATTAACGATATTCATACACATGATTTGAATGTTATGCAAACGAAAGGTAGCATTAATGGATATCTAAATGGAATCAATATACAAAATAAAGGCAGTGGCTCAACATCAATAATTTCATCGGGTGATGTGGTTGGTAGCCAAAAAAATGGTATTCATGCATTAAATGATCAATCAAGTACTAACTTTGTTGTTTCGCAAACATCGGGATTGATTAAAGGGTTACTTTATGGTGTGTACATTGAAAATAATGGAACAGGATCAACATCAATTAATACATCTGGAGATATTGTTGGCGGTCAAGAAGACGGCATTTATGCATTAGGAAATGATAATACACAAGAAATAAAAATTGGTCAATTAGACGGCAATATCACAGGATCAAATCATGGCATTAATATTTTAAATAATGGTCAAAATTCCAGTACCATTACCACATTAGGCAAGGTTAATGGATTAGAAGGTCATGGTATTAATGCTATCAATAATTCTCATGCTAAAGATCTGACCGTGATTCAATCATCTGGCGAAATTAATGGTAAATTAAATGGCATTAAAATGCTCAACAATGGAACACGTTCAACCCTAGTCAGTATAGCCAGTAACGTTACCGGTAACTCGCTTGATGGAGTAGAAGTTATAGGACAGTCTTCAACCAATAATTTGATATTTGGACAGATAAAAAACAGTGAAATTAAGGGATATATTAACGGCGTTAATTTATTAAATAATGGACAAGGTTCAACAGGATTAAAAGTGGCAGGGAAAATAAATAGCCAAACCCGAGATGCTGTCCTTGTGGTTAATGATACCAACACGAACAATCTTTCGTTTAAACAAGAGAAAGAAGGCAATATAGAAGGCGCTTTAAATGGTGTTTACCTCACCAATCAGGGACGTGGATTTACGCATATTGTTAATGAAGGTTCAATTCTTTCTAATGGTGGTAATGGTATTTTCGTGGTAAATAAAAATTTGACACAAAACCTCAAAATTGAATCGTCTGGTAATATTAAAAGTTTTGATAATGGTATTAATGCCCTAAATGAAGGAAAAGGCTTTACCTCATTATCATCTTCATCAAATATTACAGCTAACATGGGTTCAGGAATTCATTTAATTAATGGAGAAACAGCAACCGATATGACAATTACTCAATTAAATGGCGTAATCTCAGGTTTTGATAGTGGTATTAAAGCGATAAATAATGGTTCAGGCTTCACGCAAATTGATATATCGGGCAAAGTGATTAGCCAAGATAATGTATCTGGGAATGGTATTTATACTTCAGGTAAAGAAAACGCGAAAACCTATATTAATCTTAATCAAGGTGCTGATGTTTCATCAGCAAATAATATTGCGATAAGAAATGAATCAACCGATTCCATCGTCTCACTAAATAATGGTTCTAAAGTAAGTGGAGAAATCAGATTAGGTTCGGGCAATGATACCTTGATCATGAATCAAGGTGCCGATATTTCTGCACTCACTATCATTGATGGTAGCGAGAAAAAAAATCAAATCAGGCGCGCATCTGAACTTGATACGCTCATACTGAATTTACATCTTACAGGTTCTTCAACCTCTGATGGTGCCATTAATAATGTTGCTATTTATAATTGGGAAGATATCACACTGAAAAATACAGGTAGATTAACATTAACCGGTGATCTTAACACCAACAAGCTAACGCTTGAATCTGGTGCTGTAGTTGACCTGCACCCTTCTCTTCATCAAGTTAAAGTTAATGGTAACGTCTACAATGGTGGAACAATCACTTTAAGCAACACTTTTGCCGGCGATAACATGACAATAAGTGGTGATTACATAGGTAATAATGGTAAATTAATACTCGACACCGTTGTTCAAGACAGTGATAGTCCAACAGATAAATTGATTGTAAACGGTAACACATCGGGCAATACATTTATCAGCATCAATAATATTAATGGATTAGGTGCGGATACAGGTAATACCAATGGCATTGAAGTCGTTCATGTTGATGGTACGAGCACGAATGATGCATTTAGCATTGAAAATCAACATATCGATGTGGGTGCTTACGAATATATCCTATATAAAGGCGATATTAATAAACAAAATAATAATTGGTATTTACGATCATTTCTGATTAAAGATCCAGAGCAACCAATCAATCCGGACAACCCAACCAACCCCGAAAATCCGACTAATCCGACTAATCCGGATAACCCGAACAATCCAGATAACCATACAGAACCTACCGACCCGATTATCGACCCTGACCCGCAAGATCCTAATGTAACCCCTGGAACAATAACATACCGAAAAGAAGTCCCAATGTTTGCTGCCATTCCCGTCCTATTACGTCAAGCTGATAATATTATGCAAGGCAATATGCACCAACGTATCGGCAATACGCCATTTTTAGATTCACCGATGACTTGGGGCCGATTCATCAATAAACGGATCAATTTACAACAGAGCGGTATAGCTAACGCGCATAGCAAAGGGAATTATACAGGCTTACAGTTAGGTAGTGATATTTTGCAGAATAAAGAATGGCGTATGGGGGCTTATTTTGGTTATTTGCGTGGAGATTTAAGTGTTGATGGCTTTGCGAGTGGCAAAAATGGTCGAGTGGGAAGTAACAAAATCGATTCATACTTTTTAGGTGCATATGGTACCTATATGCAAGACAATGGCACATATGTGGATATTGTTTTACAAGGTGCGCATCATCATACCGATGTAAAACCGAATGGAAATAAAAACAGCAAACAAAAAGGATACGGTTTCAGTGCATCGATCGAAACAGGCAAACCCTTTAACTTATCGGATAGTGGCTGGAAGTTAGAACCACAAGCTCAAATCATTCACCAATGGTTAAATTTGGATGATAGTCATGTGAGTGGAAACACTAAAATTAAACAAAGTCATATCAATAAATGGTTATTCCGTGTTGGTGGTCGATTTGAAGGTCTATTCCAAACCGAAACCGGTATTTTACGTCCCTATGCAAGGGCGAATTTATTCTATTCACCTAATGGTGCCGATCGTATTAACTTTGCCAGCCAGAGTGCATCAACAAAATTCAGTAATGGCGCAAAATACCTCAGTTCAGAAATTGCACTCGGTGGCAGTTATGAATTAAACAATCAAATGAGTATTTACACTGAAGTTGGGCATACGTGGACTAATGGCGGAAAAGCGAGAGTTAAAGCGCCATTCAGTAGTTCAATAGGTATTAAAGCCAACTGGTAATATTACTGAGCATCCTAATTTAAAAACAGATAAAACCGATAACGTTGTTGCTATCGGTTTTATCTTGAAATTTGTTTACTACTTTTATAATTTAGCCCCAATCATTCATCCAATCACGCTTCCAAATCGATAAAAACTAAAAATACATTTTTAGACTTTGTGATATTAATTATCATCTTCTAGCAACGATTTAAAATCGCTTCGCATCACTGCGTAATTAATCTTAATAATTATCTCAAGCGCTATATAAAAAAACATTATGATAATGATTATTTTCTATAAAGATACTAATGAATTATGGTACTGTTTCGACTTGTTATACAGATTTTGTTTCAAAATAGGAAAACAATTATGAGTCAATCATCCAATCCATTAGTTCGTTTCTATCTGAAAGTGGGATTAATACCACAGATACTATTAGGATTAATTTTAGGCATTATTTTGGCTGCCGTCTCAAAAGAAACCGCCTTAGATATGTCTTTGATTGGAGAACTATTTATCAATGCGCTTAAATCCGTTGCGCCAATATTAGTTTTGATTCTCGTTATTGCCTCAATTGCCAATCACCAACAAGGCAAGCAAGCAAACATGAAACCCTTAATTGCACTTTATTTGACTGGAATGATGTTAGCAGCATTATTAGCCACGGTTGCCAGCTTTCTATTTCCATCGCAAATCTCATTTGGTGATACACTTGAAAATTTAACCTTTACTCCACCTAATGGCATTTCTGCGGTATTAAAAACTTTATTAGAAAAGATGATCGATAATCCAGTTAGTGCCCTTATCAACGCCAACTATATTGGCTTAATTATATGGGGTGTGGGCATTGGTTTAGCCTTAAGGCACTCAAGTGAAACAACCAAAACCATGATGAGCGATTTATCTTATGCTATCTCATTTATTGTGAGAATTATCATCCGTTTTGCGCCCTTAGGTGTATTTGGACTTGTAGCATCAACACTGGCAAAAACAGGCTTTGGCGAATTATTAAAATATGCGCATTTACTGATTGTATTAGTTGCTTGTATGCTAATTGTTGCATTAGTGATTAATCCCCTACTCGCATTTCTGGTTATGCGTAAAAACCCTTATCCATTAGTATTTACATCTTTAAAAGAAAGTGCGATCCCCGCCTTTTTTACCCGTAGCTCTGCCGCCAATATTCCTGTTAATATTGAAATTTGTAAAAAATATAAAATGGATGAAGATACCTATTCGGTTGCTGTGCCACTTGGTGCTGCGATTAATATGTCTGGGGCGGCAATCACCATAACCGTTTTGACACTTGCCACTGTCAACTCAATGCCAGCAAGTGCTAATATCCATGTCGATATCTACTCCGCACTTTTACTCTGTATTATTACTTCTATATGTGCTTGTGGTGCATCAGGTATTGCCGGTGGCTCACTGCTTCTTATTCCGGTTGCCTGTAGTATGTTTGGCATACCGAATGAAATTTCAGCAAATGTAATTGGTATTGGCATTGCAATAGGTGTCATTCAAGACTCCGTTGAAACCGCATTAAACTCATCCAGTGATGTGGTGTTTATCGGTGCTGTATCATCAGCAGCGCAAAAGAAACAATCGGCATTAAACTGACATCCTATTTTTTAATGAAGGATTATTTAAACAATAATTTAATCAAACAAAATACTTCACTGCTTCAATACCTCCCAAAAGCATGATAATCTAACCATTATCATGCTTTGCGATGAAAGTCACATTTTAACAATGTTATAGACACCATTCATGATGGTGTCTATAACCCACATGCACAATAAGATTGCTTTTATCAAAACGACTCATTATTATGAGAATCTTTTTAACAATTTGACAACCTCCTATAAATCACTATGTCAACACAGTCATTCTCAAAAAAAGGTAACGACACTAAAGCAGCATTGATCCGTAGTGGCATGGCGTTAATGACAACTTATGGCTACCTATCCTCAAATCTAGAAAGCATATTGAAACAGGTTGGTGTACCCAAAGGGTCATTTTATTACTACTTCAAAAGTAAAGAAGATTTTGGGCGAGCCATTATCGCGTCTTATGATAGCTTTTTTAGTCATAAATTAGATAAACATCTAACCGACAGCTTGATATCATCACCACTCGCTAGAATCAAAGCTTTTTATGAAGATGCTAAACAAGGCATGGCAAAATATGATTTTAATCGTGGTTGCTTAATTGGCGAACTAATCCAAGAAGAATCGTTATTACCGGAAGGGTATGCACAACTACTTGAACAGATTTTACAAAATTGGCAGACCAAACTAGAACACTGTTTATTACAGGCACAACAATGCGGAGAACTGAGTTCAGCGGTAAACTGTAAAGCCCTTGCAGAATTTTTTTGGATTGGTTGGGAAGGCGCCGTAACTCGTAGCAAATTAATAAAAAAATCGGCACCTTTAGATCTGTTTATTCAACTTTTTTTAGATAAAATAATTCAATAATACCAATGGTTAATTTTGATTTATTCCCTCCTAACCAATTCATGTTACGCACGCTTAAATAACCTTTAAAAGACAATTTATATTATTTTGATTGCCTATCACTAGGCAATATGATACAAATAATAGCGAATTATCGTACTATCTTTTCAAGCAAAAAATAATCGATAAATTCAATATACAATCTTTCCACCTTGTACTTCGTTTCATCATTTTATTTGTAAATAACGCAATTTTATTTTTATTCATAAATATCTTTACATAATGCATTAAATTTTCATAAGTTTTTTGTATCTCGTTACATTAAAAACAAATATTCATTTGGTTAATTTTCTATCAGCATTTTCATTTAAATTAAAAGCTATATTTTACATAAATATAAATATCTCTGATTAAGTGAGAGGAAATAATGAACAAAATTTATAGGCTTATTTGGGATGCAGTACGTCAAAGTTATGTACCAACTTCGGAAAATACCCAATCAAAAGGTAAAAGTTTTTCGGTAAAATTGCTTACTGTTGTCAGTTTGAGTTTTGTATTAACACATTACAGTTATGCAAGTGACACGGCAAACGATTTAAATAATGCAATTGTTTCACAAAAACATAATATTAATCAATCATTAAACTTGCCATACAGCGGTAATCCTCTACAGAATTTTATTAATCACAGCGCTGGCATAAGTATTTTTGCCACCTCAAAAAACATCACTATATCAAACGATATTACCAACTCGAATGATGGATACGATTACACAACCGACAGTAACACCAGTGATTTTACTTTTAACCAAGCGGCTGGCTCCATAACTGGTGAAGCCAGTGGAGTAAATATTACTCACGGCGGTATTGGTTCAAGTAACATCATGCTATCAGGCGTGATTACAGGAAAAGCTGAGAATGGGCTCGCGGTAAACAATACCGAAACCACAAAAGATTTAAAAGTATCACAAATGGGTAACAGTAGCATTCAGGGTAAAAAAAATGGGATTAAAGTCGAGAATAAAGGTAACGGAACCACAACACTAACCACTTCTGGACGCGTTGTTGGTGAAGCAGCCAACGGAATACAAGCTGATAATGCGACAAGTGCAAAGGATCTTAAGGTTATCCAACTGATAGGAAGTATATCGGGCAGAACAAATGGTATTTATGCAAACAATAGCGGAACGGGCTCGACAACGGTCACTACCTCTGGCGAAGTCATTGGTAGCCAACATGAAGGAATTTACATATTTAATGATACCACAGCCAAAGACATCACCGTTACACAAATGAATGGCAGTAGTATTAAAGGCCACGCAAATGGTGTCAATATTATAAACAACGGTATAGGATCGACGTTGATTAATGCATCAGGAAGTGTTGAAGGTCAAACAGCAAATGGCATGTTTGTCGTCAACAAAGAAAATACAGAAGATCTCACCGTTAACCAATTAGAAGGCACGATTCATGGTAGTACAAATGGTATTAACATGACAAATAATGGTAACGGTTCAACACTGGTCACGACTTCAGGTGATGTCATTGGTGATCAAAATGACGGGTTATTCAATGCTAATCATGCCAATGCCCATGACCTCACACTTAATCAGTTATCCGGCAAGATTCAAGGTAAGCAAAACGGGATCAATATGGCGAATAATGGTAAAGGCTCAACCTTTATCACCACCTTAGGTAATATTATTGGTACTGAAAATGATGGGCTATACTCCTATAACGGTAACAATACGCATGACCTTACTGTGCATCAATCTGGGGGCACTATAAATGGCAAGCTTAATGGCATCAATCTTGCCAACCAAGGAAACGGATCAACCACCATTAACTCAGTGGGTGATGTCATAGGCGAAAATAATGATGGCATGTATGTGGCGAATGATGTCAACACGCAAGATCTGACGATTAAACAAAACGGTGGCAAAATCAGTGGCAATACGAACGGGATTAATCTTGCTAATAAAGGAAAGGGATCCACATTCATAACAACACAAGGAAAAGTGTTAGGCAACCAAAATGATGGTATGTTTGCCCTTAATGATACTACCACTCAGCATCTCACCGTCGAACAATCAGACGGAAGTATTCAAGGTAATAAAAATGGCATAAACATGGCGAATAAAGGCAATGGCTCGACCCAAATTACCACATCGGGTGAAGTCATTGGGAAAAATAATGATGGTATGTATGCCTTTAATGATATCAACACACAAAACATCACCGTCAACCAAAAAGGTGGAAAAATTTCCGGTAATTTAAATGGCATAAACATGGCCAATAGCGGTAAAGGTTCAACCACTATTACCACCTCAGGCGAAGTATTAGGCAATAATAACGACGGTTTATATGCGGCGAATCAATCAAACACTCAAAATTTATCTATTACACAATCGGCAGGCATCATTAACGGGAATGCCAATGGGATCAACATTGCCAATCATGGCAATGGATCGACTTCTATTTCAACATCAGGCGTGATAAAAGGACAGAAAAATGACGGTATGTACGCCTTAAATGGCGCCAATTCACATGATCTAACCGTTAAGCAATCATCCGGAAATATTTATGGTGCATTAAACGGTATCAATATGGCAAATAGTGGTCTTGGTGAAACCAACATTACCACGTCGGGAGATGTAATCGGTGCAAAATACGATGGGTTATATGCTGTTAACGATGTCCATACAACAGATATGAAGATAAATCATATACAAGGTAACATTACAGGCCAAAAAAACGGTATTAATATTACCAACAAAGGTGAAGGGTCATCTTATATAACATTAACCGGTAATGTAACCGGTTCAACTTATGATGCAATCGTTGCTTCAAATGATTCAACCGCTAATGATTTATCAGTAATACTTGATAATAATGCCACCATTACAGGACAACTCAATGGCATCAATTTAGTGAATAAAGGTCGTGGTTCAACCTCTATTAACATTAATGGATTTGTCCTAAGCCATTCTTTAGATGCAATCATTGTGGCTAATGATGTTACAACAAAAGATTTAATCTTTTCGCTCCAAAATCAGGCACATATTCAAGGAAGTAAAAATGGGATCAATCTGACTAACCAAGGATTAGGATCGACAAGCATTACTGTCGAAGGTAACATTCAAGCAGGGCGTGGAGATGCGATCTCAGCATCCAATAAAAATAAAGCTCAACATTTATATATTGAACAAAAGGCAACCAGTAGCGTAACCAGTTCAGATAATGGTATCAATGTGAGTAATTTAGGAACAGGGATTTCATCTATTACTGTATCAGGAAATATTAATGGTGATAACGGTTCGGGAATACTAGTTAAAAACGGCAATACATCAAGCGATCTCATCTTATCCCAAAAGGCTGGTAGCATAATTGGACTAAATAGTGGGATTAATGTCACCAATAACGGGACAGGCATAACTAAAATTGATATCGCAGGCACGGTAGTTGGTAAGGGGCAAAATCAACTTAACCTTCCTGGTGCTGGCATTTACTCATCAGGTAATGTTGGGACAAAAACCTATATCAATCTTAATGCAGGATCGGATGTTTCAGCCCTAATAGGCGCATCAATTAAAAATGAAATTAGTGATGCGATAATTACTCTTAATGATGGTTCAAAAATCAGTGGACAAATCCTACTTGGAACGGGTAATGATACCCTCACCATTCATAAAAATGCGAATATTACCGACCTCACGATTATTGATGGTGGTAGTGATACAATGCGCAGTTCACAATCATCGTCAACCGATACACTCAATCTTTACCAAGATCTGACAGGATCATCAACAAGTACGGGGCGTAGTGGCGATGTATCTGTGCTAAATTGGGAAAATATCAACGTAGGGCAAGGGATAACATTTACATTAACAGGCGATTTAGATACTCAAAACCTTAACTTAAACGCTGATTCTGTTTTGAAATTACAAACATCATTAAATCAAGCTACGGTAAACGGTACCATCAATAACGCAGGTACCATAACGCTGAGTAATTCAAAGGCTGGCGAAAATTTAATAATTAACGGTGACTATGTCGGCAACAATGGTAAATTAATACTGGATACCGTGGTACAAGGTAGTGAAAGTGATACCGATAGATTAAATGTGAATGGTCATGTAACTGGACAAACACGATTACAGATAAATAATGTCAATGGAATTGGGGCGGACACCACAAATACAAATGGCATTAAAGTGGTAAATGTGACCGGTAGTAGTACCAATGACGCATTCAATCTTCAAGGTGGACATTTAGATGTCGGCGCTTTCGAATATTATCTTTATAAAGGTGATCTCAATCATCAAAATGATAATTGGTATTTACGCTCCTATTTGGACAACCTATATGAAGATCAAAATACCGACAAGAATAATACTCATTCAAAGAATGAAGAAAATAATCCGGGAACAACTGATTCTAACAATGATGAAAATAATCACGATTTGAACCCTATTATTGATTCAAATCATCAGAAAGAAGAAAAGCATAATACCAACAACAAACGCTTAACTTACCGAAAAGAAGCCCCACTTTATTCAGCGGTGAGTGAGCAATTACGTCAAGCGGATATTATCATGCTCAGCAATCTACACCAACGCATAGGTAATACGCCAAGCAACGATGTCACTAACACATGGGGTAGATTCATTGCAGCACGCAAAGATATCAAACAAAACGGCGTATTAAATACTCACAGCAAAGGAAATTACACTGGTTTACAATTAGGTAGTGATATCTGGCAAGATAATGATTGGCGTATAGGCGCTTATTTTGGTTACCTATACGGTGACTTAAAAGTTAACGGGTTTGCTAGTGGTATAAATGGACATGTTGGAAAAAATACGACTGACACGTATTTTATTGGTGCTTATGGGACTTACACGCATGATGACGGCAGTTATCTGGATTTAGTGGTGCAAGCTGCACGACATAAAGTCAATATCAAACCAAACAGTAACACCAACAGCAAACAAAAAGGCTATGGCGCCACCGCTTCAATCGAATTAGGTAAACCGTTTACATTCAGTGATATGGGTTGGAAGCTAGAGCCTCAAGTACAGATTATACACCAATGGCTCGATTTAGATAAAAGCCATATAAAAGGTAACACAACCGTCAAACATAGTAATAATAATGCTTGGCTATTCCGTATTGGGGGTAGAATCGAAAACGATTTTGCTATGGATTTTGGCACGTTACGACCCTATGCGCGAGTAAACCTGTTCTATTCGCCAAATGGTGCTGATCGTACCCACTTTGCTACATCAAGTTACACCAAGACAATCCGTAGTGGTGCGTCACATACCAGTACTGAATTAGCGATTGGTGGAAGCGTTGACATCAACACGCAATTTACCGCCTACGGTGAATTGGGTCACACTTGGTCAAATGGTGGCAATGCCAGAGTCAAAGCCCCAATAAATGGGTCAATAGGCCTCAAAGCCAACTGGTAAATTAATATAACAACCCCATTAAAACCGATATTGGTGATCAAACAAATATCGGTTTTTTTATATTTAAACCGTTATACAAGTTTAGGCTGACTAAAATAAGCGTAAAATTAACCCCATTAGTTAATACGATTGATGGCAATTTTAACGCATCAATAGCTTGATTAATATCTGTTGCAATAGACTAGACAATCGGTCTATAATTTTTAGACCGACTGTCTAGCAACATTAAATCAGCCTGTTCACTGACTACCTGTTCTACCAATTCAGTGAGTAAACATACCTTAGATTGCCAAATGTAATAAGGAATAACCATGTCATTCAAAGCTATTGTGTTAGAAAAAGATGAAAACCACGGTTTTACAAGTTCTATAAAAACCGTCCCCCAACAACAATTACTTGCTCAGCAAGGTGACACATTAATCGAAGTTCACTACTCAAGCATTAACTATAAAGATGCATTAGCACTCACTAACAAAAGTCCCGTTGTCCGGCAATGGCCAATGATACCGGGTATTGATGGCGTGGGTTGTGTTATTGAGTGTGCAAATGGTCACTATCAAAAAGGGGATATGGTCATCTTAAACGGTTGGGGATGTGGTGAAACCCACTGGGGATGTTTAGGACAATATGCCTACTTAAAATCAGAATGGTTAATTCCGTTACCACAAAATATCACGCCTTATCAATCAATGGTTTTGGGTACTGCCGGCTATACCGCCGCCTTATGTGTAAAACGACTGCTTGATTTCGGCATCAAACCGCAAAATGGCGCTATTCTTGTAACGGGTGCAAGTGGTGGCGTGGGTTCCGTTGCCGTTGCCCTGCTAAGCAAATTAGGTTATAACGTAACAGCCTCGACCAGCAAAATGGATGATCAAGACTACCTACGCAAACTTGGTGCAACCAATATCATTGACAGCCAACCATTAAAACAAGCAGGCAAACCACTCCAAAAAGAACAATGGGCTGCCGTTGTCGATGTCGTTGGATCACACACACTTGCAAATGCGTGTGCACAAACACAATATGGTGGCATAGTAGCTTGCTGTGGATTGGCACAAGGTATGGACTTACCTGCAACGGTTGCACCATTTATTTTGCGTGGTGTAACATTAGCCGGTGTTGATAGTGTAATGGCAACTTATCAACATCGTTTAGCGGCATGGCAGTTATTATCCCAACATCTTGATGCATCAATGCTATCCCATATTGGCAAGACCATAACTTTAAACGACTGCAATGATATCGCCACTAAAATGATAGCAGGACAAATAAAAGGTCGATATGTGGTTGATGTGAAAAAATAAAGTTAATCTTGACGCCTTAAAAGCATTCAAATTAAGATAATCAAGCCAATCAATACCGACAAAAAAAATGTTGACCTTAAATACATTATGTAAGTGTTGACTATGGCTTAATATGATACTTTTGTTTGATGTCGGCTAGCTCGTCATGCGTTGTGGCGTTAAACGCTTCGACCATCCAGTCTGGCCAACCTTCACCTTGTATCATGTCTTTTTTAAATTGGGTTTCTTGTTCCCATTTATATTTGCCGTCGTTAAAACTGAATAAATTATCTTCATAATACATAAAATTATTTAACCATCCCCATGAACAATTAGATCCGTAATATAATACTGATGGTTGAAATATAATATGATCGACTGTTTTATAGGTATCGGGTTTACATACCATTAATACAATCATATATGACGAAAATCTTGAAGACCTAAACTGCAACACAACACCTTGCAAATCTGCCCAATCATATTCCTTAATTCGTTTTTTTAAAGGATAAAACATATAAAGCGGGTTATAAAACAATTTAAAGTTAAAAAAATAACCTTCATTGATATAGACCTTACCCGTTTTACGGTTAAAAATAATCGGACTTCCACCAAACGTTAACAAATTACGACACACTCCCGGAACAGCAAATAAATACATTAAAAAAATTAAAAGTAACAAAATGGTAACATTAAAAAGGCAAAAATAAATATCAATCGGTTTATTAGCGAACAATAACTCACAACATAATTGACTAAACATAAAAATGACATAACTATTAACAAAGAATAAAAACAAATAAAACAAACCATTTATTAAACTTTCTAAGTTATCATGACGAATAAACGCACAATAATTATCGTTGGCATATAATAAGGAATCCTTCTCAAATGAGCTATATTGTTCCCCTTTTTTAAAATCACGATGCCAACCGTATAGTTGGGGACGATATTTGGATTTCATGTTCACTCCTTGTTATTATTTTATATCTTAACTGACTATATTAAATTGAATATGTGATTATTGATTATCAATATCTGGCGTAAAACCACGTTCATCAATCACCTCGACCCAATCCGGTATAATGGGCGTTCGGCAATAATAAGTAGCATTACAATCATTTATATTATATCGTTCAAATTCGGGGGTTTGCGGATCGTTATACAGTTCGGGATCGCCCAAACGATTTAATTTTTCAAAACGTACATGTTCAGCTAACGCATCATGTGACCAAGGTTTTGGGTAGCCTAATGTGGCAAAAATGCGATTACCGATAAAAGAGTGACGACCACCCGTTAATAAAAAAACCAGAATTGTTAAAGCAAAAAATCCAATAAAACTGATTGAAGTATAAGAAACCAGTTCGTATAACAAATCACTATACGAACCAGCTAAGAAAGCAAATAAAATTATTAGTAAATAATTGAACAAACTAAACGCACCCGCTATTAAAGCTGAACACTTTAATCGGAGCAAAGTCGTTGTATCTACTGCATGAGGAAAGTATAATGCGTGAGCTTTCGGTATTCGGACTGCATAAGATCGATACAGGTTATCATCACTTTCTTCCACGACCATTTCCACATAATCGCCATTTCTAAAGCTAATATGGGTTAATTTACCTTCGACAAATTTACGCCCTACATAACAACTGAATTTTTTGCCTTCTAAGGTAATGTTACTCGATTTAAACAAAGTAAATAAAGTGAAAATAAGTTCAAATGCGCCTGTAATCAGTGCCACAATCATGGTGATCAAGCCGATATTATCCGAGTCTTGATCGCTTATTTGTAGATGGTTGACTGTACCTTTTAATATGCTATAACGTTTAGCCATACTGTTACTGTTCCGTGTGATTTAATTTGGGTGGTGGATTATCCATATCTGGCGTAAAATCCCGCTCATCAATCACCTCGACCCAATCCGGTACGATTGGCGTTCGACAGTAATAAGTGGCATTGCGATCATGTATTTTGATGCGTTCAAATTCGGGAGTTTGCGGATCGTCATACAGTTCAGGATCGCCCGAGCGATTTAATTTTTTAAAACGTAAATGTTCATCTAACCAATTATGTAACCAAGGTTTAGGGTAGCCTAATGTGGCAAAAATACGATTACCAATAAAAGAGTAACGACCACCCGTTAATAAAAATAAGATAATTGAAAAAAGAACAAACAAACAAAAGATAACAACAGTAAAAAGCAAAAAATACGGAAAAAAATCACTATCCATATTAAAATAAAGCATAACCACACAAAGTAGATAAGTTAATAAACATAATACACCTGCGACAACAGCTGAATACTTTAATCGAAGCAAAGTTGGCATACCTACTGAGTGAGGACAATATAAAGCATGGATTTTAGGGATTCGAACCGCATAAGATTGATACTGGTTATTATCATCGCTTTTATCCACGACCATTTCCACATAATCACCATTTTTAAAGCTAATATGGGTTAATTTGCCTTCGACAAATTTACGCCCGACATAGCAACTAAATTTTTTGCCTTCTAAGGTAATGCTGCCCACTGACAACGTGGTCAATAAGGCGGCCGCCACGCCAAACGCCCCGGTAATTAGCGCCCCTATCATGGCGATTAAGCCAACATTATTCGAGCCAATCTCTTTTGGGTCATCAATGATTTGTAGCTGGCTGACTGTGCCTTTTAACAGGCTATATCGTTTAGCCATA
>NZ_JAFNNQ010000080.1:0-16794 GCF_026536675.1 Gilliamella sp. B2717 | reverse complement strand
TGTTAATAAAAGTAACGATAATGTCGAGCGTACTAACTTCATTTAACCAGTTCCATTGTATGCAATCATATTATTCATTTATCTTTAATTTTTTAAATAATATGATTGTTTAATTCATTTTATTATTACCTGTTCATCCGATGTTGACTGTTTTATTTCACCCATTAACCACGCTTTTTCACCATGATTATTGAGTAACGTTAAGGCGTCATTAACACAATGTTGGGGTAAGACAATAATTAAACCTACACCGCAGTTAAAAGTCCGGTACATTTCGTGTCGACTGACATGACCTGCTTGTTGTAGCCAATTAAATAGTTGTGGCCATTGCCAACTGTTTTCGTTAATGATTGCTTGCATATTGTCGGGTAGCACTCGTGGAATGTTTTCCCAGAATCCACCGCCTGTAATGTGCGCTATGGCATGTACATTGACATGTTCAATTAAATCAAGAATCGATTTGACGTAGATTTTGGTCGGTGCAAGCAGGTGATCAGCAAGTGGCATACCATTTAATTGTTCAGTTGCCGGATTTACCCCACTGACTTCAATAATTTTTCGAATTAATGAGTAGCCATTAGAGTGCGCCCCACTGGATGCTAACGCAATGATGGCATCACCGTCTTGTACTTGACTGCCGTCAATCATTTTTGATTTTTCAACGACACCCACACAGAATCCAGCTAGATCGTAATCGTTATCCTGATACATGCCTGGCATTTCGGCCGTTTCGCCACCGACTAGTGCACAACCAGCTTGTTTACAACCTTGTGCTATTCCTGTCACTACCGTTGCTGCAATGTCAACATTGAGTTTTCCTGTTGCATAATAATCAAGAAAGAATAGGGGTTCAGCACCTTGAACAATAAGATCATTTACACACATGGCAACTAAATCAATGCCGATAGAGTCATGGCGTTGTAAGTCCATTGCTAACCGTAATTTAGTCCCGACACCATCTGTACCCGACACTAGAATCGGTTCGTGATATTTTTGTGGGATTGCGCATAGTGCGCCAAATCCACCTAATCCGCCCATGACTTCAGGACGTTTGGTTTCTTTGACAACTGATTTAATACGATTAACCAGTGCATTACCGGCGTCGATATCGACACCGGCATCTTTATAGCTAAGAGGCGTTTTATTTGACACGAGAAGCAGTCCTTAAATAAAAAAACTGCTGATTATTTTAGCAAGTATGTAAATGATTAGCGATGAATTATTTGTAAAATAAATAAAAGGTTAAAATAGTTAATGGTTTTCAAACCAACTTTCTAAAATAATAATTGCCGAAGTAGCATCAATATGACCTTTTTCAAGTGCACGGTAACCACGTGACGCAAAAATGTGCGATTTAGCTTCGACCGTCGATAATCGTTCATCCTGTAAATGGACTTGATAACCAAACATGCCATGTAAACGGTTAGCAAATTTTCGTGCTCTGGCTGTCAGTGGTTGTTCGCTACCGTCCATGTTAAGGGGTAACCCAACCACTAAGTAATCAGGTTTCCACTCTTTAAGTACCTTTTCAATAGTTTGCCAATTAGGAATGCCGTCTCGTGCTTTGAACGAACAAAGTGGATTGGCTGTTTTGGTGATGTCTTGCCCAATCGCCGCACCAATACTTGAGGTTCCAAAATCAAATGCAATAATGGTTGCCATTGTTTATGCATTTCCCATTTGATGTGATATGCGATTGATATTAATCCCTAGCGATTCGGCGGCTTTTTGCCAGCGTTCTTCAATGGCAACATTAAAAATAATATTGGGATCGGCTTCTGCCACTAACCAATCGTTGCGGGCAACTTCTGATTCAAGTTGCAGTGATTGCCAACTTGAATAACCTAATGCAAGAAAAAGATCTTTCGGTTGTTCAGGTGTCCCAATCGATTTTAATGCATCAAGTGATGTGGTTATCATCACGTCATCAGATATTTGAATGCTCGATGAAAAGCCCGATTGTGGAGTATGTAAAATAAATCCTTGTTCATCCGCTAAAGGGCCACCACAAAATACAGGGTGTTCTAGTTCAGCACAGTTTTTTGGTGCCATAATTTCAAGACGAGTCAATACGGTGGCAACATTGAGTTCAACAAGAGGTTTGTTAATGATGATACCCATTGCTCCATCTCGATTATGTTCACAAATATATACCACCGATCGGCTAAACAAGGTTTCGGATACGTTTGGCATTGCAATGATAAAATAATTTTTTAGATTCATATGCTCACATTTTAGTTTTATTTAAATTGCACACTTGCCGATTTTTACGTTGTGTTCAACTAAGCAACGCATCAATAATTCGGGTTCATTGGTTTCTTCATTGATGGATTCGGAAACAATTTCAAAATTTTGTGAAAGATAAAAATTAATAGCTGTACTATTTTGTTTGTAGACATGAACAAGTAATTCGTTGTAACGCTGTTTCGCTTTATTAACCAGTGCTTTTCCTGTCCCTTGTCGGCGGAATTCTTCGTCAACAAATAAACCAGAAATATAGTTTTCGGTTAAGCCAATAAATCCTTTTACGCCATTAAGATCTTGCACGTAAATGGTTGACATTGGAATGAGCATTTTAACAAATTCATAATTTTGTTTGAAAAATTCAGGATCAATAAAATTATGGGCTTGTATATTTCCTTCAAGCCATAGTTGCATAATTTTATCGAGATCCGTTTTTTTATATTCTCTAATCATGTTTAGCTCTTTTTATTTAATCGTTTTTCAATGGCATCCATTAACATGCCTGTAATAGATATGTCTGGGTTTGCCGCTTCAATTTCACGTACACATGTCGGGCTGGTGACGTTTATTTCAGTTAATTTATCACCAATAATATCTAAACCAACAAACAATAGTCCTTTTTCTTTTAAGGTTGGTGCTACGCTTTTAGCTATTTGCCAATCACTGTCACTGAGTGGTCTTACTTCGCCATATCCCCCAGCTGCCAGATTTCCACGAGTTTCCCCTTTTTGAGGGATTCTAGCAAGACAATAAGGCACTGGTTGACCGTCAACAACCAAAACACGTTTGTCGCCGTCTTTAATTGCAGGAATAAATGCTTGAGCCATGCAATATCGGGTGTTCATTTCGGTTAGGGTTTCGATAATAACGGATATATTGGGATCATCTTGTTTTATTCTAAAAATTGACGATCCGCCCATGCCGTCAAGTGGTTTTAAGATGATATCTTGTTGTTCTTGATGAAATGCTCGTATTAATTGAGTTTGACGAGTCACGAGGGTTTCTGGCGTAAATTGGGCAAACCATGCTGTAAATAGTTTTTCGTTACAGTCACGTAAGCTTTGTGGTTTATTTACCACAAGTACACCATTTGCTTCTGCTCGTTCTAAAATATAAGTTGAATAGATAAATTCAGTATCAAAAGGGGGATCTTTACGCATTAGTATGACATCAAGATCACTTAATGGTAGTGTTTGTTCTTCATCCATATCAAACCAGTGATTGAGATCGTGATGAACGGTTAACTTTCGTGTTGTTGCATAAGGTTGACCATTACGTAAAAACAGATCGTTCATTTCCATGTAAAAAAGTTGATAACCCCGTTTTTGTGCTTCAAGCAACATTGCAAAACTGGTGTCTTTTTTTATTTTGATATGACTGATTGGATCCATAACAATACCAAGCTTAATCATGGTAACTCCTTTTGTATTGTTCAATAAAATATGAATTGTGACAGATAGTGTTTTTATCACTATGCAAAAGCTTTGGCAACTATCATACTCGTAACAGATTAAGATGCAATGTAAACATGATGAATTATGATTTTTTACAGTTAATTATCCTAAATCACCAAATTGAACTTGTAGTGCTGTTAAGGCTGTAAGCGCTGCAGTTTCGGTGCGTAGTACTCGTGGCCCTAGTAAAATATCGGTAAATTGATACTGATGTGTCATGTTGATTTCGTCATCAGATAATCCCCCTTCAGGCCCGATTAGTAAACTGATATCCGTTTGTCCGGTAGGAAGGTGTTTTACTCCATGTGTTGCTTTAGGGTGTAAGTTTAATCGTAAACCGCTGTTTAAGTTGGCACACCAATTTTCTAGTTTCATGACGGGATGAATCACCGGAATGATATTACGACCACATTGTTCACAAGCTGAAATCACAATTTTTTGCCACTGATTCACTTTTTTGTCTAATCGTTCTGCATCGAGTTTTACTCCACAACGTTCAGAAAGTAGGGGCGTAATACTGGTTACCCCTAATTCGACAGATTTTTGTATGGTGAACTCCATTTTTTCACCGCGTGATATGACTTGTCCAAGATGAATTTTTAAAGGGGATTCACGGTTGTCTAATAGGGTGGTCGCCGTTTTGACGGTTACCGATTTTTTATTGATTTCATGTATTGTTGCTGGTGTGATGTGATTAGTACCATCAAAAAGGATAATATTTTCACCTGTTTTCATTCGTAAAACCCGAATAAGGTGATTAAATGCATTATCATCTAATGTCATGATGCTATTTTCAATAATCGAAACAGGTTGATATATACGGGTCATAAGTGCTATGGTTAATTTCATTACAATTTAAAATAAATTATAGCGTAATTTGTTGAGATTCGGTAATCTTCTGTTTAAAGTAGATAAACTTAATCTGTTTTTAGGGTGAAATATGCGCATAAATAATCATGATCGTGTTCTGATTGAAGGTTTAACTATTTTTACAACCATTGGGGTCTATAGTTGGGAAAAAAACATTAAGCAAAAGCTTATCTTGGATTTAGAGATGGCTTGGAATAATCAACCGGCAGGCAAAAATGACGATGTTTCGCTCTGTTTAGACTATTTTTTGGTTAGTCAGTCTGTTACTCTGTTTGTTGAAAGTCAGCAATTTGAACTAATTGAAACCGTTGCTGAACAGGTTGCTGAGCATGTTATGCAAAAGTTTTCAGTTGGTCATATTAAAATTAAAGTCTCTAAACCCGATGCTATTGCTAATGCTAGTAATGTCGCTGTGTTAATTGAGCGATATGCAAATTAATAAGGGTCGTTTTAATGAGTTATGAACAGAAAAATATCGTTGATCAATCTCACCATAACGGTAAAAAATTTAAAAATCAGGAGCCGTTTAAGCTTACTTTAAGTGATACTTGTCGTTGGTATTTTAATCGGAATGTTTTGCCCCCACAAGCAGGTTATCTTGGTTTTAATCATCAATGGTGTCAATCGATTGATATGACGTTAGACGATGATAGAATTTGGTGGATAGGGCATTCAACTACGTTGATTCGTCTTAACGGTAAAATGATTTTAACCGATCCTGTTTTTTCTGATCGTGCTTCACCTTTTCAGTTTTTAGGCCCTAGACGCCGTACACCACCCGCACTAAGTATTGAAGAACTTCCTAACATTGATTTTATTGTGATTTCACATAATCATTATGATCATCTTGATTATCATAGCATTCGACAATTAGTGAGTCGTTTTGCAAATGTTGTTATTTTAGTGCCATTAGGTTTAAAAACTAAACTTCATAAGTGGGGGGCTAAGACGGTTATTGAGCTGGATTGGTGGGGATCGGCGGATATCGATAATCTTACTTTTACTGCAACACCTGCCAAACATTGGAGTAAACGTGGTTTATTTGATGTGAATAAGGTATTGTGGTGTGGTTGGGTGATTCAATCAAATGTGGCTAATGCTAATCAAACAAAAACACTCTATTTTATGGGCGATACCGCTTATTCATCAGTTTTAAAGCATATTGGTGAATATTTTACACATATTGATTTGGCACTTATTCCAATTGGTGCTTATGCGCCTCGTTGGTTTATGCAGTCACAACATATCGATCCTGAGCAAGCAGTACAACTTTATGATGAGTTACATTGCCATGCTGCAATGGCAATACATTGGGGAGCGTTTGAGTTAGCCGATGAACCTTTAGATGAACCGCCAACTTTGTTATCTCAATACCGTGAAGCTCGAGCCTTTCATTTGTTAAAAATAGGTGGTAGTCTATCTATTCATCAAACAGATTCTAAAATAGAATAACAGTTATTAATCTATATAGCTTAAGTAATCATTTCTACATTAACATCGGAGAAAACCATGAAAACAGTACTGATTACATTGTCTTGTGTGATACTGAGTTTAAGCTTAATTGCTTGTGGTGGTAAGAATGATCACGGTAAACAATATCGTTGGTCAAAAGCGCACGGTGTGTTAGAAGGTTGTGATGGTGTGATGAGCAATTCACAACAATGCCAAAAAAATTCAAATAACCAGCAATATATGATTCAAATAGACAGGAATTAAAGATGAGTGCTTGGCTTATTTATGCCTTGTTGTCTGCCATTTCTGCGGCTTTCGTGGCAATTTTAGGCAAAATTGGTTTACAGCATCTTGATGCAAATACGGCAACCGCAATTCGAGCTATTGTTATGGCGATATTTTTGGTTGGCGTGGTGGCAGTTCAGGGTAAATTAAACTTAATTAATACGTTTTTTAATGATAAAAAAGCATTACTGATTATTGCATTAAGTGGTATTGCCGGTGCGTTGTCATGGCTGTTTTATTTTATGGCAGTCAAAGACGGTAAAGTGTCGCAAGTTGCCCCTATTGATAAGCTGAGCGTGGTGTTTGCAGTGGTATTTGCCGCGGTTTTATTTGGTGAAAAAATTTCATTTTTGTCAGGCGTAGGGGTTGTGATGATTGCCGCTGGAGCCATTTTAGTGGCACTATTTTAATAAGTCATTAAACAGCGTAACGGTGACATATTCTCCTTTACTGACGTTTCCGCGTTCTTGTTCTAATATTATAAAACAGTTAGCTTTATTGAACGATTGGGTAATATGTGAACCTTGTTGACCCGTTGATTTAACTTCTAACTCGCCTTGGTCATTTGGTTCCACTCTACCACGTTGAAAATCTATGCGCCCAACACTTTTTTTAAGATCGGTTACTGTTTTAACTTGAAAAGTTAAATCCGCTGATAGCGTTTGTTGTCCTGCAAGCGCTGAAATTAAAGGTTGAACGAGTTGATAAAATGTCACTACTGTTGAAACAGGATTACCGGGTAAACCACAAAATAGCGCTTTGCCAATTTGTCCAAAGGCAAATGGTTTACCGGGTTTCATCGCTATCTTCCAAAAATTAATTTGTCCTAACTCTTTTAAAGCCGTTTTGGTGTAGTCAGCATCGCCTACCGATACCCCACCACTGGTAATGATTAAATCAGCTTGGGTTGAGGCTGTCATTAAAGCTTGTTTAATTTGGTTGGGATCATCAGGGATAATACCAAGGTCGATCACTTGGCAATTCAGTTTTGTTAATAGCTGTTTTAATGTGAAACCATTACTGTCATAAATAGCACCATTGTCGGTTAACGGTTGACCAATTGGCGTTAGTTCGTTGCCGGTTGAAAAGATAGCAACGTTTAATGTTTTATACACGCAAACTTGATGAATGCCAAGCGTTGCTAATGTCGATAAAGTAGGAATTGATAAGCGTTGACCTTTAGCAACAGTGACTGCATCTTTTTTGATATCTTCACCGATTCGGCGAATATTATCCCCAGCTTTAATATCTTTAAGAAAAGTAATGTGTTGACCTTTTACTTGTGTATGTTCTTGCATAACAACCGCATCAGCATCATTAGGAACAGGCGCACCTGTCATAATTCGTAAACAACTGCCAATTGCCCAGTTAAGATCACCGATATCATCACCTGCATAAACAGTCTTATAAACCGGTAAGGTTCTCGATGTTTCAATATCAGCTAATCTGACAGCATAACCATCCATTGCCGAATTATCAAAACGAGGGACGTTAATAGGGGATATAATGGGTACAGCGGTAATTCGGTCGAGTGCATCATTTAATGATACTGTTTCGTGTTCAAGTGATTTTACGGTGGTGCAAGCTTGCAATATTTTTTGTTTTGCTTGGTCGAAAGTCAGTAACATAGTTTTTCCTTACCTAGTTGATGCATCCATTTTATCGATAGTGTTAATGTTTATTAACATGGTGATTTGCGTTTCAATGGATCGACTCGATGTGTTTTGATTATTGTTTAATGATTTAGGCTTTGGTTATCGTGTTTTTTATCGTTAAACGTTAACGCCACCTTGTGGTGACGTTAATGTATTTCATCATACGTGAATATTAGACATTAAATAAAAAGTTCATAATGTCGCCGTCTTGTACGATGTAGTCTTTACCTTCAGAACGCATTTTACCTGCTTCTTTTGCCCCTTGTTCACCCCCGTATTTGATAAAGTCATCAAATGCGATAGTCTGCGCTCGGATAAAGCCTTTTTCAAAATCAGTGTGGATTTTTCCAGCCGCTTGCGGTGCGGTATCACCAACGGAGATTGTCCATGCTCGTACTTCTTTCACGCCTGCGGTAAAATAGGTTTGTAAATTAAGCAATTTATAACCTGCACGTATGACACGATTTAATCCCGGTTCAGTTAATCCTAGGTCTTGCATAAATTCATCTCGGTCGGCATCATCAAGTTCAGAAAGTTCCGCTTCAATGGCAGCACAGACAGGAACAACAACCGCTTTTTCTGCTTCTGCAATGGCTTTAACTTTATCTAAATAAGGGTTATTTTCAAAACCGTCTTCGTTGACATTAGCAATATACATAGTTGGTTTTAAGGTTAAGAAGCTAAGATACTTTATTGCGTTTAGCTCTTCTTTGCTTAAATCCAATAGTAATAATTTTTTACCTTGTTCTAAGTGGGGTAGACATTTTTCTAGAATTTCAAGTTCAAACTTTGCATCCTTGTCACCGCCTTTTGCTCGTTTTTGTATTCGAGTCATAGCACGTTCACAAGCTTCAAGGTCAGCTAACGCTAGCTCGGTGTTAATAATTTCAATATCTTCGGCAGGGTCAATTTTACCTGCTACGTGAATGATGTTTTCATTTTCAAAGCATCGTACGACATGACCAATTGCTTCGGTTTCACGGATATTGGCTAAAAACTGGTTTCCAAGCCCTTCACCTTTTGATGCACCTTTCACTAATCCAGCAATATCCACAAATTCCATTGTGGTTGGTAAAGTGCGTTGTGGTTTGACAATTTCAGCAAGCTGATCGAGACGAGGATCGGGCATTGGCACTACACCAGTGTTTGGCTCGATTGTACAAAACGGAAAGTTAGCCGCCTCAATGCCTGCTTTAGTTAGTGCGTTAAAAAGTGTTGACTTACCAACATTTGGTAGTCCGACGATCCCACATTTGAATCCCATACTGTTTGTTACCTTTTATCATTAAATTACTTAAAAATAGTGGCTAATTATATACTAATTCGCACTATTTGTGCCAATGTTCTTATCGATGTTTTACTGTCTAATTTTATTCGAGGTTAACGCTTTCTTACTATTTAGCTAGTAAGTTTGTTTTAGCTCAATAGCTATTAATTGTTAGTTGATTGATGCTTTCATTATTCCAAACTCAATCCAATTTGATAAAGTTGGTTCTTTTTAAGTCCGTATATTTCGGCGGTGATTGCAGCCGCTTTTTTTAATGGAAGTTCTTTGGTTAATAACTTTAATGTGTGAATGACATTGGGATCGATATCCGTGTCAGTTTTAGTATGACCTTCAACAATTAAAACAAACTCCCCTTTTTGACGGGCAATATCTTCATTTAGCCAATTAATTAATTGAGTCACCGGATAGCTAACAATCGTTTCCCATGTTTTTGTTAGCTCTTTGGCTAATACGATTTGTTTGTCTGCGCCAAATACAGTTTGCATATCATGTAAGGTATCAAGTAAACGATGTGTTGATTCATAAAATATCATCGTTCGTGTTTCATTCACCAGTGTCATTAAGTAGTCCACACGAGCTTTACTTTTAGCGGGTAAAAAACCTTCATAGCTGAATTTATCTGACGGTAGTCCTGCAACCGATAAGGCTGCAATCGCTGCGCAAGCGCCAGGAATAGGAACAACGTTAATCTCATTTTCACGGCAAGCTTTCACTAAATGATAGCCTGGATCATTTATTAAGGGGGTTCCAGCATCAGATATTAATGCTATCGATACGCCAGACTTGAGCTTTTCGATTAATAGCTGAGATTTTTCTTGCTCGTTATGATCGTGCAGTGCAAAAAGTTTGGCTTTGATTCCCAAATGTTGCAACAGTAATCCACTGTGGCGAGTGTCTTCGGCAGCAACTATATCAACCTTTTTAAGGATCTCAATTGCGCGAAGCGTGATATCATTTAAGTTTCCAATTGGGGTGGCTACAATATATAAAGTCATTAGATTTGGTCACATTTTAATTTTGAAAAAAATACCACAAATATACTATACGAAAACCTATTTTATTGTATATACTCATTGCGTTCAAAACAATTTCAGTTTTTATCATTTTATACCCATTGTAAAATTGCATTTTGAATATTTAATCTTAGTTGATAAGCAAGTTTGCTTGTTGATTCACTAATGGTATAGTGGTGTTAAATTTCTTGTCAGAAAGGGCTTTCATTTTTATACAGCTTATTGGATTTATGGCGTGAGTTTGTCTTTAATTAAGTACTCATCATCATTCTTCGACCATGATCAAATTAGCATGAATATTTTAAAGATAATAGCTTTTTACGGTAAAAACGTTAAAATGTATAATCATGGGCAATTTCTACCAAAATAAGATTAACGAATGAAAGGTATTAAAGTGAAAAAAATTCTCACATTAAGTAGTTTAAGTTTGCTGATTGCTGCGTGTACTCAAACAAACCCTGCTACAATTGTAGATATTTCAGATTCTTCCGGGAGTTCAAATCCGTCTGTTTATAGCAGACCACCGACAAATATTTCGACGGGTAACCGAATATCGAACTCTACTTATCCTAAATCGTCATCAAGCTCTAGTTCAACTGTGCAATCTTCCAGCTCGTCTGGTCAAAGCGTTGCAACAACGAATGAACGTATTGTGTATAATCGTAATTATGATGATATTCCTAAAGGTGGCTATAAGGGGGATACTTATACTGTCAAACGTGGAGATACCTTATTTTATATTGCTTGGGTAACGGGTAATGATTATCGATCATTAGCCGCAAAAAATAATATTAAAGAACCTTTTGCCGTTAATGTAGGTCAAGTTTTGGATGTCAGTTTTGGAACAACGGTTGTTGAAACTAAAAATAACGTTACCCAAAAAGTTGTGACGATCAAAGATAATTCAAATGGTACTTCATCAAGCCGTTCATCTGATCAAGGCAGTACTATTCAATCTGTTCAAAGTAATACTATTACATCTGTTCCAAGTAGTTCTAATTCATCGGATCAAAGTCGTTCCAATTTAGGAGGCGCAACAGCCACGGTTGCTAATATTTCTTGGCAATGGCCAGCTAATGGTAAGATTATTGAAAAGTTTTCTAACGCAAGTAAAGGGATTGATATTTCTGGATCGTTAGGTGATAAAGTTGTCGCTGCGGCTGATGGTCGAGTGGTTTATTCTGGTAATGCGTTACCGGGATACGGTAATTTAATTATTGTTAAACATAATGATGATTATTTGACAGCTTATGCGCATAATCAATCAATCTTAGTTAAGGAACAACAAACAGTTCGAGCCGGTGAGCAAATTGCAACAATGGGAGCAACAGGAACTTCATCAGTTAGACTACATTTTGAGATTCGTTATAAAGCGCAATCCGTTGATCCTGCAAAATATTTACCAAAATAATGTGTATAGTTTAAAAACGTTTATTGAAATACAACAGGAATACATGATTAAAATCATGTATTCCTGTTGATAACAAGATACATCAAATTTATTTTACGTAACAAAGGAGTTATATTCATGGCAGTAAAAAAATTAGTTCTTATTCGACATGGAGAAAGTGTTTGGAATCAAGAAAACCGTTTTTGTGGTTGGACTGATGTTGATTTATCTGATAAAGGTAATAAAGAAGCAGCAGAAGCAGGTCAATTACTTAAAAAAGAAGGTTTCGAATTTGATTATGCGTATACCTCAGTGTTAAAACGTGCTATTCACACATTATGGCATGTTTTAGATGAAGTGGATCAAGCATGGTTACCTGTTGAAAAAAGTTGGAAATTAAATGAGCGTCACTATGGTGCACTTCAAGGTTTAAATAAAGCGGAAACTGCTGCAAAATATGGTGATGAGCAAGTAAAATTGTGGCGTCGTGGTTTTGCTATTACCCCACCTGCATTAGAAAAATCAGATGAGCGTTTTCCGGGACATGATTCACGTTACAGCAAATTGCCTGAATCAGAATTACCATTAACAGAAAGCTTAGCATTAACAATCAAACGTGTTCTGCCTTACTGGGAATCAACGATTGCACCACGTGTAGCAAGAGGCGAGCGTGTTATTATTGCTGCTCATGGTAACTCTTTACGTGCTTTAGTTAAACATTTAGATAATATCAGTGATGATGATATTATTGATCTTAACATTCCAACGGGTGTGCCTTTAGTATATGAATTTGATGACAATATGAAAGTGATCAAACATTACTATTTAGGTAATGCTGATGAAATTGCCGCCAAACAAGCAGCTGTTGCAAATCAAGGCAAAGCAAAATAGTTTTTATTTCATTATAATGATAAAAGGTAGGTTTGATAACTTACCTTTTTTATTTTCTAAATTATTCTGTTTCTTTATTAATTTATTTTGAGGCCTTATTTTGTCGAAAATTTATTATATTTATGCCGTCATGAATGCGGGTAAATCAACTGAATTATTACAAATCGACCATAATTATTTAAGTAATAATATGCAAACATTGCTACTTAAATCGTCTGTCGATACGCGTGATTCTGCTGTAGAAATTGTATCACGTTTAGGATTACGCAAAAAAGCGCTACAACTTGATGATAATAGTGTTGATGAGATAATTGAATTAATTAAACAAAATGATTATGCCTGTATACTGATCGACGAAAGTCAGTTTTTATCCCGAAATACAATCTGGAAATTATCTGATGTTTGTGATGAGTATGGAGTACCAATGATGTTTTTTGGATTAAAAACAGATTATATGGGACATCTTTTTGAAGGCTCAAAAACCTTACTTGAAATCGCAGATAATTTTAGAGAGCTTAAAACCGTTTGTTGGTGTGGAAAAAAAGCAACGATGAATTTGCTAGAAGGTAAAGATGGTAAGATTGTTAAGTTTGGTAACTCTATACATTTAGGTGATAGCGAGTTTCATTCTGTTTGCCGTAAACATTGGAAAGCAGGACAGGTTAGACCCAATCGTTAATTGTGGTTAAATAAAATCATTTCATTATAACTCATAAGATTATTGATATTTTTTCTGTTTAAAAAGTGTGAATAATCTCTCATTTTTGATATTTTCTTTTTGTTGATTTATCTCGTTTTATGCCATATTGACTGAAGCGATTCAGTTTAGTTGTTTTAATAAATTATGAGGAATTAACATGAAAGTTAAAATCATTTCACTTGCAGTATTAGCATGTTTTACAACCATGACGGCTAATGCTAAAGAATTTGTGCTAATTGATACCGAGAAAGATGTAGCAAAAGGAAATTGGTCTATCTCCAATAAAGATTTAGGGATAAACGCCGAAAAATTTTTTATTGCAAATACTGTCCTTAAAGGTGGAAAACAAGAAGGAAGCGAGTTATTAACAATCAACAGTAATGATTTTACCATAAAATTAAGTCCGACTCGTGGACTGGGAATTATTTCAGTTGTTGGTGACGGTATTCGAATGGGGTGGGATTCACCAGTTGACGAAATTGTTCACCCCAAATTTATAAATCTTGAAAGCCGTGCAGGGCTGGGTTGGTTGGATGGTTTTAACGAAATGATGGTGCGTTGTGGTTTTGAATGGACAGGTCATGCAGTGCAAGCAGACGGAATGATGTATACATTGCATGGGCGAGCTCAAAACACGCCGGTTTCAAAATTAGTCGTCGAAGTTTTAGATAAAGCACCTTACACAATCACAGTTAAAGGTTTAATAAAAGAAAACACATTCAAAAAGAGCAATCTTGAAACGTGGGCATCAATAAGTTACGTACCAGGTAGTAAAGAGTTTACGGTACATGATGTTGTGACCAATAAAGGTGATTACACGAAAGATTTCCAAATCATTTATCATAGCAATTACGGTACGCCAATTTTGGAAGAGGGTGCTCAATTTGTTGCACCAGTCCGAGAAATCTCGCCATTTAACGATTATGCTAAAGATGGGTTAAAAACATGGCAAACTTATCTAGGGCCAACCAAAGGTTTTGACGAAATGGTATTTAACGTTTATCCGTATGCCGATGCTAATGGTAAAACGCAAGTTATGTTAACGAATAAAGCAGGGGATAAAGGCACGGGTATTGCTTTTAATACCAAAGAACTTCCTGTTCTTTCTTTGTGGAAAAATACCGATACACTTAAGCAAGGTTATGTTACTGGTTTAGAACCGGGAACCAGTTTTGCCTATCCTGTGACTATTGAACGTGAACAAAAACGGGTACGCCAGTTAGAGCCGGGACAAAGTACCGAATTTACCTTAACTTATAGTCTGTTATCCGGTAAAGATGCTGTCGCCAAATATGCTCAACAAATCCAAGCAATTCAAGGTAATCAAGAAACCAAAGTGGTTGAACAGCCAATGGCTAAGGAATAACTGAAAGTATACTACGCCTAAACCTATTAAATTAGGCGTAGTTAGCGCATTTTATCTTAATTCATCACATTTCATCTATAATGTTGTATTTATGTCGCTAATATCCAAATCCTTAAACTTAATGTATTATCGTTTTATTAAAACGATTAATTTTATTAAATATATTTATTCTTTTTTGTTCTCAATTTTTATATAAGCTTTCCCTTACTTGAAAGCTAAATTCGATATAGGTATGATGTGTTGTGATGAATTAATCATAATCAATCTTTTTAACTTGATAGCTTTTTTGTTCAATAAGCTACCAATGATAAGTGATAAGATTTACTCATGCATAACATCTCAGTTTATCGAATGAAAAAATTGGAATCATCTTATTTTGAACATATCAATGTCAACCGATGTTGTTTGTATTCAAAATACTATAGGAATTAACATGACAGCAAAGCGTATCATTATAGGAATCAGTGGCGCAACCGGGTTTGCTTATGGCATAAAAGCGTTAACGCTTTTAAAACCATTGGATATTGAAACTCATTTGGTAATCTCTAAAGCTGCCCACATGACCTGTTCTTACGAAGCTCCCAATATGAGCATCAAACAGATAGAGGCGCTTGCCGACAAGGTTTATTCTATTAATAATATCGGGGCAGCTATAGCAAGTGGTTCTTATAAAACAATGGGCATGTTAGTTGCACCGTGCTCAATGCGTAGTTTGTCTGCAATTGCTAACAGTTTATCGGATAATTTGCTAACTCGGGCTGCCGATGTAGTTTTAAAAGAACGTCGCCGTTTAGTTTTAATGGTACGTGAAGCACCTTTACATTTAGGACATATTAAAAATATGGAGGCTGTCACTTTAATGGGTGGGGTGATATTTCCACCTGTGCCGGCACTGTATCAACGTATTGATAGTATTGATGATATGATAACCCATAGTGTAGCCAGAGCGTTAGACCTGTTTGATATCGATATTCCTGCATTACCTCGTTGGGGTGAAGATATGCATTTAAACAATACACCATCTTAATCGAGTTTAACTTTCATTGAATATGCAGCCCAATAAAAAAATCCTTGAATTTATTAATAAACACCATGTGTTATCACTCAGTATGATTCTGCCTGATCATCAACTTTGGGCGTGTAATGCTTTTTATGTTTTTAATGAAGATTCCATGTGTCTTTATATCCTTTCTGACGTGAAAACAATTCATGGTAATGCGATGTTAACCCATTCACACGTGGCAGGTACAATAAGCATAGCACCAAAGACCGTTGCAAAAATCCAAGGTATTCAATTTCAAGCCATCGCATCGCGATTAGAGGGTCACGATGCCACCCAAGCTTACTCACACTATTATCGAAAATTCCCTTTTGCCAGAATGATTAAAGCGCCAATTTGGTCACTTAAATTACAACGAATTAAAATGACCAATAATTTAATGGGATTTGCACATAAAACCCATTGGGATAAGGCAGAGGAATAAATAATGAGTGAGTTTTTTAGTAAAATCTGCTTAGTCCAATAGAGCTAATTAACATAACGATCTGTTATGCAATGATCCAAAATAGCGTCGGTACATAAGCGAATGGCAAGTATAAATATTGCACAAATTTCTTTACTAATATTGCTTAATAAATTGATAATATTATAAATTTTGTCAAACTCTATCAAAATATCAATCGCTCAAAAAAGCAGCAAAAAAGTTGGTAGAATTTTACACCCTCCTATTTTAATTAATAAACAATAGGTTATAATTAGAGTGTTCCCTGTATACACAGGGATAAACCGAACCACTAACGACACCCGATAAAACATCGGATGTGTTCCCTGTATACACAGGGATAAACCGGCGGACGTCCTAAGCTTATGACACCAAAAAAAGTGTTCCCTGTATACACAGGGATAAACCGCTTGGTTTGAGTGTTGCCGCTGCCGGTATGTGGTGTTCCCTGTATACACAGGGATAAACCGGAGGTCACAAAATGCCAAGTAAACATATAGACGTGTTCCCTGTATACACAGGGATAAACCGGGCATATTAATAAAACAATATTACATCGCTAACGTGTTCCCTGTATACACAGGGATAAACCGCATTGAAATGCTTCTAACCGCAACCCATAAATGTGTTCCCTGTATACACAGGGATAAACCGTGGCTAAAAGAAAATCTAAGCGAGGCTCAG
>NZ_JAFNNQ010000079.1:0-15762 GCF_026536675.1 Gilliamella sp. B2717 | reverse complement strand
TATCCCGACTTAATTCATTGATATCCTGTTTTTGCTGCTCTTTATTGCGGATGATTAACTCACCTTTTTCAACCGCCGATTTTGTCGTGCTTGAGTCACTATCACTGTTTTGATAAGCCGTTGGTACACCCGGACCTCCGGTACCCCCACTCACCGAAACATGCGTCACTTTAAAGTCAGCTTTGTTTTTTATATCACTGAAGCTGATGGTGCCGGTATCAAGTTTGTTTTTACTTTTATCGTCCGCTTCCGACGCTATCACCGCACCTTTTAAGTCAGTATTATTACCCACATAAATATCATAACCGCCTTTTCCGGCAAATATCCCCGACTGGTCTGTCACACTTGCCCATTTACTGTCTATATTCGTTGCTGATATCGAACCATTGGCACTAAATCCTGAGCCTGCCGTGCCGCTGACCGAGGCACTGATTTTCTCGTAGTCATAATCATCCGTATCTTGCAGTGACTGAATATTCAGGTTATTACCGACATCCATCTTCACCGTATCGCCTTTCAACTGACCACCCACTACATTGACATCATTGCCTGTTTTGATATTCAGTTTGTTCTTGGCATCAATAACGCTTTCCGTCCATGCACTGCCGTCAGCCTTTTCCCGCTCCCGACTAAAATTACCGTTCGCTTTAAACCGCAGACCACTTTCATCTCCGCCGACTTGGAATTGAATACCTGCCGCCGCACTATAACTTTTTTCATCCCGGTCACTGTGCTGCGTATTTACTGCACCAATCACATTCAAATCACGATTTGCCGTCAGGTTAATATCATTGCCGGCTTTGATATCACTGCCTTTTAACGTGATATCACCCCCATTTTTATTCGCATCACCCGTAGCAACAATATTGATATTTTTACCCGCTGACACGCCACTGCTAATCACATTATGTTGTTCCTGATTGACTACACGCTCAGTCCGTTGCGTTCCCACCATGGCACTGACGCCAATCGAGGCTTGACTTTGACCTTTATCGTTCTTCAGCTGTAAATTTTGTATCTCTTCTGTAACTGTTAAACCTGACTTTATCGATTGCAACGCCATTATCTTATCGTTGTCTTTATGTTTCGCCCGCTCAAGAGCTTGCGCTGCTTCATAAACATTAGCAGCCGTCCCCGTTAACGCAACCGTTAATCCGGATTTTTCATAACTGTACTCTTCTTTATAGGTCGTTTTCGCATCAAGCGATGTGATTTCAACATTTTCCGCTTTTAAATTAACATCCTGCTGCGCAATAATGTCACTCCCACGTACCTTGATATCTTTGCCCGCCTGAATGTTGACATTACCTTGAGTACTGCCTACCACACTGCCAACATAAGCTTTTTCCGTATCGGTTTGTTTTAAATCTTCTTTCGTTTTACCAATCGTGACACCCAGTCCACCACTGCTCATTAAGCCTGATTTTTTATTGATGGTCTGTTGGTATTTATAGTAAGACTCTTCTGCAGCATCGATATTAACATTATTCCCCGCCTGCAAATTCACATCATCTGTCCCGACAACCTGACTACCGCTCACCGTTAAATCATGACCAGCATTGAGTGTCACACTCTCACCGCTCAGACTGCTGCCAATGGCCGTTTTATTATGCTCTTCACCATAGTGTGAATATTTGCTTTTCGAAAAGGTTGATTTCGTGCTCGATTTGGCGCGTGCTTCATGGTCATACGTCGCCTGCCCGGCGGTAATAAGAATATCATTTCCGGCTTGTGCAACTATGTTCCCGTCGCTGTTGATATCGCCGGCTTTTACCTTCACATCATGCCCGGCTTTCAGGGTTAAATTACCGGCCGTACTGATAGATGAGCCTACCTCCTGTGTCGACTCCCGACGGTCATAATTTTTACTGTCAAGCGTGTAATCAGTGGCATGACTGATGGTTTGGGTACCCAGGGATATATCGTTCCCCGCAATCAGCGTAGTCTCTTTACCGTTACTGATAATATCCGCCGCATTAATGTTAATATTGCGCTGACCGGTAAACCGTAATGTCCCTTCTTTGTCAGATACATACACGGTTGCCGTGTTATCTAACCAGCGCTCTTTGCCGGACTGATGTTGTTCCGTTGTTAAAATAATGTCCCGACCGGCATAGGCATCAAGCTCAGTTTTTGCCTGCAGTAAACCACTTTGGTTAATAATATCCTGTTTGGCCTCTAACCAGACACTGTCGCCGGCAATCGTTCCCCGGTTAATGATATTATGACCACTCGCCGCTATCTTATCCCCGCTAATCACACCCTGATTATTGATATCCTCTTGTGTCTGAATATTCACCTGACCAGCATGCACAACATTCCCCTGCAGGTTAACGCCGGTATGCTTGCCCACCAGATATAATTTAGGCACGCTGACCACTTCCACCCGACCATCCGGTAACGTGATAGCCTGATTGACCATCCACACCATATCCGTGGTTAATGCCGCCATCTGCTCTTCGCTTAAGGCAACCCCCGGTTGCAGCTGATATTGTTTGCTATATAACTGACCGGCTAAGAGTAAATCCCGGTACTGGTCATCACTGTTATTATAACCGGACAGGTAACTTTTACCGGTCAGTGCAATCAGCTGGTCCTGAATCAATTTCTGTTCATAGTAACCATCACCTAACCGTTTTTGTAAACTGTCAGAATCAATAAAATCTAAGCTACTTATCCATTTTTTACGGTTAGTAAAGCGAGGGTCAGTTTCAATTAAATATAAACTCTCTTTTTCCGGTCTGATTTGAAAAATGGTATTATCCGGCAATTTAATCGGCACCACCGTTGGGTACTGAACAAATTCCGGTGGTAATACCGTTACCCCCTGTTTATCAGCAACGGTTGATACCGGGGAAAGCTGGGTGTTTTCCGCCACCGTTAACGTACCCAGTGACATCGCTTCGGTGGTATTAACCCCCTGATAAGCGCCGTACTTTTGTTTGGTTTTCCAGTTGTGATCGTCCTTTTCTTTTTTGTAATGAGAAATCCTTCCGCGATTTTTATGACCTTTTGAATCGACCTCTTTAATCCAGCGTTCACCTTTGGTTTCCAGATTATCAAACTGCCTTGCATTAATTTGCATGGTCTGACCTGAAAGCAGTTGACTGTCCTGATTGGTCACCACATCGCCCTGAATGATCAGATTTTTACCGGCCTGTATTTTGGCCGGGTCCTGATTGAGCAGCTGACTTTCGTAAATAACCCGGTCATAGAAATACTCTATAAAATGTTTACTGTGCCCCAGTCCCTTGACATAAAACCTGACGTGATTGCCTTTGTCAAATTGAAGATAACCTTCATTGGTCTTTTTGCCATTTTCATCAATAATATAGCGATATTTACCTTCACGATTGTCACTGATGCGGTAACGCTTTTGATTTCCACCAAAACAACTGTATTTATCTTTGTCACCCGAGCACCATTCATAGTCATGATAACTTTTGCGGTCAACCTCAACCGGGCTGCTGATTTTGACATATAAGTCCCGGTTATCTAACTTATCCGCCGCTAAATAGAGCGAGCCACCGGCCTCTATTGTGGCACTGTGGTTACTGACCTGCTGACTGCGACCGGTCACCCCTTGTGTGCTGGCCTGCCCGCCAATAAACATCTCCCCCTGACTTAATAATAATGCATGGTCTTTATTCAGCAGCTCCCGGGCACCGATAAGTAACCGGTCACGGGCACCAATCACCGGCGCCACCGAGCTGGCAGCGGACTTCAGGTTAGTCAGCTTGCCGGTATTAATCACCACCGCATCCCCATAAATACGACCGCTGTCGAGATTATTGAGCGTATCGGTCTGAATATCAGTCAGCCCGCCATCAATCACACCATAATTGGTGAGTGCCGTGCCCGAAATCCGGGTACTGCCCCCGGCAATATCGCCAGCCTGTTGATTATTAAGTTCACGGGCGGTCAGGGTTAATTGCCCCCCGGATTTAATTTGTGACTGATTGTCAATGCGACCACTGGCAGTAAGGGTTAGCTGACCATTGGCCAGAATGGTTTGTTGATTAATCCAGTCAGATACCACCGTCAGGAACATATCCTGACCGCTTTCTATACGACCGTTGCGATTACCGGCTAATGTGTGGCTGCCTATTTTTAACGTCGAAAGCGACGATATCGTCCCATCCTGATTATTCAGCGTATTCAGATACGCCTGAGCAGACCCGGCTATCGTTAACTGCCCCTGACTTAATACCTTCCCTTGCTGATTATCAAGATGTTGCGTGGTGAGATTAAGCACGGTTTTACCAAATAAAGTTCCTTCCCGGTTATCTATCGTTGCCCCGTGGAGAGTCAGCGCATCGGCACTGAGTGTGGCGTGTTTTGCCGACACGCCGTCAATGCCATGTATCGTTGCCTGACCATCAACATACACAGCGGCATTATCAAGATTGACAGCACCCGCACGGGCATTTAATGTTAAGGTATCACTGCTTAGCTTAAGCCCCTGTCCGTCAATGGCTTTCGCGCTGATGATCGCGTTTTTCGTCGCCTGCACCGCACCGTGTAAATGCATGTGCTGCCCAGCCCTTAAGGTTAAATCGCCACCCTGTGGCACTTCACCGTCAGCGGTTACACCACTGGCTATTAACCCGGATTCGGTTTGGACAATGTCATTAGCCGTCACAACAATATTCTTTTTGGCCAGTATGCGACCTTCCTGTTTAAACGTTTTATCACTGCCAAGTGCGATATCACCATGCGCCTGAATATTGCCTGAGTTATTCAGGTCTCCACCGGTGTTAATCTGTAAGTTGGTCTGACTGTTAATCACCCCGGCATTACGGATGTTATCTGTCGCTTTGAGCGTTAAGTTTTCCTTGCTCAGTATCTTACCGCTATTGCTTACCTGACCGGTGGTACTGACCTGAAGACCGGCTTGACTACCGATTGACCCGGCGTTGGTAATGCGACCTTTTGCCTTAACCGTCATATTCCCCTGACTGACCCATGTACCGGTATTGACGATTTTACCTTCCGTTGTCAGACTAAAATGACCTTTACTGCTCCCTAATTCACCGGCATTACGAACCCCAACCCCTTTCTCGGTGCCCACCATCTGGATTTTACCGGCATACATCCCGCCCAGTGCTGACACATCCAGTGCCACTTCCGGTTTTGGACTGTTATCCTCCGCTAACGGCGTGATAGTCTGTGCATTGCGGCTGACTTTATTACGACCGGTCACCACATTTAAATCATTGGCCCATACCGCCGAATTTATTGACACCGAACGCGCAATTAAATCCGTGTAACTTTGTCCGGTGCTGTCGAGCCCTTTACCGGCTACCGAAATATGCCCCTGCTCAACCTGATAACCGGTTAACTCTCCGTTGTCTATTATCGGTTTACCTGTGGTGAGTGTGCTTCGGTCTGCGTTAATAAAACCACATCCGTGACAGCTAATCCCGGACGGATTGGCGATGATGACCTGCGCTTTTTGACCGGCAACCTCAATGACACCATTTAACTGGCTCGGGTTACGGGAGTTGACTTCGTTTAAGATGATTTTTGCTGAGCCTGTTTTTAAGTACTCATTACCTTGTATATAACCGCCAATCTGAGTTTGAGTGATTTTACCGCTGTTATTTAAAATCACCCCACGCTGTGAAACATCAAACTGCTTGTATTTATTATGAGAAAGCCCTTTTTTGTTTGGCGTCTGAATATTGACCTGCGTGACCCCATTCGCCGCCTGAATAACTTGCGCCTGCTGCGTTTTCTTTGCCTGCGGGTCGGCAATAATTTGACTGCCATGAGCCGGTAAAGAGAGGGTGACAAACCCGAATGATATCGACATCAACAAGGTAACCGGTTTTAATGTTGCCAACACGGATTTAGATAAAGTCTGACCTAAACCTGATGTTGATTTTTCGTGACCGGTAGGGGTTTTTGCTATATCAGCCACCACCATCTGCATGCCACGTTTTTTATTAAAGATAACCCGATATAAATCCTTATTCATGCTAATACCCTTATATAACCTTATACTGTAATTGTTTTGTTTATTATTGTTTTATGATGTTATTTTTGCTTATTAATATATTGTTTTTTATTAATATGTTTGCTGATTTTTTCGTCTGCTATGACACTTATTTTTAAGGTAAGTGTGTTTCAGCTTGCTTCTCTTTTACTGATTGTTTTCATTGTTTTCTTGAGTGAGCTATTGGCTGACGTTGTTCGGGACTAATCCTCTAAATTTGCAACGTCAGGCAATAAGATTAAAAACTCCAGTTAAGTGAAAAGCCTAATGTCATTGGATTAGTTTTAAATCCTTTTGGCTTACGAACAGGCATGCCGGCAAACAGGTCATAGTACATGCCAAAGTTACTGCCACGCACCCCCACCACACTACCGGTTAAATGCCGACCTAACAGATATTCACTTTTTGCCCCGGATACTTCGCCGGTATCAAACCCTAAATACGGCTCATGATTTAACGGTGCCTGCCATGACAACTCATTACGGACATACCAACCGCGGTCAGCTTTTAGCGTCAACTCGCCATCAAAGCCACGTACACTCCAGCGTCCGCCAATCGAAAACTGGTCAGGTGAGGTTAAATTCCCTTTGCGCGTATATTGTCCCTGATAATCCAGACGATACCGGAACTGTTGTGAGCCCAGTGTAAAAGGAATGTTGGAGGAGAAATTAACGGAAATAATTTCCGCTAATGGGGTGATATTGGCCTCCCGGTCATACTCTTCCGGTGCCTTTTGGGCATTAAACCATCGTACCCCTTTTTGGAAAGAGACGCCGGCATCAAAAACCATATCATTGACATAATGACGATGTTGCAGTCCCAGCTGCCAGTAAGTCGTTTTTCGGCGCTGGATTTCAATTTCATTATCATCAATATAGTTATGCGATTGCTTTAATGTGATGCCATAATTAAGGGTGTTTTTTTGCGATTCATTTCGATGAATAATCCGACTTAACTGGAAATTGGTATTACGGCTGCGACCACTGTATTTGTAATCGACGAGTTGTCCGGCGACGGTTTGATGGTATTTATTCCCCGATAACGAGGCACTGAATAACCAGTAGCCAAACGGGACGGAGTAAGAAAACAGAAAATTCCGTGAGCCATATTTACTTTTGCCACTTAAATCCCGACCACCGGTGACATAAAAAGCATCACTTAACGATAATAAATTATCTAAATATAAAGTCACGCCACCCTGGTCTCGCCCGGTGCTTTTGGTCCCTGAATCATCGACTGATAAGCCTAAACGCCACATCTTAGACTGTTTTCGGCTGATAACAATATCACTTTCACCCGGTTTATCGCCCGGCACCAACTCCATCTGTGCGCTGACGGTTGGCAAACGTTGCAGATTTTCAAGTCCCTGTTCAATATCACGTAAATTCAGCGATTGTCCGGCATGTGCAGGCATAGCGGTGTATAACTGTGCATATTTATCACTCTCAGGGGCATAATGCACGTCACGAATTTTCCCTTCGACTAATAATAATTTCAGTTCACCCTCGTTCAGGTCTTGTTCGGGGGCAACCACCCGGGTTGTGATATAACCATAACTGATTAAGCGATCTTGAATCGCACTCATTAACAGGTTAATCCCTTCCGCCCCTAAACAGCGCTGCTCGGCTTGCTGTGCTAATTTTTTTAAGGGAACAAACCAGGCTAACTTATCACGTTCAACCAAACTAACTTTTTGAATATTGAAGCATAAAGGCTCCTGCGGGAATTGCATTTCCCCTAAGCTATCAATCGGGGGTAATAAGCGAATATCTGGCGAGGCAGGCGTTAATGTTTCCTGCAAGGCTTTATCATGCTCTTGCTGACGAATAAGCTGATTATCACTGAGGATCTTTAACCCTTCAGGCGGTTCAGCAGCAAACAGAAACGGTGAGATAGAACAGAGTAAAACTGAGACGGGTAAATAAACCTTTAATAACGAATTCATCACAATACTTATATTATATTAACAATTGTTACAATTTCTTAACGAATGATTATGGCACTGTAAAAACGTTTAGTTTGTCTACAATTATTTTATAATTAATAAACTGAAATAGTTTATCATCCATTCTTAGTTGAATTACTATCAGTTAGTGAAGAGGATGAAATACAGAGTAAAGGAGGGCATAAATAAGTAATTTGATTATACCTTATTTTTATAATCAAAAGTAGCTATAAATTATATATTTTTTCAATGGTAAAAGGCAAATTTTTTATTGACATAAAAAATCTGCCTAATTCAAAAAATTAAAGAGAATCAAAAAATCTTTAAAACTCCTCATTTTGATACGTGTTGTTGGTTAATGAGGTAATGTTATAGCGTTCAATACCATTCATAGCAACCTCAATCGTTTCTGGTATTAACTCATTCAAATTATTTATATCCGATCTGAGCATAAATGTGGTTAATAGCATTGGAATATTAACGCCAGTGATAATTTCCATCATCGGGTAATTTGGGATCAGTTTAAAGAGGGTATTAAAAGGGGTACCGCCTTTTAAATCAACTAAGCATAAAATGGCTGATCCCGATTTAGTTAACATTGCTAACTTTTGTTCAATTTGCTGTTGAAAATCATCTAGTGATTGTCCCATTAAAAAGGAAACAGCTTCACATTGAGTTTGCTTACCGCATATCATTTCAGCTGTTTCAATTAAACTGTTAGCCATTGTGCCGTGAGTACTTACTAATACTGCAATCATGCACGACTCCTTTTAGTAATCTAAGCAACGATAATAACGACGGATTGACATTGGATGACGATTGAGGTGTTCGACATAAGCATCAATTCGGTTATTAATAGCACGAAAAACAAATGGAGATAAGTGCCCCCGATATTTTTCCGAAATACCCGGCAATTCATAATCTTTAGTATCGATTATGGTGTAATTAGCGCAGATTTGCGGTAAAAATTTAGCTACTCTTTCACTAAGTGAGCGCTGACTATCTTCACCAACGTAAACAGTAACAGCCGTATCCCTGTCTATAATTTCTAATGTTCCATGAAAAAATTCAGCAGATTCGATTGATTTTGAACGTAACCAATGCTGTTCTTCCCAATAACACATAGCGTGTGAATAGGTTGCTCCCCATTGATTACCGGCTCCAACAAAGTAATGCATGGCATCATCGTGATGTTTTTGCGCAACGTCTTGTCCAAAGGCATCGGCTTTTTTGGCAACAGCAACAATGTTTTTAGCAAAGTGCTGATCCATTTGTTGATAAAATTCATCATAGTCTGGAAATTCACCGGCTAAATACATCAGTCTGTCTGCGGTCATAAAGAATTTTAACTGTTCATTCATCGGATAAGAAATAACGTGATCTACCATTTTGCCTAATGGTGAATCAGCATTATCTAAAAAGGCTAATACCGTTGAGCCGACTTCTTTTTGAATTTTATCGATAGCCTCAACGACTTCTTGTGTTGAGCCAGTCACGGAGGAGATGATTATTAAAGAATCTTTGGTTATTCGCTTATTGCCAGTTACCAAATATTCCGCAGCATGTTGCACAAAAGTTTCTAGTTCAGATTTTTCTTTCATATGAACGACGGCTTGCATTGATGAAGCATAAGTGCCACCAATACCTAACCAACAGATATTACGATAACCTCGTTCATGAATCTGATCAATAAACTGATTAATAAACGGACGTAATTTTAATGCGCCATTCATACTGTTAAGCTCTTTTTGTTCGTCAAATTTTCTCATACGGTGCCCCTCTTAATTTTGGATTTAGTGATTTTATCAAATTCTGGATATGTTGATTTTTCTAGATTATGACCCTTTAACTGGGATAGTTGGTAACTGAGTAGATGAATAGGAATAGTCATAAATAATGATGTTAATAATTCATCACAATGGATATCAAAGTTTAGATCGTGCTCAGTAATAGAATGCGAGTGCTGTGCATACAGGGTTATTACCTGTTTTACATAGTGATTCAAAAAGGTTTTTAATGCTACGGCTCTTGCTTCTAATAATCCTTTTGGTTCAATAAATATGATGTAATCATCAGGATGTAAGCCAAGATAAGGGCCATGCATGTACTCATCCAACTCTTTTCCGAACGCCGTGTTACGAACCGTTTCGGTGAATTTAGTTTCTCCTTCACGGGCGACACCATAAGTTGCCCCATAGCCAATAAAAATCACTCGTTTAGCGTGATTAAATTGTCTGAGATGATGATTTACCCATGATTGTGATTGTAGGATAACTTGTGGCAATGATGTCGTAATATCCTGTATTTGTTTAAGATAACTTTCAAATTGTTGCTTATCCAAATACCCTGTTTTTTGACCAATAATTAACGCTATCAACATTAAATCAAGAATAATGACACTATAGCCAGCACTGACATAGGGCATTTCTTCAACAGGCATCCCCATTGATAAAACATGATTGCTGATGTTATATATCGGACTGTTAGAATTGCTAGTGAGGGTATAAATAGTTCGATTTTCTTTAATAAATTGTTCAACCAAATGAATGGTAGAATAGCTTTCCCCACCTTGTGATATGGCAAAATAGAGCGTATGAGCGTCATTATAGTGTAAGTAATTCGCTGCCATTGAAGGATCTTCAATATAAATAGGGATTTTTAATATTTTACTCATCAATGGTCTGGCACCATAAGCGGCGTTGGCACTTGATCCTGTGGCAAAAATGACAATCGATTGAAGTGACTTTTCAGTATTTAAATCAATCTGATCAGCAAATAACGATTGATAATGATCTAATATGCTTTGATAAAATTCTGGCTCTAAGGCGACATAGTCTGCGATACTTTTCATTTTTATTTCCTAATTATCCCAATAATCCACTCCATGCCCCTAAAATCCCGATTGCGGCAATAAGTAGAAGTATCCAATGCGCTTTAATCCCTTTTTTGACTAACATGAAGATGAATAACGTAAACATCAAAGGCAAAATTTGCGGTACAATTCCGTTGAAGATATCTTGTAGTGAGGCTGAATCATCGCCAGACCCAATTTTTAACGGCATATTTAATGTCACCATAGTAGCAACCATGGCGCCAACCACACATAGCCCTAACACTGATGCTCCATAAGATAACTTATCCATTAAACCTGTCTTTTGAACCTTTTCAATAAAAGATGCGCCAATGTTATAGCCTATAAGTAAACCAAAATAACGGGCTAAAATGGCAGGTACATTAAAGATAAGTAAAAAAAGAAGTGGACCTAGAATATTACCTTCCAGTGCTAAAGAGGTACCAATACCTGTTGCAATAACGCGTAATGTTCCCCAAAAGAACGAATCCCCCAGACCACTTAAAGGTCCCATTAGTGCAATTTTGACATCGTTGATGGCACTTTTATCAAAATCATTATCGGTGGCATTTTGTTCTTCCATGGCAATACAAATACCTAGTGGAAAAGTGATTAACCATGGTGTGACGTTATAAAATTCTAAATGTCGTTGATAGGCATCAGTGAGTTCGATTTTATTATGACTGTAAATCTTATCTAAAGCTGGTCGCATCGCATAGGAATAGCCTAAGTTCATTTGTCGTTCATAATTCCATGACCATTCAGCGGTAAATGAACGCCAAAACGTTCTGGATAACTCCTTATTGGTTATTAGTTTAGAACTCTTCATTTTCATAATCTATCTCCTGTGCAGCTACCGTATTGCCTGTATTGGTGCTGAGTTTTTGCCCGCTTTCTTCTGTTATCATCTTTTTGCCATTAAATGCCGAATACCCCGTCAAAATGAGCGCAAGACATCCCCCAAAGATAGCCACACCGGTGACGGGTACTTTCATATAAACGGCAAGTGCAAAACCAAAAATAAAGAATGTTACATTGCTCTTTTTAATCATGATTTTCATTAACATCGCAAATCCAAATGCCGGTAGTAAGCCAGTTGCAATACCTAATCCATCAATAATAAATTTAGGTATCATTTCCAATAGACCATTCACCGCAGAACTGCCAAATAGATAAGAAAGTCCTACGACTAAACCGATTGGCAGATTGATTGAAAAGAATCCACCTAATAAATTCATTCGATCCATACCTTTACCATTGCCTTCACTGGCGTATTTATCTGCTTTATGAACAAAATAAGGAAGAATAAAAAGAAAACATAAGTTTTTAACCAATAAAACTAATGACGCAATAGGAATACCTAACGCCAAAGCAATTTCGGTGCTTTTACCAGCCCCAATGGCGAAAGCGGTACCCAATATACTGCCTGATATAATTTCGGGTGGAATAGAAGCGCCAATAGAAAACGAACCTACAAATGCGAGTTCTAATGTAGCACCAATAACAATACCTTGTGTGATGTCGCCCATGACTAAACCAGCTAAAGTACAAGTAACAAGTGGTCTGGATAACATTGATGAACCTAATAAGTATTCACCATTGGCTAACATCGCAATCAAAGCTAGAACAACAGCTGTTAATTCGATACTCATATTTTTGTCCCTCTTAACTATTTTTCAAATTTTTGCTTTGATTCGCTTGGGACTTGTTGAATATAGATCTCAATGCCGTCTTGTTGTAATCCTGTTAATAAATCCGCCTCAGTATCAGTTAAATTAATTGTTTTAGAGTAATTTTTTGTCACTTCTCGAGGTTTAGTACCACCTAAATTTAGGCTACAAACTTTTCCTTGCGTGGCTCGAATGAGTTTTTCAGCATCTGCAACGGATTCAACGACAATTAACATTTGATATTTATCTGTTACGCCTGAATTGATCGCCTCAATACTGTCATCAATTGACTTCATCACTAATTTTGCGTTTTCTGGTTTAGCTAAACGAATAGCAGATTTACGTAATTCGTCATTAGCCACGACATCATTAGCCACTAAAATAGTGTTTGCACCAACATTTTCGAACCATGAAACAACTACCTGGCCATGTAATAAACGGTGATCTACACGTAATAATTTAATCATTGATATACCTCCTAGGTGAAATCGACCACATATTTAGTATTACTAGCAAACTTGTACTCAAGCGCAATCGGTTCGTTATTAATATCAAAATAGTGATTAGTAATTTTAAAAAATGGGGCGTTAATATTGATACGTAATTGTTTGGAAAGTTCAGCATTGGCTACCATCAATTGCAAATCTTGCTCTAATTTATCGACTTTTTTCTTTCCCGAATTAATGATTTCAAGTGCTGATAGTACCTTGATAATGGAAAGCTGAAAGTCTGGAAAATTAGTTAACGGTAGCAAAAAAATGGTTTTCGTTACGCTATTTGTTGCTATCTCCAAAAAACCAATAAAGTAGATAAGTTCCGTTGATTTTATTTTTAATAATTGGCTGTAATAACAACCTGCTTGCCTGAGATAGGCTTCTTTGATCTGCTTTTTATGATTTGAATAAGCTTGAGGTTTAATTATGCCTGTCATTTCTAAAATCGTTTGGGTTGAAAGTGTAGGAGCGACAAATAATCCAACCCCTTTCTTTCTGACCACCATATTTTTTTCAACTAAACGATCAATCGCTTTACGGACTGTGGTTCGACTGACTTCATAATCTTTTTGCAACTGACCTTCTGGCGGTAACTCTGCACCCACACTATATTGTCCTGTACTTATCTGCTCCATTAATTGGAGTGCTAATTTTTCAAATAACTTCATTTGTATTCTTCCTGATAATTAAAGATATTTTTTGCAGATAAGTGATATTTAAATCGATTACCAATTAAGTACTGGTCGGTGTGTTCAAACGGTTCAAAGTCATGATCATAACTGTAACTTGATACTTTATAGATAGGTGTGCCTTCAGTAATTGCTAAATATTTGGCTTTATCGTTGAGAGCGACTTCGTATGCGATCTCTTCTCGACCATGACTGGGTATAACATGAAAATGTGTTTTTAAATATTCATAAAGCGAAACATCATTTAAATCTTGTTTAACTAAATCTTTAAATTTTTTAGAAGGAAGATAACTTATTTCATAAGATAACGGAGTTTTATTCAATAAACGTTGTCTTGCTATTCTGATTAATCGCTGATTTGATTTAAAAAAGGTGTTTAATTCGGTAGGCATTGGAATGATATCATTAGAGAGTACTTTAATTTTGATGTGAACATCATCTTCTTTTTGGCACTCTTCAGTAAACGAAGACATTTTTAGCATATTCATTTCAAAGACAGTATGATTAGGGAGATGGTGATCTTCCTGAAAAACATCACCTTCCATCATTAAATCACTTAATGCTCTTCTAACTGTCGTTCGACTTACCCCAAAATATTCGGCAAGCCCTCTTTCTGTCATTATTTGACTGATTATTTTAGGATTTGCTCTAATTTGTTCTTCGACTTCAGTTTTGACTGCAATATCACGGTATTCCAAAGATCACGCTCCATATTTGGGCTTTTTTATCCAATAGATATATCTTTAACAACCAATTACTGATTAAAAATTATCTAAAAAAATACATGCCGTCAATTTTAAGTACCAAAAGTGTTGTCATGATCACAATATTTTTTATTATCAACATAAAATCAAAATAATAACTCGTAATATGCATTAACGAATATGTTGAATCATTAAAATTGAAAAACTACGGATAATTAAGATGAGATAGGTGATACTTTAAATAATAAATAGAAATGATTGTGTTATAAAGTTCATGAATTTATTATATAAACATAAGTATAATGAAGAATTTTGTGCAGAAATGACTATTTTTTAACATTATAAAATATGCCGATAGGATAATCTGTTTTATCATTGCTTTAATAAGGGGAAAAGGATGATTAAAAAAATAATTTTCTTAATTCTATGTTTATTTAGTGCATTAGCCAAAAGTGATGAGTTTGTTTGGAAAATAAATTTTGATGGAAAGTTTAATATTCCTCATCTGAACTTAAACATTGATGGTAAAGATATTGAGGTTACCTTAGACACAGGTGGTAAAGAAGGATTATATTTACCATTAGATTTTATTGATAATATCGTTGATAAAATTGAACTTTCTGAAAACAAAAAAAGTATTGATTTATCTGGTAATATAAATATAACAAGATCTTTTATTGCGAATAATTTAGTCATCAATTCGCTAATATTTAAAAAAGTTAATGTTATTGAATATAAACCATGGGGTTTAGCCATATCAAGTAACAATGAAAAAGAAGAAAGCGATGATTTCCCTGCTATTGGATTAGGTTTATTTGATCAATATGTTTTAACCTTAAATTTTCCTAAAAGTGAAATTATTATTTCAGACGATATAAATTTAAATTTAGATAACACATGGGTTGAATTACCTTTCCATTTAATGGATGAAGGTTTAGTTATTGAAATGTCAGATGGTTATAAAAATTACCAAATGATATTAGATACCGGAGCAAGCTTATCTATGATTAAAGCGCAATCCCTTTCACCTCAATCAATTAAAATTAAGGATGAAAATAGGGATTATCAATTTGTTGAACTTGGTGTGAGCTACGTTTCATCGGATAAAGTGGAAGCGATTATTCTCGATTCTCTTCCCCCCGAATTCCAATCAGATGGGCTTTTAGGTATTGATGTACTACAAAGTCATTTAATTAAAATAGATTTCAAAAATAAAAAATTATGGATTAAACCGTTTAAAACAGAATCGAGTAATTAATCTATTATTGGACGAAAACCGCATATTAGTTCTTATTTTACTAAAACGCAGATAATAAAAAAACCCACTTAAATAAGTCGGTTTTTATATCTAAATTGGTCGGCGAGAGAGGATTCGAACCTCCGACCCACTGGTCCCAAACCAGTTGCGCTA
>NZ_JAFNNQ010000078.1:0-12905 GCF_026536675.1 Gilliamella sp. B2717 | reverse complement strand
TGGTTAGAATACCTGCCTGTCACGCAGGGGGTCGCGGGTTCGAGCCCCGTCCGTTCCGCCACCTTATTTAGGGGCGTAGTTCAATTGGTAGAGCACCGGTCTCCAAAACCGGGTGTTGGGAGTTCGAGACTCTCCGCCCCTGCCACAAAAAATCATGAATTTGTCTTAATTTTAGTCGTTTGATTATTTTTATCTATATAAATAAAAAAAATTTATTTACAGATTTACTTAGTTAATTATAATTTCCGCCCAACTACTTTTACAATCCAGAGGAAAAAAAATGGCTGAAAGTTTTGTAAGTCAACAACGTTTTTTTGATAATAAAAATTATCCACGAGGATTTTCTCGTCATGGTGATTTTACTATTAAAGAAGCACAAATTTTAGAAAAGCATGGTTGTGCATTTAAAGATCTTGATGCAGAAACAAAAAAACCTACTACAGCAGAAGAAAAATCATTTGTTGCAGTTTGTAAAGGTAAAAAAGAGCCTGCAACCGATTTTGAAAAAGTTTGGCTTAAATACCTTTCTCGTATTAATAAACCAAAACGTTTTCATACATTATCGGGTGGAAAACCGCAAATTGATGTAAACGATGATTTTGTCGATAATGATGACTGATTCTGTTAACCAATATTTTTGTGTAATTGAATTAACAGTCTATCCATAGAACGATAACTTAAAGCTTCTGAAATATGTTTTCGTTCTATGTTCTTTGAACCTTCTAAATCCGCAATTGTCCTAGATACTTTCAATATTCGATGCCAAGCTCTAGCTGAAAGTCCTAACTTGATTAAGGCTTGTTCTAAATATTCATTATTATCGTCAGATAATTGGCAATAGTGTTCAATTTCACTTGCTTCTAATTGACTATTTAATTTTTTATTCCTATCAAATTGTGTATTTCTTGCCTGTAAAACTCTTTGCCTAATAGATACTGTTGATTCAGCAGATGCTTTTTTCTGACTTAGTGAACCTTTTGGTAAAAGTGGTACTTCTATAGAGATATCAAATCTATCAAGAAATGGACCAGAAAGTCGGTTCAAATAACGAATGACTTGTTGAGGCGTCGTTCTATTGTGTGTTCCTTGATAATGACCGGTAGGACTTGGATTCATAGCAGCAATAAGTTGGAATTTAGCTGGAAAGCGTATTTTAGCATTTGCTCTTGAAATAATAATTTCACCAGACTCAATGGGTTCTCTTAACGCATCTAAAACTTTACGATTAAATTCAGGTAATTCATCTAAAAATAATACGCCATTATGTGCCAGTGAAATTTCCCCCGGTTTTGGAATTGTTCCTCCACCAACTAGTGCTGCAGTTGACGCGCTATGATGTGGCGATCTAAAAGGCCGTTTACGCCAATTTTTAATTGAACCATTTAGACTGACTAAACTAGTGATAGCTGCACTCTCAAGAGCTTCATCATCGGTTAATGGCGGCAATAAAGAAGTTAACCGAGTGGCTAACATAGTTTTGCCTGTTCCAGGTGGTCCAATAAGCAATAAATTATGTCCACCAGCGGCTGCAATTTCTAAAGCTCTTTTAGCATGTTCTTGGCCTATGACATCTTGTAAATTAACTGTTTCACCTTCTACATCATCATTTAGACGGTAATTTACTTTAGATAAACTCACTTCATGATTGAGATGTTGACACAATTCAAATAAATTATTGGTGATTAATGCATTGCTATGATGAATTAAAGAAATTTCAGACTGATTTTCTGTTGAAATAATTAATGTGCGATGACTTTTTTGTGATGAAATCGCAGCAGGGATAGCACCTTTCACAGCGCGAATATTTCCAGATAGCGCCAGTTCACCTAAAAATTCATATTGCGATAAATCCTGAGCAGGAATTTGCTCCGTTGCCGCTAAAATTGCAATGGCAATCGGCAGATCGAAACGACTTCCTTCTTTAGGAAGATCAGCAGGTGATAGATTTACAGTTATTTTCTTGGCAGGAAACGTAAAACCACTGTTAATAATAGCGCTACGTACCCGATCTTTAGATTCTTTGACTGTTGCTTCAGGCAAACCAACTAATACAAAGCCTGGTAGTCCATTGCTAATATGGACTTCAACATTTATTAATGGTGCTTGTATACCAATAGATGCTCGTGTGTAGATAATTGCAAGTGACATAAAAATAATCATTAATGGTTAAAATGATTTATTATGTTACTTTGTTAAAATGAGAGAAGTGGCTTAATATTGGTTTATTGTGATGTAGTGTCCAATTAACATTGCCATTTTTCTTTGAATAGTTAATTTTTATCAGTAAAAAACTTCGATACAAATAAACACACAAAAAATAAGCCAGCATTACTTAAAACTACTGATGGACTTGTCGGTGTGTCATAGAGAAATGAAAATAGTAAACCACTTAATACCGATATCATTCCAATAATAATTGAAAGTATAGCCATTACTTCAGGTGTTTTGGAAAAGTATCTAGCTGTAGCTGCAGGGATAATAAGTAAAGAGGTGATAATCAGTGCTCCCACGAATTTCATTGCAATACCAATAGTAAAGGCTAATAGGAGTGTTAGAATTAATTTTGTTAATCGAATATTAATACCTTGAATGAAAGCTAATTCTTCATTAACGGTAATAAAAAGAAAATCATTCCAGCGCCAAATCAATAATAAACCGATAAATATTACACCAATTACGATTTGAGAGATATCAGTGTAAGTTATCGATAACAGATCACCAAATAAGTAACCCATTAAATCAATCCGTATGTTTCCCATTAGACTGATTACAACTAAACCTAAAGATAACGCACTATGAGCAAGAATACCCAGTAATGTATCAATAGGAAGTTGTTTCTGGGATTCTAGCCAAAGTAATCCTAATGCTAAAATCAGTGTCACAAGAATTACTGCATAAAATAGATTAATATTTAATAAAAAACCAAAAGCAATACCGAGTAGAGCTGCATGAGATAAAGTATCACCAAAATAAGACATTCTACGCCAAACAACAAACGTTCCTAATGGACCGGTAATGGTTGTTAAGCTTAATCCAGCTAACAAAGAAGGTAATAACAATTCAATCATTTTAATGATCCCTTTCTATATGCATTAATTTATCATGTTGATGATCAGCCGATGTTCTACATAAGTCATGTTGGTGATTGTGATGATGTTTATACACAGCGATTTGTGATGCACCGTGTTGACCAAATAGGGAGACAAATTCAGGGTCATTTGACACAGTAGCAGGTGTACCCGAACAACAAATATGATGATTCAGACAGATAACTTCATCCGTTTTAGCCATGACTAAATGGAGATCATGCGAGACCATTAATACCCCACAATTAAATTGTTTTTTTGCATTAGCAATTAAATCATATAAAAGAATTTGTCCATTAACATCTACGCCTTGTGTCGGTTCATCAAGAATAAGTAATTGAGGCTGTTTTGCTAAAGCTTGAGCAAGTAAAACACGCTGTAATTCTCCACCCGACAATTGATGCATTGATTTATCGACTAAGTATTCTGCTTTAACAAGTGAAAGCGTTTTTAAAATATCGTCATTTTTTAATTGTTTATTTAACCGCATAAAACGCTTTACAGTAATAGGGAGAGTTGGGTTTAAATTTATCGATTGCGGAACATAACCAATTGTTAAATTCGGTAAACGACAAATCTGTCCCGAAGAGTGGGGTAGTAATCCTAATATGACTTTAACCAGCGTTGATTTACCTGCACCATTAGGCCCAAGTAATGTAATAATCTGATTTAGCTTAATAGCTAATGAAATATTATCTAATATTTTTTGATGATTGATTTCAACGGAGACATTTTCAAGTGAAATTAATTGAGTCATGTAACGGGTAGCCCTTGCTCACCTAAATGTTATGTTATATTATAACAATATTAAATTTTATTCTATCATAAATTATAGCATTGGATAATAACGTGAAAAATCATATCGTGAAGACTTTTAAACTGTTTATACAGTATTTAATAATCTTAACCCCAATATTAATAATACAAAGTGCAAGTAATTATGCTAATGCTACGGTTATATCGTCGGTTAAACCGATAGGTTTTATTACTCAAGCTATTACATCAGGCATCACTGATGCAGAAATTCTTTTACCGGACGGTGCTTCTCCTCATACTTATTCATTAAAACCTTCTGATTTAAAGAATATTAAGTCAGCGGAATTAGTTATTTGGGTTGGTGAAGATATGGAAACCTTTATGCCAACCTTATTGAAAAATATCGATAAACAAAAGCAAATTGAATTAATGGAAATTCCTGCAATTAAGACTTTGCTTCGAACTAATCACGATGATCATTCTCATGAAGAAATAAATCATCATCAATCAGACCATGATCATCATGGTGAATATGATGAACATATTTGGCTTTCGCCTGAAATAGCGAAAATTATTGCGCAATCCATTCATGATAAACTTATCACCCTTTATCCAGATAAAAAAATAAAAATTGACGAAAATCTAAACGAATTCACTATAAAATTATCTGAAACAGAACAAAACATTGCAAAAAAATTAATAAACGTCCAAAATAGAGGGTATTTTGTATTTCATGATGCCTATGGGTATTTTGAATCACAGTTTAGATTAAAAAATCTAGGTAGTTTTACTATAAATCCAGCAGTTCAACCGGGCGCTCAAAAAGTTTATGCTATTCAACAAAAGTTAAAAGAACACCAAGCAGTATGTGTTTTTATAGAGCCTCAGTTTAGCCCAGCAGTTATTGAAAAATTGGTTAATGGAACAAATGTCAGAATTGGAGAATTGAATCCTTTGGGGACAGATATAATGCCTTCAAAAGATGCGTATTTTCAATTTTTAATGAAATTAACTCAGCAATTGTTGGATTGTTTAGATAAATAATCAGATAGATAATAAATAGTTAAGGTTTATTTTGGCTCGAAAGATTGAAAATCGTCATATTGAAAAAAGCAAAGTGAAATTTCCCTATTTTTCAATATTAGGCGTTCTTCTTGTTGTTATCTTTTTTACGATATTATGGCGACCATTGAATTTGGATCGCACGGTTTATATACCGTTGAATCCTCAAGTTGAAACAACCGTGAATAATACTTCTGTGCCTGTAAGTATTGGAGAAGGTCAGGTTGAGTTAGTCGACGGTAATTCAAATTCTACAGTGATAGAATCCTCTGATGAACCGGAAGATGAAATTGTCAAAGATGACTTAGATAAAATCATTGATGAAAAAGATAATACTGTACAATATACCATTGTTCGGGGCGATACCTTACATGATATCTTATTACGCTATAACGTAAATCGAAATGATGTTTATGAATTAACGTCCAAATTTAAACAGCTTGCTAATTTAAGAATTGGTCAACAGTTGATGTGGACAACAGACGATGACCATAATTTACAAAACTTGAACTGGACTATCTCAAGCAACAATATCCGAATGTATGAAAAATCGGGTAATGACTTTGTTGAGAATTCAGAAACGGTCGAAGGAATTTTACAAGAAGTTGTTATTAAAGGTGAAATAAAATCTAATTTTATTGCTGATGCCCGTAAAAGTGGTTTAACTAGTACTGAAATCGGTATTATTACTCGTGCTTTACAATGGCGATTAGATTTTAAACGCTTACAAATTGGCGACAAATTTTCGGTTATTCTGTCTCGTGAGATGCATGGCGACCGTTTATCGAATAGCCAATTGTTAGCGGTTCGCTTCAAAAATGGCTCAAAAGACTATTATGCTGTTCTCGCCGATGACGGTAAATATTATGATATTAATGGAGATAGCTTATCCCAAAGTTTTTTCCGTTATCCATTAGCAAAAAAAGCGCGTGTTTCTTCTCAATTTAATCCTCGTCGTTTACACCCTGTGACAGGAAAAATAGCGCCTCATAATGGTGTTGATTTTGCGGTATCTCGTGGAACACCTGTCTTATCGGTGGGGAATGGTGAAGTTGTGATCGCTAAATATAGTGGATCAGCAGGTAATTATATCGCTATAAGGCATGGGCGTCAGTATATGACGACTTATATGCATTTAGATAAGATTCTCGTTAAACCAGGACAACAGGTTAAACAAGGTGAACAAATAGGATTGTCAGGCAATACAGGACGTTCAACAGGGCCACATTTACATTTCGAATTACATATCAATAATAAACCTGTGAATCCATTAACAGCTAATTTACCTATAGATGAAGGTTTAACAGGTAAATCTAAAAACGCTTTTGTTGCGAAAGTGAAAAGTATTAAACCCCGACTAGAATTTAATAATTAATTTTGTAGATACATCATTTTAAGCTAAATATGTGCTAAATCAACAAGGCAGATATATCTTTGAAAAATTGTGTTATGATAACGAAATATATTTTATGACGAATTTTAGGTGAGCTTTGAATACTTCGACTAAATCAACAAAAAAGAAACCTACTCAAAAAGTAAAAAAAAATAAAAATAAAAAACGCTCACTTTGGCGCCGATTTTTGTCATTGCTATTTAAACTGTTTTTAGTTTTTGTGGCTGTGACCGTAATGTATGGTATTTATCTCGATCAACAAATAAAAGAACGCATAGATGGTAATGTTTGGGAATTACCTGCAGCTGTTTATGGTCAAATTATCGATCTTGAGCCAGAAAGTGAATACAGTTTAAGCGATGTTGTAACGTTGTTAATAGGTGCACAATATCGACAACAGGATACGCAAGCTACTCGACCCGGTGAATTCATCGTCAGTAATGATGCTGTTGAAATATACCGTCGCCCTTTTACTTTTCCTGATGGTGAAGAACAAGCTTTTCGAGTTAGAATTACGTTCTATGATAATCGAATAGATCGTATTACTAATTTAGATACAGGACGTGATTTTGGATTACTTAAGATCGATCCAAAATTAATTACAATGATGCACTCACCTAATGGAGAACAACGTTTATTTGTTCCTCTCAAAGCATTTCCTGATTCACTGATTAAAACTTTAATTGCTACTGAGGATAAACGTTTTTATGATCATCATGGCGTGAGTTTATATTCGATTGGGCGAGCAATTTATGTCAACCTTACCACAGGTCGTACCGAAGGTGGAAGCACGTTAACTCAACAAACTGTAAAAAACTTATTTTTAACTAATGAACGTAGTTTAAGCCGTAAAATACGTGAAGCCTATATGGCGATGATTCTTGATGCTCGTTATAGTAAAGAACGTATCTTAGAGTTGTATTTAAACGAAGTTTACTTTGGACAAGCTGGGAGTGAGGAGATCCACGGTTTTCCACTTGCTAGCCTTTACTATTTTGGTCGTCCTGTTAATGAATTGACGCTCGATCAGCAAGCAGTTCTAGTTGGAATGGTAAAAGGGGCTTCGTTATATAATCCTTGGACGCAACCTAAACAAGTTTTAGAACGCCGAAATGTTGTTCTAAAGCTGACCGAGCAACAAGGAATTATTGATGATGAGTTATATAATCTATTAAGTCAGCGCCCACTATCTGTTTTACCAAAAGGTGGTGTTATTTCGCCACAACCTGCTTTTATGCAAGTTGTTCGTAGTGAATTAAGAAAGCAATTAGGTGATAAAGCAGATCACCTTTCAGGAATGAAGATTTTTACGACATTTGATCCTGTTGCCCAAGCAGCGGCAGAACAATCAGTTACGAATGAAATTGAAAAATTACGTAAATCAACTAATAAAGATTTACAAACAGCCATGGTTATTGTTAGCCGAGAAACCGGCGAAATTCGTGCAATTATTGGTAGTGCAGAGCCTCGTTATCCTGGTTACAACCGTGCATGGTTAACCCGAAGAGCAATTGGTTCACTTGCTAAACCTTCAACATATTTAACAGCATTAGGGCAACCGGATCGTTTTCAACTTAATACGTGGTTGGATGATTCACCACTTTCAATAAAGCTTGATAATGGTTCGTACTGGCAACCGAAAAATTATGATCGTAAGTTTCGTGATCATGTCATGTTAGTGGATGCTTTAGCACTTTCGTTAAATGTACCAACCGTCAACTTAGGGATAGCTCTTGGTCTTGATGCGACTAAAAATACCCTGCAAGCATTGGGTGTGCCAAGTGATCGTATTACGAATCTACCTTCACGATTATTAGGTGCTTTAGAGTTAACACCTTTAGAAACAGCACAAATGTTCCAAACGATTGCAAACAATGGACAACGTTCGCCGTTATCTATTTTAAGATATGTACTAACGGATAAGGGAGAATTGGTATATCAAAACTATCCTAAACAGATTCAAGCTGTTTCACAGCAATCAGCCTATTTAACTACTTATGCTATGCAACAAGTTGTGGAATCGGGGACATCACGGTCTCTAAAACGAAAATATGGATCATTTAACTTAGCTGCTAAAACCGGAACCAGTAATGATTCTCGTGATAGTTGGTTTACAGGAATTGATGGTAAAAATGTCGCTGTTGTTTGGATTGGGTTGGATGACCATTCGCCAATGAAATTAACAGGTGCAACAGGTGCATTAAAAATATATAGTGAATACTTACAAAATAATCCACCTAAAAGGTTATCGCTCCCGATACCTCAAAATATCTACATGCTATCGATAGATAATAATGGCCAGTGGCAATGCGATGATCGTAGTGGTCGAAAGTTACCTGTTTGGACAACCAATACACAAAGCTTATGTAACAACAATAATCAACCGACTCCAAGTCAGCAAGTACCAACTTGGGTCACTGAAATGTTAAATAATTAGGTGAAATAAAATGCCTGAATTACCCGAAGTGGAAACAAGTCGTCTAGGTATTTTGCCTTATTTAAAAGGACAAACTATAAAGCAAATAGTAGTTAGGCAACCAAAATTACGTTGGCCTGTTGATGAACTCATTCATCGTTCTCATGGAGAAGTCATTTTGGATGTCAAAAGACGTGCAAAATATTTGTTGATACAGCTAGCACATAATTGGATTATCATTCATTTGGGAATGTCTGGTAGTTTGCGTATTTTACTTGATGAACAACAGGAAGTCGCAAAGCATGATCATATAGACTTGGTTTTAGAAAATGGTGTTGTATTGCGTTATACTGATCCAAGACGTTTTGGTTCATGGCTCTGGGCTAATTCGCTTGAAGAGGTTTCTCAATTAAACCATTTAGGGCCTGAGCCTTTGAGTGATGCGTTTTCAGCAGAGTATCTGTTGGCGCAAGCGAAAAATCGTCAAATACCAATTAAAAGTTGGATTATGGATAATCATATTGTTGTTGGTGTAGGAAATATCTATGCATCGGAATCGTTGCATATGGCAAAAATTAATCCCAATCGAAAAGTGAATTCATTACATTTAGCCGAGTTTGAAAGATTAGTTTCAGCTATCAAGCAAGTTCTGACTAAATCGATTAAACAAGGTGGAACGACACTAAAAGATTTTCTTCAATCTAATGGAAAGCCTGGTTATTTTGCTCAAAAATTACAAGTATATGGGCGAGAAGGACAAGAATGCCATAATTGTCAGACTATAATAAAATCGCAAAAAATAGGTCAGCGGAATACTTTTTTTTGTGATAATTGTCAAAAATAGTAAAAAACAAATGGATACTTATTTTTTTTCAAAACGATAAATATGTTAATAAACACACTAGGCTAAAACATCTTTTCAGACAGTTTGAAAATTTTTAATTTTAAAACAATTATTTTTCTTTTTTTGATAACTCAAAAGTTAAATTAGCATAACCAATCTTTTTAACAAAAAAAGCGTTAAAATTATATTAACCTTTTTATTCCATATACTATAGACTTGTTATTTAATATCAGCTATCTTTCTTAATGAAAAAGTATGTAGAAATTGTTGAAATATAAAAATTGCCATTTTTAAGTGATAATAATCGTATGTTTTAATTTTTATTACTTTTCTCCAACTACTAATATATAGTGAATCTAACGTAGTTATTTATGTTTAATTTAAGGAATTTAAGATGATCAAATACGCCTCTCGCTTTTTGATAATTTGTTCTATATTTTTATTTGCTTTAATCAGTAATAGTTGGGCAGATAATACAGGGATTCAAATAAATATTACTGAAGGTGTCAGTACCGCAAAGCCTATTGCTGTTTCACCATTTAAATGGACAGGATCGGGAGAACCACCCCAAATAATTGAAAATATTATTGCATCTGACTTACGCAATAGCGGTAAATTTAATCCAATCGACATCGAAAATATGCCACAAAAACCGACAACCGCATCTGAAGTTAATTCTGCTGTATGGAAAAATCTTGGCGTTTCAGCTGTTGTCGTCGGTTCAATTCAACCTGATGCTTCAGGGAAATACCACATTACTTATCAATTAATCGACACCGTTGATAAACCGGGTGCTATTTTGGCTGAAAACCAATTTACAATAAGTCAACGTTGGGTGCGTTTGGCCGCACATTCGGCAAGTGATGAGATATTCGAATCACTTACTGGAATTAAAGGGGCCTTTAGAACACGCATCGCTTATGTTGTAGAGACCAACAGAGGGCCGTACACGCATGAATTAAGAGTGTCTGACTATGATGGTTATGATCAAGTAACCGTTCATCGTTCTAAAGCCCCACTTATGTCACCAACTTGGTCTCCGGATGGTAAAAAATTAGCGTTTGTTACTTTCGAAAGTGGAAATTCTGCATTGGTCATGAAAAATTTAGAAAACGGTGCCATTGAAACCGTTGCTTCTTTCCCTCGACATAATGGTGCTCCCGCATTTTCACCTGATGGTACAAAGTTGGCATTTGCACTTTCTAAAGATGGTAACTTAAATATTTATATTAAAGATTTAAATTCTAAACAAATCACTCAAATTACAACCGGTCGAAGTAATAATACTGAACCTTCTTGGATGCCAGATAGCCAAACAATTGTTTATACGTCAGATCAAGCTGGACGTCCACAACTTTACAGTATCAATATAAATGGTGGTACACCTCAAAGATTAACATGGGATAATACTCAAAATCAGAATGCTCGTGTTTCTCCAGATGGATCGTTTATTGCAATGATTTCAACCAACAATGGTGAACAACACATCACGAAATATGATATGGCAACCAAAACCTACCAAAGATTGACTGATACATTTTTGGATGAGACTCCAAGTATTGCGCCAAATGGTACCATGATTATTTACAGTTCGACGAAAGGATTAGGATCGATTTTGAATCTTGTTTCGACTGATGGCTTTTTTAAAGCTGAATTACCCGTATCAGATGGACAAGTGAAATTTCCATCTTGGTCACCTTATTTATAAATTACTGTCGAACTTGATAAATTAAAATGATAAATATTCAATTTATACTGAAGAGTTAAGAAATATAATATATCAACTTTATTTCCAAACTGGTAACAAACGATATTTGAAATCAGTTGGATCGGCTAAAAATAAATATTAATTTATTTAAAAACACAAAGGAGTTATTACAATGCAATTCTCTAAATATCTTAAGGTAGCAGCTATAGCTTTACCATTAATTGCTTTGACAGCATGTTCTTCTAAAAATGGTACCGACGCGAATGGTAATTTTAGCGATACTTTAACAAGAGAAGATCGTGCTTTGCTTGCAAGATTACAACAACAAGAAATGAATACTGTCTATTTCGATTTTGATAAATATAATGTTAAACCTGAATATAATCGCATGTTAGATGTTCATGCAGGTTTCTTACGTGCTCATACCTCAATGAAAGTTGTGATTCAAGGGCATGCTGATGAACGAGGAACACCAGAATATAATATCGCACTTGGTGAACGCCGTGCTGTAGCTGTTGCTTCTTATCTACAAGCGAATGGTGTCTCTTCTAGTCAAATGCTGATAAGATCATTTGGTAAAATGCAACCTGCCGTATTAGGTCATGATGAAGCTGCGTACGCTAAAAATCGTCGAGCGGTTGTTGTATATTAATTATATTTCATAACGGCTGAAGGTTCAGCCGTTAATTTTTCATATTGAGTTTTCATTTATGCATAAAAAAATAATTACATCACTCATATTGCTTTTGTTTACCGGTTACGGTTATGCAGCAAGTAATGCTGAATTAGAAAGAATGATACAAGCACAAGGACAGTTATTGATTGAGAGTCAGCAAAAGATTAGTGATTTACAATCGGATGTTGATACCTTACGTGGTCAATTGGAAGATACCAAATATCAACTAAATCAGACTATTGAACGTCAAAAAATGATTTTACAACAGATGACCAATGGTACCGAATTCTCATCAAATCAAACTAACAACTCATCTAATCAATCAGCATCACAAACTACCCAAACTGAATCGAGTGCAACTTCATCAAATTTAATAAATTGGACAACCACAGGAAATGATAAAACCGATTATAATTTTATTATGCAATTTATTAGTGATGCTAATCAAAGTAATGAACTCATTTTAGCTTTTAAAAAGTTTTTAGAAACTTACCCAAAATCGATATATCGTGCTAATGTGAATTATTGGCTTGGTCAAGTTTATTATAAGCAAGGTAAAAAAGATGATGCGACGTTTCATTATGCAACGGTAGTGAAAGATTTTGCAAACTCAGCGAAAGCACCAGATAGTCTTTATAAAGTAGGCTTGATTTTACTTGAAAAAGGAGATAATAAGAATGCTAAAGCTGTTTTTCAACAAGTAGTCAATAAATACCCTAAAGATAAAAATGCGGTGAACCTTGCCAAAAAGAAACTCGCTTCACTTTAGTCAAAACGTATGAAAAACCAGCTTTTGAAAAAAAGCTTTCAGAAAAGGGTTGCATTACCTAATAATTATAAGTAATATAGCAACCCGAAATTGCTTGTACCTATAGCAAAAAAGGTGCAAAGCGTCTCTTCATAATGGGTTGTTAGCTCAGTCGGTAGAGCAGCGGACTTTTAATCCGTTTGTCGAGCGTTCGAA
>NZ_JAFNNQ010000077.1:0-10999 GCF_026536675.1 Gilliamella sp. B2717 | reverse complement strand
CGTGGCCGATTGTACCAACGTTAACGTGGGGTTTTGTACGTTCAAATTTTTCTTTAGACATTTATTGTCCCTCAAATGTAATACAAATCGGTGGTGAATCACCACATTAACCAAGTATTATATTTTATATCAACATAATACTAACTTAAAATTAGCTCTGAATGATAACAGATAAAGCCGTCCAGTGACAAGCTTTTAAGCAGTCAAATTCGATATTTTTAGAAGTTTAGGAAAGTAACAAGAATGGTGCTGATAGGCAGATTTGAACTGCCGACCTCACCCTTACCAAGGGTGCGCTCTACCAACTGAGCTATATCAGCAATTGGAGCGGGCAGCGGGAATCGAACCCGCATCATCAGCTTGGAAGGCTGAGGTAATAGCCATTATACGATGCCCGCATGTTCAAACTCGGCTACCTAAATGCTTCAATTAGCTATTGCTAATATTAGATATATGGTGGTGGGGGAAGGATTCGAACCTTCGAAGTGTGACACGGCAGATTTACAGTCTGCTCCCTTTGGCCGCTCGGGAACCCCACCCCGAATCTTTTTAAATTTGTCTACTTAGGAAAATGGTGCCGGCTGCCGGAATCGAACTGGCGACCTACTGATTACAAGTCAGTTGCTCTACCTACTGAGCTAAGCCGGCCTAAGTGCTGCGCATTATGGACTAGAACATTTAAGCTTGCAAGCAAAAAAAACAAATTTTATTTTGTTTGCTTAAAAAAAAATCAAAAACATAAAAAAACCCCGAAATATAGACAATTTCAGGGTTTTATTTAATCAAAAATAATTTTTTAGATTATTTCTTTTTTACCGCTTTTTTCTTAGTAGTAGAAGCTACACCTTTAGCCGCTGTATGCACAGCAACATCTTCACTGATATCACCGTTATCTTGATATGGACGACCATAATAGGTATCAAGCAAGATTTGTTTTAGTTCAGCAATTAAAGGATAACGAGGATTTGCGCCCGTACATTGGTCATCAAATGCATCTACAGCAAGTTGGTCAACTTGTGCTAAGAACGTTTTTTCATCCACACCAAACTCTTTTATAGAGAAAGGTATTTCAAGATCTTTTCTAAGTTGATCTAACCAACCAATTAATTTCTCAACTTTCTTCTCATCTTTATCCGCAGCAGCCGTTAAACCTAAATGATCAGCAATTTCAGCGTATCGACGAATGGCTTGAGGATAACCATATTGACTAAATGTACCTTGTTTAGTTGGCTTATCTGTTGCATTAAAACGGACAACATTGCTGATGAGCATTGCATTAGCCACACCGTGTGGGATATGGAAAGCTGCACCAATTTTATGCGCCATTGAGTGACAAATACCTAAAAATGCTTGAGCAAAAGCAACACCTGCTAATGTCGCTGCACTGTGTACTTTTTCTCGAGCGATAGGATTTTTAGCCCCTTCTTTATAGCTTGCCGGTAAATAGGACTTAAGCATACTTAAAGCTTGTAATGCTTGACCGTCAGAAAACTCTGTTGCCATTACTGACACATAAGCTTCTAAAGCATGAGTTACCGCATCGTAACCACCAGCAGCACAAAGTGAACGTGGCATATTCATCACTAAGTTAGCATCTACAATTGCCATATGAGGCGTAACAGCATAATCGGCTAACGGATATTTTTGTCCGGTTGCATCATCCGTCACAACTGCGAATGGCGTCACTTCAGAACCGGTTCCTGATGTTGTGGTAACACAGATCAATTTTGCTTTTTTGCCCATATTCGGGAAATGACAAGCACGTTTACGAATATCCATAAAACGTAATGCTAATTCATCGAATTTAGTTTCTGGGTGTTCATAAAGAACCCACATGATTTTTGCAGCATCCATTGGTGAACCACCGCCTAAAGCAATAACAGTATCAGGCTGGAATGCTCTCATTGATTCAGTCCCTTTACGAACAACACTTAAGGTTGGATCAGCTTCAACATCAAAGAATGTTTCACAAAGAACACCTTGTGACTCTAATTGATCGGTGATTTGTTTTGAATAACCATTGTTAAATAGGAATTTATCGGTGACTAAAAAGACTCGTTTTGCGCCTTGCTCAACGACTTCATTTAAAGCAATAGGCAGTGAGCCACGTTTAAAATAGATAGAACTTGGTAATTTGTGCCATAACATGTTTTCTGCTCTCTTAGCGATTGTTTTCTTGTTAAGTAAGTGTTTCGGTCCAACATTTTCAGATACCGAGTTACCTCCCCAAGAACCACAACCTAATGTTAGTGACGGCGCTAAATCAAAATTATATAAATCGCCAATACCACCATGCGCAGCAGGTTGGTTAATCAAAATACGGCAAGTTTTCATTTTTTTGCCAAAATAATCGATACGTTCACGATTGCTATCTTGATCGGTGTAAAGAACAGAAGTATGACCCATACCACCCATTTCAACTAATTTTTCAGCCTTTTCTACTGCTTCAGCAAAATCTTTAGCTTTAAACATAGCTAACGTCGGTGAAAGTTTTTCATGCGCAAACGGTTCAGATAAATCAACTTTGCTCACTTCACCTACCAGTACTTTTGAACCTGCTGGTACTTTAAAACCTGCTAATTCAGCAATTTTGGTCGCTGGTTGACCAACGATATTAGCATTTAAAGCACCCTTGTCATTTAAAATGATACTTTGAACGGCTTTAGTCTCTTTAGCATTTAAAACGTATGCACCGTATTGTGTTAACAAGCGACGTACTTCGTCATAAACAGAATCAACTACGACGATAGCCTGTTCAGAAGCACAAATCATACCATTATCAAACGTTTTAGACATCAGAACGGAAGCCACTGCTCGTTTTAAATCCGCTGTTTCGTCAATGATGACAGGCGTATTACCTGCGCCAACACCTAATGCAGGTTTACCTGAACTATAAGCTGCTTTCACCATACCTGGGCCACCGGTTGCTAAAATTGCAGCGACATCATCATGATGCATTAAAGCATTTGATAATTCGATAGAGGGCTCATCAATCCAACCAATAATATCTTTTGGCGCACCAGCTTTTATAGCTGCATTTAGAACAATTCTGGCTGCTTCAATAGTTGATTTTTTTGCTCTAGGATGAGGAGAGAAGACGATTGCGTTACGGGTTTTAAGACTGATAAGGGATTTGAAAATAGCGGTGGAAGTTGGATTGGTCGTCGGTACTATTCCACATATGATCCCTAAAGGTTCGGCTAGCGTAATAGTTCCAAAGGGTTCATTTTCTGCCACTACGCCACAAGTTTTGTCATGACGATATTTGTTTAGAATATATTCTGCAGCAAATAAGTTTTTAATCACTTTATCTTCTACAATCCCCATACCCGATTCAGCAACAGCTTGTTGGGCTAGTGGAATTCTCGCAGCTGCAGCAGCTTTTGCAGCCTCCGTGAAAATTTTATCCACTTGTTCTTGAGTATAAGTTGAATAAGTTTCCTGTGCTTTTTTTACACGGGCCATTAACTCATTTAACTCATTCATATTAGTTACTGCCATAGATTACTCCTTGAAATTAAAAAATAAATCTGAATCGTTTGGCGTCTTCCTTGAATCTTTTTAATGCCTATGCATAATAACAAAACGAAATTGCCGTTATCGTAAATCAGTTTTTTACTTTATACAATAAGATCTTGCAGAAAAATAAATGTTATTGAAATGGGTAAGTGAGATTCATCCTAGTAGATAGGAAAAAATTAATATTTGAGATTTTTTAAATATGCTAAATTTTTTTGAAGAAATAAAAAGTTCACTTAAATTTTTGATAATTTGTCCAGTACATAACTAACAGCAACAAATCCAAAACTTGCCGTAACAGTCGTCACTGCGCCAAAACCTGATTCACAATCCATTTTTTTAGTGCCATGCGCTTCACTTTTCGTAAAACAGATTTGTCCATTCTCCGCCGGATATGTCAGTTGTTCTGTTGAGTAAACACAAGGTATCGAATATTTACCTTTACTATCTTTATTCAATTTATAATCGTTCTTTAATCTTTCTCGTAATTTAGCTGCCAAAGGGTCTTGAATGGTTTTAGCCAAATCTGCTATTTTAATCTGTGTTGGATCTTTTTGCCCACCTGCGCCACCAATAGTAATGACTTTCAATTTTTGTCGCTTACAATAATTAAGCACGGCCGCTTTATCACGCACACTATCAATAGCATCAATGATATAATCATAACGAGGCAAGTTTTGAGCACCTAAATAATCTGAAACATTATCAATATTTATAAAGTCATCAATTTGATTAACAATACATTCAGGATTTATTTGTAATATTCGCTCAGCCATGACGGCGGTTTTAGCTTTACCTATATTTGTGGTTAAAGCATGAATCTGGCGATTGGTATTAGTCACACAGACATCATCCATATCAATCAAAGTAATTTGCCCGATACCACTGCGAGCAAGGGATTCAGCTACCCAAGAACCAACACCACCAATCCCTATTACACAAATATGTGCACGAGCAAAACATGACAATGCGGATTGACCATACAACCGAGCAATGCCACTAAAACGTTGAAAATAACTATCAGAAAATGTGTTATGCATAATTACCACTGATTTATCGAAATGTTAAAATACTAGCAGTGCATAACGATAAACGCAACTAACGCTGCTATTCTTGTCATTGAGGTTATCGGTATTAGACTGGTAAATTAACTATTTACGTCCTAATTTTAATATCTCTTGTGCCATTTGTTTAGTATGGGTTTGCATATATTTTACTAAATGGTCATTTTTTTCATTGAGTAAAATGAGATAAAAACGATTACGAGCCAAATGCGTTGATTCATCATAAGTACTGACGATTAAATAACCTATACCATTTTTTTCATCCGTTCCTACGGCATAAGAAACGTTACCTTCTTGAGTGACTTTCGGATCAGATGAACGCATTGCGATTTGCAATTGAAAGAGTTTTTGAGCATCTTGAGCATTGGCAACAATATCATCCATAATGATGAAATAATCTTCATAATAGGTTGCTGATTTAGGGTCTTGCATGTACATAATTGCACGCTTATCATTAGGATTACCTGAACCACTGTCACGACTTTGATTATATAGATAATAGGTTTTATTGTGGAAATCTAATTTTTTTGGTAAATCATAAACTGGTAATTTTTGATTAATTACCGTTAACATCGGACCATAGTTGCCAGGTTGATAATTATTTTCTAAAGCCCCACAACCAAACAATAATATTGAGATAAAACTGACTATAACTTTTTTCATTTTTGTTTCCTTTATGGGCTAACTAAAAACACGATAACATAATAAAATTCTACTCCGACTTTACTTACTTGCTGACTAGCTACCCTTTGTTATAGTTTAGAAAATTGATTAACTCATTTATTAATTTAGGTGTTGAAATTTTATTTATAGTTTGGTAAAAACCACTATTTTTATCATCAATGTGATACATTAAAGCCTTTATAGCAACAAAGCCATTTGCTTGGTCAAATTGTTGAGTATAGATATAGCGCCCATTTACTCTGGCATCAAAACCTTCAACATATTTCACATTTTTGTAAGTTTTAATTTCCGGATTTTCATTACCTCGTAGTTTTAATTGCGTTAAAAAAACCGTCATCGCATCTTGTTCATTAGTGACAGCTTCATACATAATAAAAATCCGAGCATTATCTACATCATTACTATAAAGCACGATCTGTTTTTCATTGGATTGCCGTGTTTTTTCTGTTTTTTCTGTTTTTACTTTCTTAAAATGCACATTGAAAAAATTTTTTTGCTCAGATATTTGAATGGGTGGCAATGCGTTATCGGAGCGAAGAATAAAAGTTTTATCTGATTGAGGTGCACATAATACTTGATTAAATGATATGTTCAACACAAAGCATGCTGTAATAATAATTAAAAATCTTTTCATACGTACTATCCTATTTGTTTATTTAAAAACCATACCTTTATGCTGATTATAAACTTTCTGAGCCTGTAAACAATTGATTATTCATTATCATTAAACAAAAGTATTTAACGTCAAATTAGCCGTTTTATTAGTTAAATTTATTTTTTATACTAAAATACCTCCATTCCATTAAACTTCTTTACAAATCTACTATGCTGTTTTCAATTTAAGATTTCACCCCCTCCTCCCTACGATGAGCAATCGAACGGATATTATTTGCCATTTCACACCATTCAATCGACGTTTTAACTCGAGCAAAAAATCACGTTTTGGATTATCAGATAGAAATCAATAGACAGAAAGTCATGTGATACCTTGTTTTTTTTGATATACAAGGCATCACAAAATAATCGCTTAGTTTTTGAAGGAGTGAATCGGAGCAGGAATACGTCCACCACGATTAATAAAATCAAATGAGCTATATTTATTTACTGGCATCACAGGCGCATGACCCAATAACCCACCAAATTCAATATTATCACCCACTGTTAAATCAACCGCAGGAATGATGCGAACGGCAGTGGTCTTATGATTGATGACGCCGATTGCTGCTTCATCTGCAATAATAGCAGATATTGTTTCAGCTGGTGTATCACCCGGAATAGCAATCATATCAAGCCCGACCGAACAAACACAGGTCATTGCTTCTAATTTTTCTAAATTGAGTGCCCCCTTATTTACCGCATCAATCATCCCAGCATCTTCTGACACAGGAATGAATGCCCCACTTAAACCACCTACATGACCACATGCCATGACCCCACCTTTTTTGACAGCATCATTTAGCATCGCCAACGCAGCCGTTGTACCATGGGTTCCAACCACTTCCAGTCCCATTTCTTCTAAAATATGGGCAACTGAATCACCTATTGCAGGCGTTGGCGCTAAAGATAAATCAACAATACCAAATTTAACGCCTAAACGCTCCGAAGCCTCTTTACCAACAAGTTGTCCCATACGCGTAATTTTAAAAGCCGTTTTTTTGATTGTTTCCGCAACCACATCAAAAGGTTGACCTTTTACTTTTTCGAGTGCTCGCTTAACCACACCAGGTCCACTGACACCCACATTAATGACACAATCTGCTTCGCCTACACCATGAAAAGCCCCAGCCATAAACGGATTGTCCTCAACAGCATTAGCAAACACAACTAATTTTGCACAAGCCATACTGCTATTATTCGCCGTTAATGCGGCTGCTTCTTTAATAATATGCCCCATCTGTTTTACGGCATCCATGTTGATACCGGTTTGTGTAGAACCTACATTAACCGATGAACAAACACGTTCTGTTTGGGCAAGAGCTTGTGGGATGGATTTAATCAAAATTTCATCACCTTTATGGTAACCTTTCTGCACTAACGCCGAAAATCCACCAATAAAGTTCACCCCCACCGCTTTAGCAGCTTGATCAAGTGTTTTTGCGAACGCGACATAATCACTATCATTACTTGCTCCTGCAATTAAGGATATTGGTGTAACAGAGATACGTTTATTAATAATTGGAATACCAAATTCAGACGTAATTTGATCACCAACTTTTACTAAATTTTTGGCTAATTTAGTAATTTTGTCATAGATTTTTTGACGGGCTTTTTCACCATCGCTATCAATACAATCAAGCAAAGAAATACCCATGGTTATTGTGCGAATATCAAGCTTTTCTTCCTCAATCATTTTAATCGTTTCGAGGATCTGTTTGGTTTCCATTAGTACTATCCTTCAGTAAAAATTATTGAATAAAATTTAAAGACGATGCATTGCATCAAATATCTCTTCGCGTTGAATATTTACTTTAACTTTAAGATTTTCGCCTGTTTGCGTTAAAGTATTTTTAACATCATCAAATGAAACATCGATTTTGGATAAATCGAGTAACATAATCATCGTGAAATATTCACCCATGATAGTTTGAGATACATCTAAAATATTAATATTCAATTCATATAATTTTTGACTTATACCAGCAATAATTCCGGTCTGGTCTTTTCCTATGACAGTTAAAATGGTTTTCATCACATACTCCGCACAAATTTTGGACAATCAAAAGATATTTACTTGGTTGATTATAATAACATCTTCAAAAATTATCGAAATAGGAGTAGATTGTTTTTTTGTTAAAAATAAAAAAACACTAAAATAATTAAAAAGGGCAACATTATGAAAAATTTCCAAAAATCAAATAAATTGGATCATGTCTGTTACGACATCCGTGGACCAATTCTTGAGCACGCAAAGCGTCTTGAAGAAGAAGGTCAAACTATACTTAAACTCAATATTGGAAATCCTGCCCCTTTTGGTTTTGCCGCACCTGATGAATTATTAGTTGATGTCATCCGTAATTTGCCTTCTTCACAAGGATATTCTGATTCAAAAGGACTTTACTCTGCACGTAAAGCTATTATGCAACACTATCAAGCCAGAGGAATAACCAGTTTAGATGTCGAAGACATTTTTATCGGCAATGGTGTTTCTGAACTTATCGTACAATCGATGCAAGCATTGCTCAATAGCGGTGATGAAATCTTAGTTCCTATGCCAGATTATCCATTATGGACAGCTGCAATTAGTTTATCTGGTGGTAGTGCTGTTCATTACCTTTGCGATGAAGATGCTAATTGGTCACCCGATTTAGAGGATATTAAACGAAAGATCACCCCTAAAACCAAAGGAATTGTGATCATTAATCCTAATAATCCAACCGGTGCCGTCTATAGTAAACAGCTTCTACTTGATATTGCCGGAATTGCGCGTCAAAACAACCTTATTATTTTTGCTGACGAAATTTACGACAAAATTTTATATGATGATGCTGTTCATCATTCAATAGCCGCTTTAGCGCCCGATCTATTTGTCGTAACCATGAGCGGACTATCTAAAACTTATCGTGTTGCAGGTTTTAGGCAAGGATGGATGGCACTTTGTGGTCCTAAACAACATGTAAAAGGATATATTGAGGGACTAAATATGTTGGCGTCAATGCGATTATGCGCCAATGTCCCATTGCAACATGCCATTCAAGGTGCACTTGGCGGTTATCAAAGTATTAATGAATTTATTGTTCCTGGTGGTCGTTTATATGATCAATGTATGCTTGCATGGCGCATGTTAAATGATATCCCAGGGGTAAGTTGTACTAAACCACAAGGCGCATTGTACTTATTTCCTAAACTTGATCAGCAAAAATTTAATATTCACAATGATCAGAAATTGGTTTTAGATTTTCTATTGCAAGAAAAAGTTCTTTTAGTACAAGGCAGTGGTTTCAACTGGCATAAACCCGATCATGTCAGAATTGTTGCGCTTCCACATACAGGTGAATTACAAGACGCTATCGAACGTTTTGCCAAATTTTTATCAAATTATCAACAATAAAACGAATCAACTCCCAATTTTAGTTGGGAGTTTTCTATCTGCAATGCTTCGTAAAATTTTTTGATTTCATTCAACGAAGATAATAAACACTTTCAGTGTTATGCTTAAATTCATCAATACTGCTCTATTTATGCTAACTAATTAATATGACAATGTTAATTTATTAACCGGCATTCAATTTTAATTATATTTCTACAACTCTACTCATTTTCAGTGCTCTAACACTAAAATCTATTTATATAAAATAATAATTTAGGATGCTTAATATAAAAAACCCCCGATAAACGGGGGAAAGAGCTGAAAGGATAGGAATAAACAGACCTACTTGTCTATCTTTATGTTTAATGGGAATTACTGATTTACCTCCGTAACACCAAAATCAACTTTACTTGGTAACCCCGGTGATACTCTTACCACTTTTGGATTACGTCCGTTTACTTTGTATTCCTTCGGTAAGCTTCGTGGGTCTAGTTTGATAACGAAGTTTGCACCTCGTTCCCAACGGCCTCCCGATACACCAACTATATGGTAACGTCCATGCGTATCGGTTGTAATAATTTCGCCACGGGTGGTCACTAATTTCACGCCGCCCAGACCATCTTCACCTTCATCCTGTATGCCATTACCGTTTCGGTCGATAAACACTTTTCCGAAGATTAACGCATTGTCAAACAGTGGATCGGCTGTCACCGTTACCGTCGCTTCCGCTATATTCGACGACACTTTACCCGTCAAGGCGTTTAGTGCCATCGCCGTATTGGTATACTCGCCTTGGGTAACGCCCGAGCCGACAACTAACATATAGCTGATCACCACTTCACTGTTCGCCGTTAAATCCAGTGAATCATACATCACCGCTTTAGTGCCTTTGGGATCCGCCACTTTTTTGCCATTTAAACGCGATGAACCTTTCACGAACTTAAATCCTGACGGTAAAATATCTTTTACTTTAATGCGTGATTTGTGTGACGAATTGTTAATCACCTTGATGGTATAAGGGACAATATCACCCACCACGACATTATCCTTCAGTGCCGTTTTTATTACGGTTACATCCGCATTATGTACTCGATAACCCAATATAATATCGTTACTTGTTGCACTAAAGGTGATACTGCCATCATTTAACTTAATCGGCACTGTTTGCATACCACCTGTGCCATTATAAACAATCGATGCTGGCGGTGTAGCAATATCAATTAAGTCATGTTTGACCACTTTACCATTACTATCAGTATATTGTTCAAAATATGGCACTTTTTCATATAATGGATTGCTATTATCTGAGCCAACCACGCCGTCGTGATATTCACCAAACAGTAAACGGATACTATATTTTGAATCATCAACCACATTCGGATCTATCACCAGATTACGGAATATAAATTTACCATCACTGCGTGTCATAAACGACAGTGGTTTACCATCTTTGTTCATCATATGTTTCTGATTATTGTTTAACAGATAAACCTCTGCACCCGATAATCCGGTTAATTCTGACAGACTGACCAGACCTTTACCTTCACGATCTTCTACCAGTTTACCCTCAATAATACCACCATGGATATAACCAAAGTCCTGATCGGTTAGGTTACCTGTGATATCAATGATTGCCTGATTGATTGTCTTCGGTAAGGTTAAGTAACCTTTGCTGTCATGGTGCGCATCATCCGGGTCAAAGCTT
>NZ_JAFNNQ010000076.1:0-9000 GCF_026536675.1 Gilliamella sp. B2717 | reverse complement strand
GGTTCGAACTCGCGACCTCAACCTTGGCAAGGTTGCGCTCTACCAACTGAGCTATTCCCGCTTTTTGGAATTCTTCGTAAGAAGTGGTGAGCATTATACAAAAAATTTTTGAGGTCGCAAGATTTTTTTTTAACTATTTTTTATATTTCCAGCTAAGTGATTCAAAAAAACCAAAAATAAATAGTCTAAGTGGTTTAAATTTATCCTCTCGCTTTTCTTGATTGGTCATCGTTGAGTAAAGAATCCAAGCTTGTAAACCGTGCAAAAGCGTAAAAATGAGTAAACCTACATAGGCAACAACATTGGCTGGTGTTGGGTAGGGGTGGATTAAATTGACGAATAAAAATAGCCAAACTATAGAATAAAAAATCTTACCAAATAATATGAACATCAAATTTCTTCTCGTATAAATAGATAACTATGAACTTGACCGGCGGTTTTTTCGCGATGTAAATGCCAGTTATTCGGAATGTAACTCAATACATTGTGATCGATTTCCGTCTCAATGTAGAGGTAGCATGAGGCGTTTAGCCAGTTATTTTTCTCAAGGTAGTTTACCGTATCGGCAACTAAACCTTGATGAAAGGGGGGATCGATGAACACGATATCAAACTTTTTTTGGGCGGGTTTATTCAACCAATTTAAAGTGTCTGTATGGTAGATATCGATAGCATGACTTGCTATGAGCTGTTTATTTTTGTTGAGTTGGCTCGCGACTTGCTTGTCTTTTTCAAGTAACGTCACGCTTTTAGCCCCGCGTGAAGCGGCTTCGAATCCCAATGAACCACTACCTGAAAAACAATCCAGACAGGTGCTGTCATGAATAACTGGCATTAGCCAGTTAAACAGTGTTTCTTTAATGCGATCTGTGGTCGGACGCAACCCTTGCTTGTCAAGTACAGCTAATTTACGTCCTCGCCATTTTCCGCCAATTATTCTGATTGAACCATTCATTATCATACCTCAATTAGAATAGTTCAGAAATGTTACCGTCCGAATCTGTTGTTTCGGTACCGACTTCTTTAGTTGCATAACGGGTAGGCTCAGTGCCTTTAATAAAATATTCTGTCATGGTGTTTGCACCAGATTGTGGTAATAATCCTGTTTTTTGGTCGATTGTAACACTAATTACGTTTTCCGGTTGAACATCGGTAACAACTGGCACATCTTTTAATGCTTCTTTCATATAGTCAACCCATATTGGATTGGCCGTATTGGCTCCGCCTTCAGCGCGGAAGGTTTTTCCTAATTCACGACGATGATCGTCAAAACCCATCCATACAGTTGTGACAATATTGGCACCAAATCCAGAAAACCAAACATCTTTAGATGCATTGGTTGTCCCCGTTTTACCGCCTACATCTCGTCGACCTAAAGCTTTAACACGCCATGCTGTTCCTTGCCAATCTGAACCTCCAAATACCGTTGAACGTAACCCATCTTTCATAATGAAGGCAATATCACTACTTAATGTATGTGGTGCATAAATTGGTGTGATAGGCTTATTATTATTTTCATGATTAATTTCAATGTCAGGAATAATGATATTATCATCCGCTCGGAGATTCGCTTGTTCAGGCTCTTCACTGCCAGATTCATTGGTAGCATTTTCCACATCGTTATTAGTTTGAGGTGTTGAGTCAGTAATAATGAGATCATCTTGACAGTCGTGACAAGCGATAACAGGTTGATGTTGATAGATAATACTTTTATCACTTGTGTATTCAATCTTTTCAATTAGATAAGGGGTAATCAAATAGCCGCCATTAACGATAACAGAATACGCTCTTGCTACTTGTAAAGGCGTAAATGATGCAGAACCTAAAGCAAGCGATTCGTTATGCGAAATATTTTCTTTAGGAAAGCCAAATCGTTCTAAATAAGTGGCGGCATAGTCGATTCCAACCGCACGTAAGGCTCGTACCATCATGACATTTTTAGACATACCTAAACCAATGCGTAGACGTAAAGGGCCTGCGTATTGCGGTGGTGAGTTTTTGGGTTTCCAGGTCGTGCTGCCTGTTGTTCGAACAATCGGTGCATCATTAAGGAGTGTTGCCATTGTTAAGCCATGTTCTAACGTTGCAGTATAGATAAATGGCTTTATGTTTGAGCCTAATTGACGCAGTGCTTGTGTCGCACGGTTAAATTTACTGAGATTGAAATCAAAACCACCGACAATTGCTTTTATCGCACCATTTTCAGAATCCAATGAAACCAATGCCGCATTGACAGTGGGTAGTTGAGACAGTTCCCATAAGTCGTTAACTTTTCTCACCCAGATAAGCTGGCCCGCTTTTAGCACGTCTGATACTTTATGTGGATAAGCGCCTTGTTTATTATCATTGATGAATGGTCTTGCCCATTTCATGCCATCGAACAAAATCTCAACATGACTATTATCAGTTAAAACAATTGATGCTTGTTTATCCGTAGACTTCAGCACAACGGCTGGGCAGATTCCACTATAACAGGTGTATTTATTTAATGTTTCGAGGATTTTTGCGTCATCCCACGCGGTTTCATTTTCTTTCCATAAAATTTTATTAGCACCACGATAACCATGTCGTTTGTCGTAATCAATGATCGATTTTTGTATTGATTCTGTTGCGGCAATTTGGTCTTGTTTTGAGATAGTGGTATAAACTTTATAACCGTCGGTATAGGCTTTTTCGCCAAATTTTTCAAACATAAATTGCCGTGCCATTTCAGCAATATAAGGAGCAGAAAAGGCGATCTGTGGAGAATGGTAACTGACATTTAAAGGTTTTTTTATGGCTTCATCATATTCCGCTTGCGTAATGTAGGATTGATCTAACATTCGTCCCAATACCCAGTTACGTCTTGTTAATGCTTTATTAGGATGCGAAATTGGATTATATGCAGAAGGCGCATTCGGAAGACCAGCCAATAAAGCGGCTTCATCTAAAGTTAATTGATCAGGTGTTTTACCAAAAAAAGTATAGGAAGCTGCTGCAACACCATAAGCTCGTGAACCAAAGTTAATCATGTTTAAGTAAAGTGCCATGATCTCATCTTTGGACAGCTCTTTTTCCATGCGGATCGCTAAGATCATTTCTTTTACTTTTCGAGAAATACTTTTTTCAGAAGTTAAAAAGAAGTTTTTAGCAACTTGTTGAGTAATGGTACTTCCACCTTGTGAAAATCCTTTTTGTTTTAATCCAATATACATTGCGCGAATAATTCCGATTGGATCGATACCAAAATGTTCATAAAATCGGGAATCTTCGGTGGCAATAACCGCATTAATAACCGTTTTAGGTATTTCATCATATTTAAGAGGCGTACGTCGACGTTCACCAAAAATCGCAATTAACTCACCATCTTTACTGAGTACTTGTAACGGTGTTTGTAATTGCACATCTTTTAGTGTAGCAACATCTGGTAGATCCTTTGAATAATAGGCGTAACCAGCTATACCGATGACTAAGCCACACAGTAAGCAACCAGCAAAAAATTTGAGAAAAAACTTTATTACTCTAACTAACATCACTAATCATTCCTACCTAATTGATTTAAGGTAAATTTGGAAATAATTAAAAAAACTCTATTTCCTGTAAGGTTTTTAACTTTTTTTAGGTCGATGAGTATATACTAATTATAGTAAATTGCATAAAACAAAAAGTGATAAGTCCCTTTGTTCGTTTTCAATACTTAGCACTCAATTTAATCGAACAACACAATAAAATACTCTTTCTAAAAATCATTCAATCCTTTTCATTGCACATTAAAAATTTGATTTTAGTGTATCTATCGTAATTTTGAAGTTAACCATATTAAATAAATAAGTAACGATTTATCGTATACGATTCTATGTGCGTGTTGTTTCACAATTATTGATAAATTCTAAAATATTTCTAGCAAAGTATGAGAAAGTTAGACGTTATTATTTTTGGGTGATCATTATGTGGAGTACAAAACTTAAGCAATCTTACTTGCAAATCATCATTTCATCAAGTTTTTATTTATTGTTAATAATGGCTAGCCTATTTTTATTTGCCGATACCTCATTTAACGCCTATACATTTGTGGTGATCATTTTATTGATAGTTGAGTGGTGGCGCAGTCTTAGCTATTTTCAAACAATAACTGGTGAATTAGCTTTATTTCATCACATTAATCAGATTTATTGGCACAATCAGCGATGGCATTTAATGCGAAAACCCTTAATACTTCGTTATAGTCTATTTTTGAATTTGAAATCAAGGCGAACAGGGCAACACTGTACCCTTTTTTTGATGAGCGATAATTTGACAACTAGCGATTGGCGAACACTTCGATATTATCTATATCAACTTGATTTTAATTGATAAACATATCTATCTTTAGTGACATGTTGACCTGCATTTAATGCGTTTTTTTTATCCAGTAATAGAAAGGTGGGCATTCAATTTGTGAACTTAATAGTTCATGATCCATATGCCGGCAAAAGCTGGGAATATCACGAGTTGTTGCCAAATCATCAGCAATCACAAGAAGAACTTGCCCAACAGCAAGCTCTCTCATCGTTTTGCGAACCATCATTATGGGTTCAGGACAGCGTAATCCAATTGTGTTAAGTTCTTTGTCGGCTTTCATTTTTATCAATAATTTGGTTAGGGATTAATTGAAAAAAGTTTATCAAGATAATGCGGTACGGCATCATCAGCATTTGAACCAATCACTTCTAATTCAGGTAATTTTTGTCGTAAATCTGGCGTGGCGTTTTGCATTATACACCCTTTTCCAACCATTTTTAACATTTCATAATCATTCATGCCATCACCGAATGCAATACTATCGTTTAATGCTAATCCTAATTTATCGACCACTTTTTTTAACGCACTGCCTTTGGAAACATTAGCGCCCATAATTTCAAGGCAATTTAATGATGAAAAGGCAATACTGACTTGATCACCATACTTTTCATCAAGCCGATTTTTTAATTTGACTAAATGTGGATGAAGGGCATCATCACTTGTTGTGAAATAGATTTTAGCAATGTCATCTGTTTCAAAGTCAAAAGGATTAAAAAACTCATAAGTAAAGCGGCTTTCTTGATGAAAGCTAAGAGAATAAGCATCTTCTTTGTTAATTAACCACTGATCACCTCGGTAAATATGGGTAAACACTAATGGATCGTCAGTGCACTCTTGGGCGATTTGACTGGCGAGCGTCGGTTCGACATTTTGGCTAAAAATTAAGTTTCCATGACTATCATGAACTCGGGCGCCATTTGACGTTATCATAAATGCATCAATTTCCATATTTTCACGCATTTGCGCAACATCAATATGATGTCGCCCTGTAGCAAAAATAAAATGAATGCCTTTTTGACGTAATGCTTGCAAAACTTGTTTGGTATAAGGTGAAAGACTGTGTTCAGGCGTTAATAAGGTGCCATCTAAATCTGAAGCGACAACATGAAACATAATATTCTCTACTAGTGTAAAAAGTGAAAATCACAATGATTTAAAAAACAATACTTTGAATCCTTTATTGACCTCAAAGTAAAAATATAAAATATAGGGTATGATACAACTCTGTACACATTTACTCAACTAATTGCGGTGTAATAAAAATGACTAATTCTCGCTTTTGTTGCTTTTTATTTTTGTACTTAAATAAACTACCAATAATAGGGACTTGGCTAACATAAGGTACATTATGATCGTTTTTGCTATTTATTTGATGAAAAATACCGCCAAGTACAATTGTTTCGCCACTTTTTACCTTGACTTGGGTTTTGATTTCTTGCGTATCTATAGCGAGGGCTTCACCGCCATCACTGCGTTTAATCGCTTGCCCAGCGGTGTTTTGAGTGATATGGAGATCTAAAATCATACTCTCTTCACCAATGATTTTAGGCGTCACTTCTAATCCTAAAACGGCTTGTTTGAACTCAATGGAAGTCGAGCCACTGCTACCGCTCGATACTTCGTAAGGAATTTCAGTGCCTTGTTTAATTGAAGCCATATTTTGATTGGCGGTCAGTAAGTTAGGACTGGCAATAATTTCAAGTTGATTTTCCGCCTGTAGTGCAGATAACTCTAAATTGAGTAAACTGCCAGACATTTTCGCAAGATTAAAGCCCAGATTAGCTGTTGAACTGGCAGCGCCCAATTTTACATCGAACTTATTGATTAACTGCGAAGGCTGCCCCACATAACCCCATTTAATCCCCAGTTCTGACATACTTTCATCACTCATATTGACAATATGAGCGGAAATATGGACTTGTGGTATTGCTTTGTCCAACAATGTGATAAGACTTTTAATCGCTGTCAATTTGGGGGGAATATCAGTGATGATCAGCGAGTTAGTCCGTTTATCAACAATCACTTTACCACGTTCTGACAATAGCACTTGCTTATGGATGATATCCAATAATGTGTTCAGATCGGCATGCTCAATACGTATAGGTAAAGTATCTAAGGGTAAACGCTGTTCAAGTGATAATTTATCTAATCGTTGTTTTTGATTAATCTGTTCGGGATCTTCCACTTTTGAAATAAATAAGATATTGTCCTCAATTTTGGCTTGTAAGTTAGCGCTATTGATTATAATCATTAATGCTTTATGCCAATCGACATTTTGAAGCTTAATAGTCTGTTTTTGTGCTATGTCTTCAGTCATAATCAAATTAAGTTGTTTACTGTCAGCTAATGCTTGCAAAATAATACCAATATCAGTTTGATAAAAATTTAACGTAATAAGTTCCGAATGGTTTACTTTAGATAATGGATTGTTAGTTGCTGAACTAGTATTGACTTGAGCAAGGAATAAAACAGTGCTAATAATTTGCCATTTTTTGAGGTGTTTTAATAAAAGATATCGGATGTTAGCCATACGTTAATTACCTCATATCACTTGTTTAATGGCATCATCCAGACAATACTATCTTGACAATATTGAGCCAGATTTGCTTGCCAAATAACGTTATCATTCGTAAGCGTTTTGATTTGCCAAGGCAATAACATTGGAGGAATCTCACTATTGATTATTGCTAACCATTGCTGTGTTGACGTTAACCAGATTTGATAATAATTATTGTGCTGTGATTGTATAATTCCGCTAAGTTGCCAGCTTTGTATCTGTGCTAATAATTGGTTAGTTTGTTCGGTACACGATATCAAATCAGTCAGATTGAATGGATCGCGTGCCAAACGGTGATTTGCATCAGCATTAAAGCAAATCATCATGATAAAAATTAAGCTAGAGAATAAATAATGATTCATGTTGTTTCCTTATCGAAAGATAATGTAAACGATATGATTAGATAAGTATTTTGTCGAAGAATCCTAAAATTAGATAAATCAAGATAATAGCTATTGTGGTTAAAGGTCGATAATAAGTTTAGAAAATTAGCAAATTGTCCATGAAGCTCAATATCCCACATCGTTTTGTTATCCGTTCGATAGTATCTGAATGCATGTAAAGTTAACTGGTTTTGTGTAATCGCATGAGCCAAATCTTTTTCTGAAAGTAAAATGAATGATCTATTCATTTGGGTTTGATATCGGTCAATTTGGGTTTGTAGCTGTTTTATTTTTTCACTCTGAATCTGATGCTGTTTAAATTGCTGTTTGGCTTGATTAGCAATATCCTCAATAAAAAATAGATAGCTAATGATGATCATTGTGATGATAGTAACAAAACCGATAGTATATTGCTGCCAAAGTGGGCGATTAAAAAAATCACTCTTCATTGAATGTGATTTCCATTTTAAATGACAAATTGTGTTCTTGTCTGGTTATGTCATGAATCTGACTTTTTATGATGTTATCCTGTCGTAATAACGTTTGATTAAAATTGATAATCTCAATATGACGAAAGCTATAACCAGAAATCATCACTTGTTGCGGTTGATAATGGAATGATTCTAACCATATAACAGGTGGTAATTGTTCTGAAAGTAGTGTTAAAACGTGATAAATTTGTTGTTGGCTAACCGACAGCTTAGGAATAAAAGTTGCTAATTGTTGAGTTAACCGTTTTTCGTTATGTTGTTGTTCGACATTTAATAGGGTGTAATGACTGAGTTTAAGTTGCGTTTGATGCCATAAATAACCCATAGAACAGCAAGCAATCCCCATTATGCACACCATAGTAACAAGTAACGAAAATTTCTGCCTTTTCTGTTTTTCTTGTCGCCAGGGTAAAAAATTGATTATCTCTTCATTAATTACTCCACCAATACAGTGTAATCTTAAATTGTGTTTTTTAAATAAATCCAGCCACTCATTGACATAATCACGTTTACATATTGTTACATTAAGATAAGATTTGTCAGCAGAATAAATAAAATCATAACAGACGTTTGTAGCGGTGAGTTCAAATAATTGATAAATCGATGCTTCAACATATAAAGCTAGTTCGCCTAAGGCTAAATTAAGTGGTGGAAGTTTGAGTTGTTTGGTTTGGAAATCATTTTCATTAAGATAAAGTTCAAAAACCGATTGTGTTGGAATACGGTTCTTCAGCTCAAGAATCAGTTGTTCAACATCATTCAAGTTTTGATAAGGGTAGTTAACGGTAGTCTCATTTTGTTTTGCTGTTTGAGTGTTAACCAAATAGATAATTTGATACCGTAACCATTGGGGTTCAATATATATTTTAATACGACATTTTCGGATAAACATGATCGATTGTGTACTTATGATTTTAAATTACCTTATGACCAAGCATAATAAGGATTGATTAAATAAAAATGAAAAAAAGGGATTTTTGCGAAGTATTACGCAAAATAAGATTAAAATTAAATCGAACAAAGTTAATTTTGCGAAATTATGAAAAAAAAGGTTGACTGAAATAAGACGTGCCTTATAATGCACATCCACACGGTAAGGGTGATTAGCTCAGTTGGGAGAGCACCTCCCTTACAAGGAGGGGGTCACTGGTTCGAACCCGGTATCACCCACCACTTTTAGTAATTTTCTATGGGTTGTTAGCTCAGTCGGTAGAGCAGCGGACTTTTAATCCGTTTGTCGAGCGTTCGAA
>NZ_JAFNNQ010000075.1:0-7081 GCF_026536675.1 Gilliamella sp. B2717 | reverse complement strand
AGTTCGACAGCCTCATTTTCGCAAAGACGTGCAGCAACCTGTCTGTAACGACTATCAAGCTAAGGGAAGACTTACTCGTGGCTGCAACCCTACTAGCTCAAAATTTATTCACACATGGTTACGCTTTGGGGAAATTATGAGGGGATCTCTCAGTGCATTGCCTCCAATTCCCATAATTTATTACGCCGATAATAACTTGGTGTAACCTTAAAAATGTACTTAAATCGACGTGTAAAAGATTGTTGGGAATCAAATTGATATTTTAATGCGATCTCAAGGATAGTTTTTTTCGTCAACCTCAACTCAACAGCCGCTTTCGTCAAACGACGAGCACGAATATAGCTAGCCAGTGTGACCCCTGTTACTTTTTTGAACAGCCGCTGAAAATACCACTTGGTATAACCCGCTTTATTCGCCACATCATCAAGCAGTAAAGACTGATCTAAATTATGTTCAATCCATAATAGAACATCTTTGATAACCGTTGTATGAAACTGCTTATCATCATATCTTAATTGGATGTTATTAGCTTTATTTTGATAGCGAGAATGCTGTTCAATATACATAAAATAACCTAAATGTTCTTAAGATTGTCACGACCACATCATCATGATACCATAAACATACTGACGGTATGTTATTTTAAATCTATCATGGAAAATAAAAATCATCAACAAGAAAATTTTAAGAGTACCTATCAATCACTGGTTAACTCAGCACGAATATTGTTTGTTGAAAAAGGCTATCAAGCTGTTTCAATAGATGAGATCTCGGGAAAAGCGTTGGTGACCAAAGGTGCCTTTTATCATCACTTTAAAAATAAAAAACAATTACTCAGTGCCTGTTATAAGCAGCAATTAATTATGATTGATGCCTACATCACAACAAAAACTGATTTAACAAATGGTTGGTCTGCCTTAGAAAGTATATTTGAACATTATCTTGATTATATTATTGATAATAATAAAAACCTTATCCCTATCCAAGAAGTGATGCCTATCATTGGTTGGAATGAACTTGAAAAAATTAGCCTTGAATACATTACTGGTAAGGTAAACGCCATTGTCAGCAAATTGATCCAAGAGAACCAACTTAAAGCTTATGATGATGATGTGCTTAAAAACTTACTCAATGGCTGGTTTATGCATATCGCAATACATGCGAAAAACCTAAAAGAGCTTGCCGATAAAAAAGGCCAATTTATTGCTATTTACCGCGGCTTTTTATTGAGCTTGAAAGATAAATAAAATAGATAGGTTTTATTTGAAGCTAAATCTTCTTTATCGTAAAAAATGCCCTCTTGGGTTATCAAGAGGGTCATTATATTTCGCGGAATAACATCATTTGGTGACGAAATAACTAAGCACTTGTCTCCTGTTTACTCCCCTGAGCTTGAGGGGTTAACATGAAGGTCATCGATAGCAGGATAATAATACAGTAAAACGCTAAACCAATAATCCAAATCCAGCCATCCCAAATTGGTAGTGAATGATTATAAATAACAGCAAACAGTAATGGGCCAATAACACCGGTTGCATTGGTAAGGCTCACCAATAATCCCTGTAAAGCACCTTGCTGATGACTCTTTGTTTGGATAGACATCACTCCCTGTAATGCAGGTAAAGCGATCCCACCACCAGCCAATAAAATTAAAACAGGGAAAACTAACCAACCTTCAGATATAAACGCTAAAAAGGCAAATGCACTACTATCTGCAATAAATCCGAGCAGTACTGCCGTTTTTTCGCCCCATTTAGTGGCTATTCTTCCTGCCACAAAGGCTTGGAATACTGAGTGTAAAAGACCAAGACCCGCTAATGAAAAGCCAACCATCATGCTATTCCATCCAAAACGATTTTCGGTAAATAGCACCCACACCGTTGCGGGAATTTGGCCTATCAATTGCGCTGAAAAATAAATAATCAACAAAATGGGCATCGTTTTAAATAAAGTGATGTATACCGAATTCGATTGCGTCTCAACCCCTACTTCGGTATCTGTATTATCACGTGTATTTTTGGTTTCACGGAACCAAAACATAACCACAAGGAAAGTGACAATATTTAGCAACGCAGCGATAAAAAAGGGACTATGCGGTGAAATCTCTCCTGCAAAACCACCAATAATAGGCCCCGCTATTAAACCAAGCCCAAAACTTGCCCCTAACCAACCGAACCACTTCACGCGTTGAGAAGCTGAGGTGGTATCGGCAATGACCGATGCCGCGACAGCCCCAGTAGCTCCTGTGATCCCTGAAAGCAAACGGCCTAAATACAGCATCCAAAGCGCACTTGAAAAAGCCAGCAATAAGTAATCCAGCGATGCGCCTATTAATGACAACAACAGCACTGGGCGCCGACCAAATCGGTCAGACATTTTTCCAAGCCAAGGAGCAAAGATAACCTGCATTAACGCATAAAGTGCAAGCAATACGCCAAAGTGGTTAGCGATATCTTCCGAAGCAATAAATTCACGTAATAACGTTGGCAAGACTGGCATGATAAGGCCAATCCCCATGGCATCGAGTAACGTAATTACCAATGCGATCTTTGTCGAACTATTCATTTCACTTTTCTCTATCACTGATATGGAGTGGTAAAATAACTCTATCAATGATAGAGTGTCAACAAAAATTAGGAATTAATGATGTCTAGATTAGATAAAAGTAAAGTGATTAACAGCGCATTAGAGCTGCTTAATGAGGTCGGAATCGAAGGTTTAACAACCCGTAAACTCGCCCAGAAGCTAGGTGTAGAGCAGCCTACATTGTATTGGCATGTAAAAAATAAGCGGGCTTTGCTCGACGCCTTAGCCATTGAGATGTTAGATAGGCACCATACTCACTTTTGCCCTTTAGAAGGGGAAAGCTGGCAAGATTTTTTACGTAATAACGCTAAAAGTTTTAGATGTGCTTTACTAAGTCATCGCGATGGAGCAAAAGTACATTTAGGTACACGGCCTACAGAAAAACAGTATGAAACTCTCGAAAATCAATTAGCCTTTTTATGCCAACAAGGTTTTTCACTAGAGAATGCATTATATGCACTCAGCGCTGTGGGGCATTTTACTTTAGGTTGCGTATTGGAAGATCAAGAGCATCAAGTCGCTAAAGAAGAAAGGGAAACACCTACTACTGATAGTATGCCGCCATTATTACGACAAGCTATCGAATTATTTGATCACCAAGGTGCAGAGCCAGCCTTCTTATTCGGCCTTGAATTGATCATATGCGGATTAGAAAAACAACTTAAATGTGAAAGTGGGTCTTAAAAGCAGCATAACCTTTTTCCGTGATGGTAACTTCACGGTAACCAAGATGTCGAGTTAACCACCCTTTAGATTCATAAAGCGAAAATAATGCGGCTCCAACGTACCCACCTAAATGGAAACGGCGTTCACTCCAATCTAAACACGCACAACAGATTTTACGTGAATGTTTGGAAGGAACGTCAATTCCCATTTCATGAAAATATTGAATACCACTTAATGTGATCATTGAACCATTTTCAGTGATCCATTGCTGTTGACAAAGGGAATCATAGATCTTAACGGCAACTTCGCCAGCTAAATGATCATAGCAAGTACGTGCTTTTCGTAAATGCACTGGCGTGGAAACTTTGGCATGTACGCCATGGTTTAAGGAGATCCCCATCATACTTTCCATCAATTCAGCAATATCTTTTCCTGCTAGCCGAAAATAACGATGCTTGCCTTGAGCTACTACTGTGATTAGCTGGCAATCTAATAATTTAGATAAATGACTGCTCGCCGTTGAAGCTGATATATTCGCCACAGAACTTAGCTCAGTGGCCGTCCAAGCTCGCCCATCCATCAAAGCACTGAGTATTTTAACTCGTGAAATGTCAGACATAGCCGCCCCTATCGCGGCTATTGAGGACTCAAAGGTAACCTCTTTTCGTATTAAATTAGCCATCGCAAGTTCACTTTATTGCCCAAGGGAGCGTAACAGATGCAGCCATACTATCATTGTCCGTTATTAATATCAGTTGGTTAGCATGGTCACTGTATTGCACTAAAATATTAATGTTATTCTCCGCCAATACTCGTGCTATTTCGCCAAGTTCCCCCGGTTTTTCCTGTTTTAACTTACGAATTAATGGTGTCCGGATCGCAAGTACTAACAGTCCAGCTTGCTCTAGCGCTATTTTAGCTTCCTTTCCTTGTTCAACAAGAAAATGAGCATGGCATTCATCACCAACCGTAAATATCCCTCCCCCTTCCAATCCAATACCTTTATTACCTAATGTTTTTCCTAGTAATGCTAATTGTCCTATTTGATTATCTAAAACAACGTGAACATCAAACATTATCCTTGTCCTTTTTAAATGAATATTCGCGAGTAATATGAGCAATACTAATTTTGTAAAAATCAAATATTGACTCTCGCCCTTCTTGTTGAGCTTTCGCATGTAAAACATGATTTTTCCATTGCAGAACTGCGTATTCGTTTTCCCACCAAGATAGCGATAACATTTTTCCTTCTGTAGCTAGACTTTGAAAACGTTCAATTGAAATAAAACCAGCTACATGACTTAATAGTGGTCTTAACTCCTCAGCTAAAGTCAAATAGCGAGTTTGTTGGTCGGGTTGTATTTGCACCTCAAATATTACAGCAATCATATTTTTCTCCGTTATTAATCAACAAACAGAGTAATCCACCCGAAAATTAACACTTCGATAAGCAACGAAATATAGAAAGGTCATGCTGCTGTTTTATGTTGTATATCACACTTCTTTAAATTGCTCGGCCTGCGCTTATCATGTTCTCCTTCTCTTATAATTTTGTTTATTATTTATACTTTTTTATTTTTTGCTATCACCGAAAATAGTGCGGATCCCGCATGGTATTTAGGTTTACCCATCATTAAATACCATTGTTGTTATTTTAATCTTTTTAATATTTCATGATTAAGATCACACTAAAATTATGACCCTATTAACTAAAAGTTATGGATACCCTAATAAAACTCATTGTTAAAGATTAGTTAACCAAAGTAACTTCATTTTTCACTATTGTTAAATTGTTATAGTGAAAATTCTGGTAAACTAATAGAGGTAAAAAAATGATCCTAGATGCCAGTTATACATTATTAGTCGCATGTATCGCGCTACTCATAGGAATGTTTGTCGTAAAATTTACCCCGTTCCTACAAAAAAACCACATACCAGAAGCCGTCGTTGGTGGCTTTATTGTTGCAATTGTTCTGTTAATTATTGATAAAACATCAGGTTATTCGTTTACTTTTGATGCTTCATTGCAAAGTTTATTAATGCTCACATTCTTTTCCTCTATCGGGCTAAGTTCTGACTTTTCTCGACTGATTAAAGGAGGAAAGCCGTTAGTTCTATTAACTATTGCAGTAACGATCCTAATCGCCATTCAAAATACTGTCGGCATGAGTATGGCTGTCATGATGAATGAAAGTCCATTTATTGGCTTAATTGCAGGTTCAATTACTCTAACAGGTGGTCATGGTAATGCCGGAGCATGGGGCCCTATTCTCGCTGATAAATATGGTGTAACAGGCGCCGTTGAATTAGCGATGGCTTGTGCAACACTTGGATTAGTGTTGGGTGGTTTAGTTGGCGGCCCTGTTGCCCGTCATCTTTTGAAAAAGGTCTCTATTCCTAAAACAACCGAGCAAGAGCGCGACACTATCGTTGAAGCTTTTGAGCAACCAAGCGTCAAAAGAAAAATCAATGCAAATAACGTTATTGAAACCATTTCAATGCTGATTATCTGTATTGTTGTTGGTGGCTATATCAGTGCATTGTTTAAAGATACTTTTCTGCAACTGCCTACTTTTGTCTGGTGTTTATTTGTCGGTATTATTATCCGTAATACACTGACTCATGTATTTAAACACGAAGTGTTTGAGCCGACCGTCGATGTATTAGGTAGCGTTGCTTTATCGCTTTTCTTGGCAATGGCGTTAATGTCATTAAAATTTGGTCAATTGGCAAGCATGGCAGGGCCAGTATTAATTATCATTGCTGTACAAACTGTTGTCATGGTGCTATTTGCCTGCTTTGTCACCTTCAAAATGATGGGCAAAGATTATGATGCTGTCGTGATCAGCGCGGGTCACTGTGGCTTTGGTATGGGAGCAACACCAACAGCAATTGCGAATATGCAAACAGTCACAAAAGCATTTGGACCATCACATAAAGCTTTCCTTGTCGTTCCTATGGTCGGTGCCTTTATTGTTGATATTTCAAACAGTATCTTAATTAAAATATTTATTGAAATTGGTACATACTTTACCTAATAGCTACACACTACTCGGCGTACTTCTCCTAACAATTTATTATAGGGCAGTATGCCGAGCCGCTTTCTTACCCCGTATATTCCCCTAGTCAATCTATTTAGCTTGCACGTTTACGAATTAATTCTCGTGACAACTAAACCAAAATTTGAATTATGACGAGTATATCTGATTATTTATACTTTATTCGTTAGAATAGTCCGTAGAAATAAATAATCAGTAGGCTACATGGAATGAAATTAAGACATCTCGATATCTTTTATGCTGTAATGACTTGTGGTTCCTTAACGCGTGCGGCTGAAGTTTTACATATTTCTCAACCCGCGGCGAGTAAAGCACTCAAACATGCTGAGCACTGAGAGATCCCCTCATAATTTCCCCAAAACGTAACCATGTGTGAATAGATTTTGAGTAAGCAGGGTTGCAGCCACGAGTGAGTCTTCCCTTGTTATTGTGTAGCCAGAATGCCGCAAAACTTCCATGCCTAAGCGAACTGTTGAGAGTACGTTTCGATTTCTGACTGTGTTAGCCTGGAAGTGCTTGTCCCAACCTTGTTTCTGAGCATGAACGCCCGCAAGCCAACATGTTAGTTGAAGCATCAGGGCGATTAGCAGCATGATATCAAAACGCTCTGAGCTGCTCGTTCGGCTATGGCGTAGGCCTAGTCCGTAGGCAGGACTTTTCAAGTCTCGGAAGGTTTCTTCAATCTGCATTCGCTTCGAATAGATATTAACGGGGTCTGACGCTCAGTGGAACGAAAACTCACGTTAAGCAACGTTTTCTGCCTCTGACGC
>NZ_JAFNNQ010000074.1:0-5273 GCF_026536675.1 Gilliamella sp. B2717 | reverse complement strand
AGCAGCACTTATCCCCAGACAAGGTAAATGCCGGGTCCAGTTATGTTTTTTCATCTACTTTATTTCCTTTCTTTTTAAGGTCAATTGCTTTATTTTTTTATAATTAAATTTATTTATTAGGTTTTATTGACTAAATTGTTATTCTGCTGACCAATCAAAACAATAATTTATAATCAATTGTTTTTTTAAAAGAAAAACACCTAATTAATGAAACAATAGTTCAACTTATTACTCAATTTTTGGGCTAGCAAAAATGATAAATTTTGAACATAAACTTCTTATCCCTTGATTCAAAACGATTTTTTGAGAAGCGGGCAATTTAACAAAACAAAAATTTTTTTACATATTTTTTTCAAATATTTTCGCAATTATATATTGATCACAAAAAACGATCAATACATAACAACATGATCGCAAAAAACTATCATTACCGCATATAACTATTTTTATTAAGATTAATTACGTATAAAAACATGTACTCATTACTTTTAAAATTAAAAAAACAGATGCTAATTAATAACAATATCAATATTTAATTACATAATTTTGCTTATTGATCTTGATTAGACACTATTGGATATTTAACTTTGTAAATTAATCAGCAAAATTTTAAAAAAATCAAAAAAATTTGTTTTCAATTAATGCATTACTGATACAAATCCATTTAATAAATTAAGATAAAGAATTCAATTACAACCAAACTTTCGGATGAGTAAAAATTTTTAAATGTTGCACATTCATTTCATCTCTATTCGTTTTTAATGATCAGAAAAATTAACAAAACAAGCGTTTTTTACAGATAATTTTCAAATATTTTCACAATTATACATTGATCGTAAAAAACGATCAATTTAAACAATTAAAATCAATAAAACCTATTAATTTAAGTATAACTATTTTTAATTTTGCTTAGTGAAGTATGAAAAGAAGCATTAAATTATTTTAACAATCTGATAAATAGATAGTTATTTACAATAATCCTGTAATGACATGACTAAATAGTAAAAATAAGTAGTTTGTAAATGCGAGATGATAGGTAAAGAAATGAAGTATATCTTCTGGATGTCTATTGATTAATATTATTGAATCCGTCTTGAAATTTCAATTTACATAAAAACAAAAAGCACCAACAAATTAGGTGCTTTTGACTCAATTATTGACTCGATATTATTTTTTCAATCTGGCAATCTTTTTACGGATATTAGCCGCACGATCTGATGAAGAAGGATGACTACTTAATAAGTCAGAATTACCACCACCAAGTTTTTCAAAACTCGTTGCAAGCCCTACTGGATTAATGTTTTTCTTAATTAAGAAGTCAAAAGAGTAGTTATCAGCGTCTTTTTCTTGTTTTTGTGAAAATTGAGAGTTAACCACAGCGGTGGCTAAAGCTCCTAATTTAGATTTTGATAGCGCAGTTACCGCCGCGTTCCCAGATGAAGCAACAGCATCACGCGCTATCTCGGTAGCATAAGCAACTTGCATTGCTTTTTTAGTGTGCCCTAAAGCAACATGGCCTAATTCATGCCCTAAAACACCCTGAATTTCATTGTCATTCATGTTATCCATTAAACCACTATAAACACGGACACAACCGTTAGCCATTGCCCATGCATTGATATCTTTAGTTAGATATACTTTATATGTGATAGGTGTTCCATTTATGTTATAGCCAAGTGTTTTGGCAATTTTATTCAATCGTTTAGTATAAGCACTGTTGGCAGACGCAATTTTTGCTTTTGAATCCATTTGAGCACATGCATTAGCGCTGAGTGTTTTTATTTCATCGTCACTAAGTGTTGCTGCTTGAATGCCACGCATACCTAGATCAGTCATATTATCTATACTGTTACAACCGACTAATGACATTGCTGCAACCAAAGGAAGCGCAATGGATAATGTATTTTTGAGATTTTTCATTTTGTTTTCCTTATTTTAAATATAATTACTTTATTCCTAACCTTAGCTAGGCAGCGAAAATTTTAAACTAACTTTAATAATAAGCAATAAATAATTACTTGCTTACTGGTATTATGAGATTTAGACTAATGCCTATTTTTTTCAGACATAGCTATTATGAAACTATCCGACTTTAATTTTTTACTTCCCAAAGAACTTATTGCAAAGCACCCTTCTCAAACAAGAAGTGACTGTCGACTTTTATCTTTAAATGGTCATACAGGAAAGATTGAACACGGAGTTTTCACCGATATTATCAATAAAATTAATCCCGGTGATTTACTTGTTTTTAATAATACTAAAGTTATTCCTGCCCGTTTATTTGGTAAAAAAGTTTCGGGAGGAAAAATTGAAATTTTAGTTGAACGAATTTTGAATGATAATCGTGCCCTTGCCCATATAAAAGCATCAAAATCACCTAAAGAAGGTACCGAACTTTTATTAGGAGATGATGATTCAATTAAGGTGATTATGGTGGCAAGACATGATACTTTATTTGAACTTCAATTTCCTGATGATGTATTGACTATTTTAAATAAAATTGGTCATATTCCTTTACCTCCTTATATTGATCGCCCTGATGATGAACAAGACCGTGAAGTTTATCAAACTGTTTACAGTAAAGTGCCTGGTGCAGTTGCTGCACCTACTGCGGGGCTCCATTTTGATGAACCTCTATTAAAAAAATTGAAAGATAAAGGCGTTGAAATGGCTTTTGTTACTTTGCATGTTGGTGCAGGTACATTTCAGCCCGTAAGAGTTGAAAATATTGAATCGCATATAATGCATGCCGAGTATGCAGAAGTCCCCGAAACAGTTGTTGAGGCAGTGTTAGCTTGTAAAGCTCGTGGTAATAAAGTTATCGCCGTGGGCACAACATCGGTTAGAGCACTTGAAAGTGCCGCCCAAAAAACAGGCACTATTGCGCCTTTTTTTGCCGACACTCAGATTTTTATTTATCCCGGCTACCAGTTTAATGTGATCGATGCATTAATCACAAATTTTCATTTACCCGAATCGACATTAATTATGTTAGTTTCAGCCTTTGCTGGTTATGAAAATACAATGAATGCTTATCAACAAGCCGTTAACGAAAAATATCGTTTTTTTAGCTATGGTGATGCGATGTTTATTACTGGCAAACAAATTTAATTGGTGAGTTTTTAAAATTTGCCAATCGAAGTAGTAACCATTTACCCATTGATTGGCAAACGAAGAAAACATTATTACTTAATATTCTTCAGTTTTTGTGAAATATGATTAATTCGTGTTGATATTGCAGGATGCGATGTTAAATCGACATCATTATGTACCGGCATTTTCATCAGCATGCTAATCAGTGCGGCAGAGTTTAATTTTTGTTTACGTAACATCTCGATCGCATAATTATCCGCATCAATTTCATTTTGCTGAGCGGTCTCGTTTCTTATCATTACAACTGTTTTATTCGCTTTATCATAAATTTCAATATAAGGGGCATGTTGGAATGAGTGTATCGCATGTTTTAGCGCAATGTGTCCTTGTTCATGAGCAATTACCGCCAATAGCTCATCATCGGTTAACAGTTTAATCAATCCGCTGTTTAAGCGTATACAACCATTTGCTGATGACCAAGCATTAGGCTTTGTATTGAGATAAACTTTATAATTTAATTGAAGATGATTAATCGTGTTAGGCAGATATTGAATAAGACGATGAAGTCGTTGACTCATCACATGATCATGAGCTAGCACAATAGATTGCTTATCTTCATCACGACAAACTTGTTCGTTAAATTTTAGGATATCCTGCTCAGATAACGCGACAATTTGTTTAGAAGAAAGAATAAATTGCGGTTTATTAAGTTGGCTTTGACAACCTGTTATCATGAATAAAATTAAAAATGACAATGATAGAATAATGTATCTCAAAATTTTTAAAATCTCTCCAAATGTTGTCTATTGCAAGTGATCACGATAAACTAGGCGCCGAAATTTAATAATACGACGACGTATTATATCAATAATTTGCGCCAAACTGTTTATTTGGTCGCACGAGGTTAACAAGACATGAAATTTGAATTAGATAATACTGACGGACTTGCTCGTCGAGGACGTATGAAATTCGATCGCCGTGGCGTCGAATACACCGTTGAAACACCTGCATTTATGCCTGTTGGTACTTATGGTACTGTAAAAGGGATGACACCTGAAGAAGTCGCCGCAACTGGAGCCCAAATCTTATTAGGTAATACCTTTCATCTATGGTTACGACCCGGACAAGAGATTATGCGTAAACATGGTGATTTACATGATTTTATGCAATGGCATGGCCCTATTTTAACCGATTCTGGTGGGTTTCAAGTTTTTAGTTTAGGTGATATTCGTAAAATTAAAGAAGAAGGCGTTTATTTTCGTAATCCAATTAATGGCGATTCAATCTTTTTATCGCCTGAAATTTCAATGGAAATTCAATACGACCTTGGTTCTGATATTGTGATGATTTTTGATGAATGTGCGCCTTTTCCTGCGGAGTGGGACTATGTCAAAAAATCGATGGAAATGTCATTACGCTGGGCAAAACGAAGCCGTCAACGTTTTGATGAACTTGGTAATAAGAATGCATTATTCGGTATAGTTCAAGGTGGTATACATCAAGAATTACGTGACATATCCATTAAAGGATTAACCGAAATAGGCTTTGACGGATATGCTGTGGGTGGATTAGCCGTTGGTGAACCGAAAGCGGATATGCATCGTATCTTAGAAGGCACTTGCCCTCAATTACCGGCTGATAAACCGCGTTATCTAATGGGCGTTGGCAAACCTGAAGATTTAGTTGAAGGCGTACGTCGTGGTATCGACATGTTTGACTGTGTCATGCCAACCCGAAATGCTCGTAATGGACATCTTTTTGTAACCAACGGCGTTATTAAGATTCGTAATGCCAAATATAAAGATGACACAACACCACTTGATCCTGAGTGTGATTGTTATACCTGTAAAAATTACACAAAATCTTATCTTCATCATTTAGATAAATGTGGTGAAATTTTAGGTGCTCGACTCAACACTATTCACAATTTACGCTATTATCAACGTTTAATGGCAGAGATTCGAGAAGCGGTTGCTAACAAACGTTATGAAGAATTTGTTACCGAATTTTATCAACGTATTGGCAAAACACCAGCCCCTTTTACAAAATAAAAAATTATCATCATAATTTTTAGGTGAAACTCTTGACACATCGAGGTTAGCGCAGTATTATGCGCATCCTAACGGCGAGTAGCGCAGCTTGGTAGCGCAACTGGTTTGGGACCAGTGGGTCGGAGGTTC
>NZ_JAFNNQ010000073.1:0-5143 GCF_026536675.1 Gilliamella sp. B2717 | reverse complement strand
CCCGGCGTCAACACGGGATAATACCGCACCACATAGCAGAACTTTAAAAGTGCTCATCATTTGATCGGCTATAATCGCCGCGTGGACGTAGTCAGTTTGACAACCTGCGTTTTGATCATCGCGCGCCCGCTGAAACAAAGCTGCAAAGCGATCCCGGATCGGGAGAAGGGCAGAAGGCAGGGGTTCCTCAGATGCGGCATACAGCTTCGCCATTAGTTCCGCTGCAATTTCGGTCGCCTGGTAGTCGCCGTGCTCGGCAACGATGTGAGAGAGCATTCGCTCCCCGGCATATTCGAGCAACATCAGATTGTTCTCACGACCGAGCAACCGGACTGCTCCCCTCCCATTGCGCCATACCAGATAGTCGGCCCCGCGCAGTTCATCAGCAATGTCTTCTATAGGTTTCAATCCCTTGACGATTGCAGGAGTCCCGTCTGGCAATGAAACTTTCCAAACGAGGCTGGAAAAGGTGTCCGCAATGAGAACAGGTTGCGAAACGTGCCAATGAGCAGGAAAAACAGGCGGCATGAACATCAACCCCAAGTCAGAGGGTCCAATCGCAGATAGAAGGCAAGGCGTTCGCGGTCGGGGGCTTCGATCCCCAATACATTGAATAGGACAGCGAAGGCGCGCTCTGCTTCATCTGGCGCTGCCCAGTTCTCTTCGGCGTTAGCAATCATGAGTGCCAAATCGGCATAGCGATCTGCTGTTCCGAGCCGCCCAAGGTCGATCAGACCCGTGCATTGAAGAGTTTTAGGGTCCACCATGAAGTTCGGCATGCAGGGATCACCATGGCAAACAACCATATCGGTGCGCTCTTGGTCGAGCCGCACCGGTAGCTCTCGTTCGACACGAGCCAAAAGATCGAGCTGCGGCGTACTCTTGTCCTCGTCCGGTAAGAAGTCGGGATTGACGGCATTGCGGGACACCACATCAACGGCGCGTCCGAACATTCGCGACAGCCTGCGCTCAAACGGACATTGATCAACCGATAGGCTGTGAACAGCGCCAAGTTGCTGCCCCATTGACGGCCACGCTTTGAGCAAATCCGCTCCAGACAGATCAGCCGCCGGTACTCCCGGAATTGCCGTTATCACCAAGCATGCACCCTCCTGTTCCTCCTGCCAGTTGATGACCTCGGGGCAAGCCACACCTCGACCTTTGAGCCAAATGAGGCGGTCACGCTCTCCAGCGAGCTCACCGCGGCGGGAAGCAGGTGCGATTTTCGCGAAGGCATGCCCGTCACCACGTCGAAAAACAAAATCACCAGATTCTCCGCCTCTGACAGGCAACCAGTCAGAATGCGATTCACCAAAAAAAATATTAGTTCGATTCAATGGAGGTTCCTTCAGTTTTCTGATGAAGCGCGAATATAGAGAAATATCCCGAATGTGCAGTTAACGAATTCTTGCGGTTTCTTTCAGCGCCGCCAATACCGCCAGCCCGTCGCGCAAGGGGCGCGGCTCGTGTGTGCGGATGAAGTCAGCTCCACCTGCGGCGGCGGCAAGCTCTGCAGCGAGTGTCGCGGCCCCGACATCCCCCGGACCACGGCCTGTGAGCGCGCGCAGAAAGGATTTGCGCGAAACAGACAGAAGCACCGGCAAATCGAAGCGCAGCCGCAATTCATCGAACCGCGCCAGCACCGAGAGCGAGGTTTCGGGAGCAGCCCCCAGAAAAAACCCCATGCCGGGATCAAGGACAAGGCGGTTGCGTTTGATACCGGCACCCGTCAGCGCCGCGATGCGCGCGTCAAAGAACGCCGCAATGTGATCCATGATGTCGCCAGCGGGTGCCTCGCGCCGATCTGCCTGCCCGTCTTGCACCGAATGCATAACGACGAGTTTGGCAGATGATTTCGCCAATTGCGGATAGAACGCAGCGTCTGGAAAACCGCGAATATCATTGAGATAGGCCACACCACGCGACAAGGCATAGGCTTGCGTCGCGGGTTGATAACTGTCGAGCGAGACGGGAATGCCATCTGCCTTGAGCGCGTCCAGCACCGGCGCGATACGCGCGATTTCTGTGTCGGACGAAACAGGCGCGGCGTCGGGATTGCTGGATGCCGGACCGAGGTCGATCACATCTGCCCCCTCGGCCATCAGCTTACGCGCCTGCGCAATGGCTGCGTCTGGCGCCAGATACCGGCCTCCATCGGAGAAACTGTCCGAGGTTATGTTGACGATGCCGAAAATGATGAGCGATTTATTCATGGGGGCTTCTATAATAATAATAATCGAGCATGAGTATCATACGGATGCTCGGGTCGAAAGGGAATCCCCAGGCGAGTAACCTGTTTGCGGTGATCCATTAGCTGCAGGAGCAGAATAGCATACATCTGGAAGCAAAGCAAGGAAAGCGGCCTATGGAGCTGTGCGGCAGCGCTCAGTAGGCAATTTTTCAAAATATTGTTAAGCCTTTTCTGAGCATGGTATTTTTCATGGTATTACCAATTAGCAGGAAAATAAGCCATTGAATATAAAAGATAAAAATGTCTTGTTTACAATAGAGTGGGGGGGGTCAGCCTGCCGCCTTGGGCCGGGTGATGTCGTACTTGCCCGCCGCGAACTCGGTTACCGTCCAGCCCAGCGCGACCAGCTCCGGCAACGCCTCGCGCACCCGCTGGCGGCGCTTGCGCATGGTCGAACCACTGGCCTCTGACGGCCAGACATAGCCGCACAAGGTATCTATGGAAGCCTTGCCGGTTTTGCCGGGGTCGATCCAGCCACACAGCCGCTGGTGCAGCAGGCGGGCGGTTTCGCTGTCCAGCGCCCGCACCTCGTCCATGCTGATGCGCACATGCTGGCCGCCACCCATGACGGCCTGCGCGATCAAGGGGTTCAGGGCCACGTACAGGCGCCCGTCCGCCTCGTCGCTGGCGTACTCCGACAGCAGCCGAAACCCCTGCCGCTTGCGGCCATTCTGGGCGATGATGGATACCTTCCAAAGGCGCTCGATGCAGTCCTGTATGTGCTTGAGCGCCCCACCACTATCGACCTCTGCCCCGATTTCCTTTGCCAGCGGTTCGATCTGCTCCGCTAACTCGTTGATGCCTCTGGATTTCTTCACTCTGTCGATTGCGTTCATGGTCTATTGCCTCCCGGTATTCCTGTAAGTCGATGATCTGGGCGTTGGCGGTGTCGATGTTCAGGGCCACGTCTGCCCGGTCGGTGCGGATGCCCCGGCCTTCCATCTCCACCACGTTCGGCCCCAGGTGAACACCGGGCAGGCGCTCGATGCCCTGCGCCTCAAGTGTTCTGTGGTCAATGCGGGCGTCGTGGCCAGCCCGCTCTAATGCCCGGTTGGCATGGTCGGCCCATGCCTCGCGGGTCTGCTCAAGCCATGCCTTGGGCTTGAGCGCTTCGGTCTTCTGTGCCCCGCCCTTCTCCGGGGTCTTGCCGTTGTACCGCTTGAACCACTGAGCGGCGGGCCGCTCGATGCCGTCATTGATCCGCTCGGAGATCATCAGGTGGCAGTGCGGGTTCTCGCCGCCACCGGCATGGATGGCCAGCGTATACGGCAGGCGCTCGGCACCGGTCAGGTGCTGGGCGAACTCGGACGCCAGCGCCTTCTGCTGGTCGAGGGTCAGCTCGACCGGCAGGGCAAATTCGACCTCCTTGAACAGCCGCCCATTGGCGCGTTCATACAGGTCGGCAGCATCCCAGTAGTCGGCGGGCCGCTCGACGAACTCCGGCATGTGCCCGGATTCGGCGTGCAAGACTTCATCCATGTCGCGGGCATACTTGCCTTCGCGCTGGATGTAGTCGGCCTTGGCCCTGGCCGATTGGCCGCCCGACCTGCTGCCGGTTTTCGCCGTAAGGTGATAAATCGCCATGCTGCCTCGCTGTTGCTTTTGCTTTTCGGCTCCATGCAATGGCCCTCGGAGAGCGCACCGCCCGAAGGGTGGCCGTTAGGCCAGTTTCTCGAAGAGAAACCGGTAAGTGCGCCCTCCCCTACAAAGTAGGGTCGGGATTGCCGCCGCTGTGCCTCCATGATAGCCTACGAGACAGCACATTAACAATGGGGTGTCAAGATGGTTAAGGGGAGCAACAAGGCGGCGGATCGGCTGGCCAAGCTCGAAGAACAACGAGCGCGAATCAATGCCGAAATTCAGCGGGTGCGGGCAAGGGAACAGCAGCGAGTGGCCGGAGGATCGGCTCATGGCGGCAATGGATGCGTACCTTGAACGCGACCACGACCGCGCCTTGTTCGGTCTGCCGCCACGCCAGAAGGATGAGCCGGGCTGAATGATCGACCGAGACAGGCCCTGCGGGGCTGCACACGCGCCCCCACCCTTCGGGTAGGGGGAAAGGCCGCTAAAGCGGCTAAAAGCGCTCCAGCGTATTTCTGCGGGGTTTGGTGTGGGGTTTAGCGGGCTTTGCCCGCCTTTCCCCCTGCCGCGCAGCGGTGGGGCGGTGTGTAGCCTAGCGCAGCGAATAGACCAGCTATCCGGCCTCTGGCCGGGCATATTGGGCAAGGGCAGCAGCGCCCCACAAGGGCGCTGATAACCGCGCCTAGTGGATTATTCTTAGATAATCATGGATGGATTTTTCCAACACCCCGCCAGCCCCCGCCCCTGCTGGGTTTGCAGGTTTGGGGGCGTGACAGTTATTGCAGGGGTTCGTGACAGTTATTGCAGGGGGGCGTGACAGTTATTGCAGGGGTTCGTGACAGTTAGTACGGGAGTGACGGGCACTGGCTGGCAATGTCTAGCAACGGCAGGCATTTCGGCTGAGGGTAAAAGAACTTTCCGCTAAGCGATAGACTGTATGTAAACACAGTATTGCAAGGACGCGGAACATGCCTCATGTGGCGGCCAGGACGGCCAGCCGGGATCGGGATACTGGTCGTTACCAGAGCCACCGACCCGAGCAAACCCTTCTCTATCAGATCGTTGACGAGTATTACCCGGCATTCGCTGCGCTTATGGCAGAGCAGGGAAAGGAATTGCCGGGCTATGTGCAACGGGAATTTGAAGAATTTCTCCAATGCGGGCGGCTGGAGCATGGCTTTCTACGGGTTCGCTGCGAGTCTTGCCACGCCGAGCACCTGGTCGCTTTCAGCTGTAAGCGTCGCGGTTTCGGGGTCTGACGCTCAGTGGAACGAAAACTCACGTTAAGGGATTTTGGTCATGAGATTATCA
>NZ_JAFNNQ010000072.1:0-4800 GCF_026536675.1 Gilliamella sp. B2717 | reverse complement strand
ATCATCCGCAATAAAGAGCAGCAAAAACAGGATATCAATGAATTAAGTCGGGATACGGAGAGTGCGAATAATCCGCTGAAACAGATATTTGATAAGCAAAAAGAGTTAGACATAATAGAAACGGTCGAGCTTATCAAAGACATAGCACAGCAAGCAAAAAGTGTAATGAATAAGTATGACCGAATTCAGGCGCAAAATGACGTAGATAAAAATAAGGATGCGTTATCAAAGCTGGAAGCGGAAAAGGCCTATAATAAGCTGAGTGATGCAGAAAAAGCCAAATATAAAACTGTTGAGGATTATTATAATCAGAATAAAGACTACTTCTATTACGTTGCGGTTGATGAGCAGTTAAAAACGAATAGAGAAAATAATAAAAATCTGGGCGGAATGGGGAGTGATGTTAGCAAAGGGATAGACAGTGCGATATCGATAGTGACTGGCATTATCACCGGTGACATCACAGGCGGACTAGCCGGTGCCAGTGCGCCTTGGGTCGCGGAGCAAATCAAAAAGCATACCGGTCATAAGGATGAAAACGGAAACTGGAAGACCGATGATGTAGCCGGTAATCTTATTGCCCATGCGATTTTGGGTGCGGTGGTAGCTGAACTACAAGGCAACTCAGGACTTGCCGGCGGTGCTGGTGCCGTAACCGGAGAACTTGCTGCGGATATCATACGCAAGCAGCTCTATGGAAAAGACGTTAAGGACTTAACCGAAGCAGAAAAACAAAACATCAGTGCCTTAGCCCAACTTGCCACCGGACTGGCGGTTGCCAGTGTGGGCGGTGATGTTGGTGACGTCAGCACGGGTATAGCAGCAGGTAAGAATGCGGTTGAAAATAACTTGTTAAGTAATGAACGAGGTGTTGAAAAGCTTAATAAGGAAAACAAAAAGCTTTATGAAAGGATTAAAGATGTTGTTGGTTATGATGAAATAGATCAGCTCCAAAAACAATATATGAACTGTCAAAGTGATGAATGTAAAACCGCAGTTTATAATGATTATTATCAAAAAGAGCAGGAAGCAGGTCAGAAATTAGTTGATTTATATAAATCTGGGCAATTAACAAAAGCAGATTTTGAGCAACTTGTAACATGGTATAATGATTCAATGCTTGGAGGTGTTGAAGAAGCAAAAAAAGAGGCTGGAGGTAATCGAAATCTTTGGGATATTTATGATGCTTCATCAATGGATATGACTCCAGCAGGTTTGATTGGAAATCCCCATTTAGCTGAAATAAGAGGTTTAATCCTATTAGAAGAATGGAGAGCAGAAGGTTTATCTGAGTCACAAATACAAGAAAAATTTATAAAGGATGGCGTGTTAGGTGCTTTTGGTTCAGGTCCGGATGTTAATGCAATTGTTCATCAAATTCGTAATGAAGGTTTAAGCCTTGAAGATGGACTTAAATTAGCTACATTAGGGGCTTATAGTAAAATCACTAATGATGCTAGTAAGGGAAAAAAGCAACAAATAGCTGGAAAGGGAACGGATGCCAACAAACCATTAGATAAAACAGCCTTAGAAACGCAACACGGCAAAGGAAATGTCGAGCAAGGTGGTGGAAATTATAAAGAGACTAAGGATAAAATACTAGATAATCAGGCTACCAATCAGAAAGCCAACAAAAGTAGCAAATTGGTGAGCATGTAAAAAAAGAACAAGAGATTAATGCTGGTAAGGTGAATGGTGCTACAAATACAGAAAAACTAACAGTTGGTGCTGCTAGGGCTGAACAATATTCAAATAATTGGCCTACAGGAAATCTTGATAAAGCTATTAATGATTTTGCAGGTACAAATCCAATAATAACTACAACTGAAAAAGGGAAAAGAATTTATACTAATCCAACGACAGGTATACAGGTTGTTGAGGATATATCTGGAAACTACTTCCGAATTTATAACCCTAATATTTCGGGAAAAAGGGCTTATTTGGATTTGAATGGAAATATTCCTAACAACAAATTATTAGAGAATGGAAAAGAAGCTGGCCGAAATCAAGGTGAATATAATGCGGTAACTCATTTTAATATAGAAAGGAATAAATAATATGAAATATATATCCGTTCCAGTAAATACAAGTGCAATGGAGCGCCTAGATTTTGATAAATGTATCAATGGTGATCTTATTGAGTTAACTCTTGATGAGGATAATTATGCCAACCTTCTAAAGAGTAATGTTATTCAGCAACTTAATAATGAATTAGGACTAAATATTGATGATTATGAAGATGAAAAGATAACCGATATTGATAAACTTATAATTGCTAGAAATATTATTCAAAATACAATAATGTCAAATAATAGCGAAGTGTTAATTAAATTATTAACTCAAGTTGAGAATGCAATAAAATATAAAACAGGGTTATTTTTTTATTTTTAAATATAAATGTGATAGTAAGCTCCTTACCTTAAACAGTGAGGATTTTACTTTGACATCTATACCAATATCTCAAGCCTGATAATCAACAGCCCCCGATCGAGCATCAGTTGGCCGATGATAAGCTGGAAAGGAGACGGGTGCAAAAATATCGCCTGAAAATCAGAAGTACGTCGATATTCTATCACCTGAAGCTAAGCAGCATATATTATATGGAGATGGACCAACAAGTGGGGGGACACATGTACCCAGGAAATCCTGGTAAAACCACATTTCCTAAGGATTGGTCTGCAGACAAAATTGTCCATGAAATAGGGGATATTGCGACATCGACTAATACACAATGGTATGCACAAACAGGTACTGGCGGTATTTACACGGGAAAAGGTAAACCTGCAAAGTGGGTTTCTTATGAGGTTCGCGATGGGGTAAGAATAAGAGTTGTCTATCAGCCAGCGAATGGAAAAATAATAACGGCATTTCCTGACAAAGCTCCTGTCCCAAATACTTATAAACCAATAAAATAAAGGTAAAAAATGCAATATTTAGATAATAAAATTAAAGAATTTGGTGAATTATTTAAAAATCGCTTAGATAACGATCTTTTACAAGATGCTATTTATTATGTTGATTGCAATGAAAGAGGGTTAGCTTTTGATACAATTTGTGATCATATTAGTGAATACGAAGTGCCGATTACAAAGAAAGAATATGATATTGCAATTAGTATTTGTAATGAATTAAAAATGGATACTAATGATATTAGCATTAAACATATGTCTGATTTAATTTCTGAGTAAAATTATAGCTGGAAAGGGGACTGCAGGAAATATTTCGGGTTTAAGTGAAGAAGAAATAAATAAAATTCTTGCTAAAGAAAAAGGATTTCGTCCAGATCCAAGTACTTATATGTCAAAAGCTGAAATTGGAGCACATTTAGCTAAATTTGATGATGGTGCAGTTAGATTTACGTCAAAAAGTGGAATAAGTAAGCATGGAACATATGGTCCAGATGGTGGTTTTGTTATACCTAAGTCTGAATTTGAAAGAGTAATGTTCGAATCAAAAGGTGATTTAAGAATAGTTGAACAAAAATTAGGGCTAGATAAAGGTTATTTAAGTAATTCTGATACAGTAGTAGTTGTTATAGAAAAAATAATATTTCTGGATTAAGGATGCCTTCAGGTAATGAAAGTGGAGCTAATAAATTTTGGAAACCAGGTGGTTATACCTCTGGAGGTGTTGTTGAAGCTGTGATGGATTTTTCACATAAACCTCAAGGAACCATACTAAATCTTAATAAAATTAACGAACAATTACTAAGGAAATCAAAATGACGAAAGTAACATTTAATTTTGGAGGAGTTCCCGTTGAAATTGAAGGAGAACCTTTAGAGTATAAAGAACCAATAGTTGAAGAAAATGAATATCCCAAAGGAGCTAGTTGGTGGAGAATAAAACCGGTTGGAGATAAATATTTATTTTCATGTATATCTGGCTCATTAGCAGGTGGTGAATGTAAAACTGAAATTACTAAAGAAGAATTTGATAAACTTCATACTGGAGAAGTAACCGCAAAAGATATTTGTTATAAATATAATATTGGTTGATTTATTTAAAGATTTGTGCATTTATTGCCGGAAGCTGATGGTAGCTATTATTGTTTACTTCCAAATGGTAAAGTACATTATTGGACACCAGATGGCTATAGCAATGATTCTTGGGAAGATCTTGCAGATTGGGTAGAACAAGTATGGATTAATGGAGATTAAATAGTTTATTAGTCAAAATTTAGAATTAAGATCATTATTAAATAAATTATGAAAATAGCCAATTAAAATGAATAGAGTTCTTTTATATCGTTTTAAAGTTTCAAATCAATCTCTATCATCAACTTGCCCTGTTCAATCTTAACGATAACAGGGCAGCCGCATAAAAACCAAATTGCTCCAGCCACCTGCCTTTAATGGTCAGTTGTGGTTTGGGGTTGGGTTTTGTGCCTTGTGGCACGTAATCCACAGTATAGAATCGCTCATTGGGTTGTAGTGCCGGTGTTTTGTCTGTGGTTGATTTTAGTTTAGAATGTGTTTTAACCATAATAACTACCCTCATTAGTTGTTGTGGTTAGCAGTTCGTCGTTAATCTATGCCGTTATTCACTATATTTTCTTAAACCTTCCCGCTCAAACTTAAGTTAATTCTAAGCTTTTCATTTATCCTTTATCTAATATCCACTAAACAAAAGTAAGACAAGTCTCGATCAGTATCGTTACCGGGGGCATGGCACCGACAACGGCTTATCAAAACAGTGATAGTGACTCAAGCACGACAAAATCGGCGGTTGAAAAAAGGCGAGTTAATCATCCGCAATAAAGAGCAGCAAAAACAGGATATCAATGAATTAAGTCGGGATA
>NZ_JAFNNQ010000071.1:0-4127 GCF_026536675.1 Gilliamella sp. B2717 | reverse complement strand
GCAGCAAAATATTCAAAGTTTTCATCACTAAAAATACTAAGACTTACTTCTTCCGCCAAAGGGTAATAAGCCAGTAATCCCGATAAACTATTAGCCGGTAACGGAAGATCATCATACTGAACCAGTTTTTCAAAGCTTGCTATATCCTTGGTATTTAAATAAAAGGAATTAATCTGATTTTGATTGTTTACACTCACAGAAAAACTTGAATCAGTATTAATATCTTTTTTACGACAATCAACGCTAATCAGCCTTTTATAATCCCACTTAAAATTGCTTCTGTTTTCATCGTAATCTAACTCAAAGCGGCGCACTAACCCTGAACCATCAACATACCAAGTTATCAATTCTACTTCCCAGCCATCAACCCATAATGATTCGCTTAAAACAAAACCATCACAATATTCATAGGTTACCCCGTTTAACAGTTCTCCTTGATAATAGACTAAATTCCTAAATTCATAATCTACATCATCTTCTATCACCGCAAAATCGATTTTTACCCCACTGCTGTGCTTAAAAAAACCAAACGCTTGTTCCCCCGTGATTTTACCTTCGGTCATTTGGTACACTTTATGCAACTTTTGTTCTCGATGGTCATAAGCCAGCCCACTAAATAACACATCATTTAAAAAATAAAAGCCTTGAATAACCTGTAAATGGCTCAATTCAACCCGTACCGGCAAATCAAACGGTTTAATATCGGTTCTGTTACTCATGGTTACTCTCCTTTTCGCTTCGTTACCACGTTAATAAGTGGATCTAATATACCACTACAATTACGACAGGCTACAAATGGTTGTCCAAATTGTCCTTTATCTTTTGGGTCTTTGACATAGACAGTATAAACGTCAATATCCTTGAAATGTAATTCTGGCTTTATATCTTTCGCATGCAGTTGTTTAAACACATCATCTACCGCCAATATTTCAGCATGCGCACCAGGCATTCCATCAAAATTGGATAAGTTATCTTTATGTTTTATAAGATATTGTTCAATCAATCTTTCCGTCGATTTATCCATTTTTTCATCAGGATAATATTTTTTCAAAGTCGCAATATACCCTTCGATATCAACCACCTTAATTGGCGCCGATTGACCCGTAAATTCGCCTTGTACAACAACCTTTTCTTTTAGCGCATGCTTTAATGTAAAGGGTAAATTATTAAATTCCTTAGCACTTTCAAAGTCCATGCCATGAATAGTACAAGTTGCCTTTGAAATAGCAACTTTTTTCTTCCAACCATTATCGTTATTCGCGCGTTCCCTAATATCTGCCTGTAAACTTTGTAGATTACTACGTTTATCTTCATATATACGGGTATTAACGACCGTTTTACTGATCTTTTGATCACCATTTCTGGCTAAGATTTGTATTTTGCCTTCTGGGTTTGAATTTAATAATGCGACTCTTGTTGCCTCAAAGGGATCAGTTAAATTAATATGCTTATTAAGTTCATTAGATAAGAAAAATTCACTGTTAATTGTGCTATTTAATATCCGAAAATAATTAGCAGGAGGAATGACAGCATTCGGTAGATTGTTGTTAGCAATTGAGATAGTTGTATTATTCGTTAATGGTAATAAATTTTGCTCTTGCAACTGTTTAACAGAGACACGCATTTGCGGCATATCGGCTAATTCAACTTTTGGTAGCGCAACTCCTGTTGATTTTTTTTCCATTTCTGTTAGTTGATCTATAATGATACTATTTGGATCGTTTATAAAGGCATCGATTTCTTCTCGACTTAGTTTTTGAACTAAATTCGAATCTTTCTTTATAAAATCAAAATTTGCTTTAGTGTTTTTTAAATTGAGATAAACTAACGCGCCAGTTAACACCCCTGCTCCAATTAAAGTCATAATTTTTGATAGTTTTTCATCAGGAGGAAGCGATTTATCTTCTATTACTGTGTAAATAGCTGACGCAATATCGGTAGAAATCATAATACCTTGCACACCATTTGTCGTTACTTCACCAATTAACATCGCTTTAATGGCATTCACTTTCATGGTATTCGTACCTACTTGGGATAAAAATTTAAGCGGTCCCCATTTCGCCAAGGCTAGCCCCGCACCAGTGCCTAACATATTGCCAACAATATTTAATGCATCAAAACCATCATCTTTCCAATTACTAAAACCTTTATTATAACGTTGCGTTATATTGATAGCTGATGAGCTAATACCTGCAGTAGCCGATAATATTATTGACCCATAAGTCCAAAATGCTGCTGTTGCTATTTGCCCCGAAGGTACAAACAATGTTATTGCGCCGGCAACAATTAATGCACCAAATGCAAGATAAGTGAGGGCTGTTGAAATACTGTCAAGCCAAGTTTTGCCGTCAGTTGAAAATTGATATTCTTCAGTAAAATTATGATCTTCTATAGTCCAAACAAGTAACCCTTCACCATCATATTTAGGGATTTCAAGTGTTGGATGACTAACACTTAAATATCGACATTTTAATATGCCCTCTGGATAACGATTATCACTTTCCCATTCATCTAAGGCATCTAGCAGAGCAGCTTGTTCTGTATCTCCCTTACCTTCAAATACACCACACCACCCTTGTTGTAGGGGATTAGTCCAATCTAATAAATAAACTGTTTTTTCATGATAAAAATAACATACTTGTAGTAGGATTGAGTTGGTATCAGGATATTCATACGAATAGTGTCTGGCACTCATCATTTTGAAATGATTTCTGTGACTTAATGGTATTTTTTCTAACAAATTTTCTAATTTATCGCAAAATTGTTTCCTATTTTCTTTGCGTTCATTATATTTTTCTTGTTGTTCTTCATCCAATTCACTGTATTTTTCTAAAGTCTCAATTATATTATTTTGTTTTTTAATGTTGTGGATAAATTCAAATGGGTTTTCTGTTTCTTCAAATGTCGCTGGATCATAGCTCAAGCAATCACCTTGACTCACCACATGTTGTACATAATGATAAATTTTGGCTTCACCACCCAACGATTCCCTGACGTAACACATTACAGTATGTACACCAACCAGATTCCATTTTGCATTAAGCCATTCGGGACCACCACGTGGTCCAAAAAAATTACTCTGTTTACTTTTTTCTCTATTTGTATGATTAATACATACCCAACGAATAGATAAGTCTTTTATATCTTTAGCATTGGGGTTGACTTTTTTTAAATAAAAGGACATTGTCCTATTAGGTGTTACATACCTTAAAGAAGGGCTAGCAACAATGATATAATCCTCTACAGTATCCATTGTTTTAAATCCTAATTGTTTTTATTGATTGAATTAGCTTTAGCTAACAGAAAATTAATGAGATCTTTGTGGTTATTGTAAGGACCAATTGATTTTTCTATATTTTTAACCAGATCTTGATGATAGATTTGTTTATAAACTTCAATTGTTTTTGCAACAATTTCTTCCGCAAAACACAAATAATCAATCATTTTTTCTGCGTTTCCGGCTTCTATTGCATTATGTAATCGCTGTGCATTTGCTTTAGCTAAAATATCGTCTTGATCTGGATAGGCATAAGCATATTCCATTCCTTGTGGCACATTTTTTAATACAACTTTTCCTTCACGGTCTAATCTTCCTTGCCTTAATTCGCCATTTTTAAACCGTACAACATACTTGGTCATTGGGATTCGATAGCCATCTTCAGTTTCTAAGATCAACGTTAAACCTTCTTGCATGTCTTGTTCTGTAAATAATGCAGGTACATTTATTGGTTCGTAATTTAATGTTTTTGGTCCCATTTTTTGCATCGCATTACATTTCATGTACACATTATCCGGTGTGCCCAGTACAATGCCTTTTTTGCTAATTTCAATGTATGAACCGCCACACATTAAGGCGATTGTTTTGTCAGCGCTTAATGTCATTTTGCTGTCTACACTGTCTATGTGGACATCTTGTTTAGCCGCCATATTAAGGTTGGCATTTTGGGCTTGTGTTTCAATATCCCCCTGGTTGGCAAAGACCTTCATCCCCGATTTATGAGCAAATAACCCTATCGCATCGCCCGATGTTAGTGTGATGTTTTTTAATGCCGTGATATCAGTCTGCTTTTCAGCGGTGACACTTACGCTGTTACCGGTTGATAACTGGATGTTTTCAGGACTGGTTA
>NZ_JAFNNQ010000070.1:0-2870 GCF_026536675.1 Gilliamella sp. B2717 | reverse complement strand
CCTAACGTCAGCTGCTGAATGATGTAACCTTTGTCCCGTCCGTCAAAAAACGAGCGTTCCAGTTTCGCCGCCACTAAGGTTTCACGGGTAGAAGCATCACCATAATTATGTGTGTTGCGTTGTTGTAACTCTAACGCCGTTTTATATAAGTCACCGAGTGTTGTGTAATATTGAGCACGCGCGATTTTTTCGACATAATTTGCCTTGTCTTTTTCACGACTGTAACCCAGTAAGATACCTTTTTTATCCGTCTCAAAGTCATAACGTAATTCGCCACCCCACTCTTCTAAATCACTGCTACGGGCTTTAGCAAAGGACGAAAAGCCTTTCTGCTGCATCGAATAGTAACCCGTAAAACTTAATGGGATATTCTCACCGGTCAAATCACTGAATTCGATTTTTTGATTAATCTTCCATGCTGCTCCCCGTGTATCACCCGATAACACCGTCTGATTAAATGACAGACCACCATTGCTCGACACAAAAATATCACTCATCCCGGCCTTACTTTTGGCATATTCAAAATGCGTATGTGTTCCCTGCGTCGGTCTGACAATCACATCCAGTCCTTTTAACTCATACGTTTCACCGCTTGCCTGGTCTTCACTGATATATGTCCCGCCAATACGAATATGGTCGTTTAACCAGTGATAAGCCCGACCACCAAACACTTTTTGACCATCAAAGTCAAAACCGTCTGAATAATATTCATATTCCGCAATAATCCACACCGGGTCGCCCCCAACCAGATTACCGCTTTCGATAATTGAGCTACCTGTGCCCCCGTTTGTCGTCATCGGCAGGGCTTTAGTTAACATCACCCGACCCTGAAACTGGTTCACTTCATAATCAACCCCTTCGGTCAGGGTGCTGGTACTCAGTACCCGACCGGTATTACGGTCACGCACTTCTACCGACAGTTTTAAACTTCCTTCGGTTATACGCTGATGTTTTAAAAAGTATAAACTACCACCGGTCGATGCTAATTCATTGTGACTGCCCCGGGTTTCACCATTCGATAAAAACACTGTCGCTAATGTGCGGGTATCACCATACTGGGTCGACTGCTCACTTTCGTGATATAATTTTGCCCCATATAAACTGCGGTTAAAGTTGGCAAACTCATTGCCAGTAATTTGGGAGTTATAGTTACCCCATAACCCGTAACTTTTGCCCTTCTCTAATTTGATATAAAACTTCCCTTCCGTATCCACATCACTTTCCGTGGTCGAATCATCTCCGTATATCGGGTAGTAAGCTTGCGGGTCGATTTCTCGGATAAAACGAGTCGGGTCTTTTTCACCTAAATGACCAAAGGCATTTTTTAATTTCGTTTCAGTCGTGTCCAGATGTGCCGTTAACCGATAATCGCCTTTATTTGCTTTTAAGTAAAAAGCAACCCGACCATCCCAGCTCCCTTTGCCGCTGTAGTGATGACTGTCGGCATCTTCCAGTATCGAACGCCCTTTTCCACTAACATTGTTTTGTGCATACGTCACATCCACGATACCCACATAAAAAATGTCATCTTTCTTTTCAACCACTAACTTTTCCTGTTGCGATTGTTTCTGACCCGATTCATCCTGCCAGCTTATATCAAACTGATACTCACCCGGCGATAAAATCATCTCTCGCATCGCTCGACCTTGAGCATCCGCCACTAAAGGCTCGCCATTAAGCATCAACCCTTGTTTACCTTTTAAGCCCGTCATTTGAATGACCACTTTACGGTCTTGTGCACTGGTTACTATGCCCTGATGATCTATCCGGCTTTCGCCAAAGCCCGGTATCGTGCTCTCTGATTTTAATTGACCAAATAATAAATGACCTGAGCCCGATTGATTGTCCAGTTTGTTGTAGGAAATAAAATCACTGTTATGGTCCGCTATGCCTTGACCTAATGTCTTAAAAGATGTTGCATAAACACTGTCTTTCAAACCGTCATAACTGGTGGTGGTTAAAATCGCTTTATACTCGCTGTCAATTGATAACGGCTCACCATTATCGGTTTCACCACGCCATAACACCGCTTCATACGGACTGATTTCTTTAAATCGTAAAATCTTTAATGGTTGTCTGTTATCTAAATCCGATTGACGGTAAATGGTGATTTGATATTCTGCGATTTTGGTTGGGTAGTTAGTGTAAATATAAAGTCCCATTGGTGTCGTAAACAATCCTTGCGACGTCAACTTCACTTTTGGATTATAAATACTTAAATTAAGCTTTTCTTCTGCGTTAAACTCATCCCGAATAATATTTAATTTAGGTATATCTAAACTACCTGCATAAACATTATTGGAGCCAAGTAAAAAAGCAAAACTAATACTCAGGCAAAGTGGATGCCGGGTCCAGTTATGTTTTTTCATTTAGTTTATTTCCTTCCTCTTCTTCTAAGATCGATTATATTTTTTATTTCCGTAATTCAACTCAACATCAAAATTTATCCATAAACCTTAAAAAATGATTGATGACCAATCTTAATTAACCTTTGTTGATAAATAATAAATTAGCTAATCAATCAGTTAAAAAAATTACAAAATGAAATACTTTTATTAAAACTTTTTCATAATATTTACACAATACTATATATTGATCACAATAAACGATCAATATATATTATTCTGATCGCTAATTTCTATATTAATTGTTACTTTAATTAGCTGTTTATAGTTATTAAAAGTAAGATTAAGAGGATAGATTAATTAGAAATAAAAAACCCCCGATAGACGGGGGAAAGACCTGAAAGGATAGGGATAGACAGACTTCCTTGTCCGTCTTTGATGGTAATTACTGATTTACCTCGGTAACACCAAAATCAACTTTACTTGGTAATCCCGGCGATACTCTCACCACTTTTGGATTACGTC
>NZ_JAFNNQ010000069.1:0-2778 GCF_026536675.1 Gilliamella sp. B2717 | reverse complement strand
TTTGAATCTCTATTTGTAACCAGTTGATATTCTGTTCTTTACTTAATATTTTTATTTCCGAACCTTTAAGACGCTCACCGACTTCCGTATCCGATTTTGATGCTGACGCCAGTAATTTTGCACCTTTTGATATTATCATTCTTGGTAAGTTAGCTCGTTAACTGTAGGCTGTCTGTAGGCTGCGAGATAATTTTCACCCACAATAAAGAGCATTTCGTTCATATAAATCGCTTTATTTCCATTGAGTAGAAATTTAGCTAATGGTGATTTGTCGATATTGTCAAATGTGATATATTCCAACTCGTTACTAATATCTATATTAAATTTTTTAAAATTCTCGACTTGCTGTTGATAAAGTTTTTCATTACCAAATAACTGTTTTGACTTCGCTTTACCAAAGGTAAATGAATAGGCTTGTTGATAATTAACACAAAGCTTTTTATCAGCAGGATTTAAGGTTAGTGAGATATCATCAAGTTCATCGATTCTCTTGCTTTCAAAGCGCATATAATTATTTGCTTGTTGACTAGTTAGTAAAAGGCTTTTTGTTGAATGTGTTTTATTATCTTTAACCGCTAATTCACTGTAGCAATTTGAGGTGACAGGTAACTCTTGAAACTTCCCTTCTTTTGTCACTTGAAAATGTTGTACTTCTATTGTTTCATCTTCAAAACGTTGGCGACGCTCAATAAAATAGTTTTTATCAATATTGTAATAAATAAATCCGATTGGCAAATCACCTGTTGCAGGATTTTCTCTTGTCATACCGATTCGAGAAGACAATATAATTTTATCTAAAAAATTAAATTGTTCAGAGAAAAGGTGAAGATAAACTATTTCCTCTTCATTCTCTTGTGTACCACTGATTAAAATAGGATTTATTACATTATTTATTGTTGGTAATTTTATTCCATTCAAATTAGTTAAGTAATTATTTAACTGTTCATATAAACTATTGTCATCAAATAATTTTAAATAGTGTAGATAACTTCTTGATATATTTTGAGGATAATTGTGATAATTCCCATCCTTAATAAAATCTGTTGAGCTTTGAGAATTAATTGGTAAATCTAATGCGGGAAATTTATTAGCTAATGTTAGAAATGAATTTTTGTCTTTAGGTTTTAAAAAAGACGCAACTAAAGATTCATTTATAATTAACAACTGTTCTTTGCCTAAAATCAATCTGCCTTTTGGTAATAATAATTTAGCTAAATTACTGTCTAAAACATCTTCAAATTGTAAATAATTTATCCCCCCTGTTGGTAAAATAAATTCGTTGATGATTGGTTTTTCTATTAGGTCTTTTGTCAGTAATTGGGATATATCAGATGTCTGACGTACACTAACATTATATTGATCATCATTAATATAAATGATGTTATTAACTAATTTAACTCTAAAATTGTTTAAATAATCAAAGTCATAATTATTTTTGTTCATTTGGTTATAATTTTCAACATATTCATCTAAAATCCAGTAAGGTTGCTCAATATCTTTAGCATGAACATTAGAAAAATTAAAGAAAACACATAATAAACATATGATTCTTATTAACATTATATTTTTTTTAATTAAAGAAAGATAAAACCCATGCATATTATTAGTTCCTCTAATTTTCAACCAACTCTTTTAAATATTTACCATTGACATCTTTTTCTGTTTTCACAAAAAACTGATTTTCTAAAAATTGACTCTCAAAAACACGAACATCATAATGAACCCAATTGCTCGCAATACTTTTATTATCACGCCCTTTTTTTGGATGATATCTTGTATAACTATTTTCTAAAGCAATGCCATTAGAATGAAACCATCTATATTCCGCATTTGTTTTTTCCGTCAAAATATCTCTAACTAAATCACAACAAACAATCCTTTCATCATTGGTGTGTTTCGATTTAGCTTTTTCTTTTTTAATTACATGGATATCGAGAGCTTTACCCATATGGTTAGTACTTCGTCGATTATGATAAATATTATCCGCCCAACATCTATAACCAGAAGATACAATATCAACTGTCAAATGTTGATATCTTTCATCTGAATCGATATAAAACATAATGCTTCTTAATACCCAAAACAATGTTCTATGTAGGCCTGGATATTCAATTCCTGATGCATAATTTTTACCTGTTTTTCCATTATTGGTTTTATTTAGACCAAACCCATCACAAGTTGGCTCTTTTAGATTAGTAAAAGTTGAACATTTACAGTTAGCTTGAGCAAAATATGATGCTATTGGATATTCCTCTTGAAACTTATCAATCGCTTCAATTACTGGAATATCAACAACACCCGTTTCTTCAACTTTCATATAATCACGTTGAAACTGTTTGATCATGTTTTCTGTTCTTTCCGTAAACTCATCAGTCGGGACATTGCCACCAAAACCAGCAAGACGGATATTGATTTCTCGAATTATTTCATCTTTATCGCCTTTTTGGAAAAGCACTTTATTATCAGAGAAATAATTTACCATAGATACAGGATGTATAAACCACGCCCTACCATTTTGACTTAAGGTGACAAGCCTTGATGAAGTTTCGGCTTGTTTACTTGAGGTGTCTGCTGATTGCTCTTTTTTAGTTTCAGTGTCACTTTGTTCCGTCTGTTGACTTTGCTTACTTTGCTTAGCTAAACCTTTGGCTACATCATCCCACCAGAGCATTTTTGTCGCTTTTTCTTTGGTTTTTTCCCATAATTTATACTTCTCCTCTAACTCATTTATTTTACCCAATAAGTTTAGTTGCTCTTGTGTTAATTTCTTGTCGGGTG
>NZ_JAFNNQ010000068.1:0-2674 GCF_026536675.1 Gilliamella sp. B2717 | reverse complement strand
TTCTGATTGGTAGCCTGATTATCTAGTATTTTATCCTTAGTCTCTTTATAATTTCCACCACTTTGCTCGACATTTCCTTTGCCGTGTTGCTTTTCTAAAGATGTTTTGTTTAATGGTTTGCTGGCACCCGTCCCCTTTCCAGCATTCTATTTACTGAAAAAAGGTTAAGCCAAGCTATGCGGAGATATTCTGCTTACTTTTGATGGTTGATAAATTGGAATTGATTAACACTATAACCAGTAATATGATTGTTAGTATTTTGATATTTTATGTTGCTGTTCGCAATAACTACCTTACTACCTGCATTATGTCCATCATCGCTAAATCTAAAAATGTCACAGAGCCTCGCCATAAATTTTTTATATAGCTAAATATCCTATTTTTTATCAATAGGTTATTATCCTTAATCATTATAATTGTTCTGCTTATAATTGATACTAAAGCCAAGAGTAAAATATGACCCCAGCTCAATACTGGGGATAATATTTGAATGTTCAGTATCCAGAACAACACGAGAAATATATTTAGAATAGATATCATCACCATATCTACACTGGTATTTTAGCTAATAACTCATTAACCTTATCTGTATCCTCTGGGTGAAGCTGTAGATACTTTTCACAGGCTAATCTAACATAATGATAACAAGTTTTTTCACTAACAGTTACCGTATCTTCTTCTGTTGGCGGATAACCAATTGCAAACTGAACCCCCTCAAAATGTTCTTCTTCATAATAACTATTCATATCAGGGAAATTGCAATACACACCATCCTGTATAAAAGATTCTTTTTGAATAATATTTTCGATAGCATTTAGAAAATAGCCATCATTATACATAAGATCAAAGTAATTTTTTATAATACTACTAGGTTTTGAAATACTAAGAGGTCTCTCAAACAGATGCTTATTTAGCTGTGAAAACCCATCTGTTTCAATATTTATAGAATCTTCCAAAATATACTCCTCAAATATTTATAATATACTATTTCGGGTGAAAATTAGTAACGGTACCGGTTTTAGGGTCTATATAAACCCTAAATGTTACTCCTCCGGCAGTCGCATTATATGCTCTTTCCCCTCGAGCGATTGCTTGCTTATAACCACTAGATGCTGCTTGTTGACCAAGTTCTAGCATTTTTTGATCTGTAAATATCTTTGGGTCATAAATTGTCTTTGTAAATGGTTTCGAACCATTACCTTTATAATCCCCAGTGAAGTTTCCTGCTCTATCTTTCGCAGGTATTTGATACTCAATCTTAGTAATGCCTGGAGTTCCTGTCGGTGTCTCATTCAAAATTTTAACATTATTTTGCTTAGCTGCATCATAAAAAGCATTAGCATTATGCCCACCTGAAATACCATTTTGACTAAATTTATCCACAGTTGCTAAATGCTTTGGTTGCTCAATATTAAAACTAATACCATCTGGAGTTTTGACTATTGTAGTCCCCTTTCCAGCATTAATCTCTTGTTCTTTTTTTACATGGTCACCAAATTTGCTACTTTCGTTGGCTTTCTGGTTGGTAGCCTGATTATCCTGTATTTTATCATTAGTCTCTTTTGACCATTAAGGGGAGATGGCTGGTGCAATTCGGCTTTTATGTAGGCTGCCCTGTTATCATTAAGATTGAACAGGGCAAGTTAATTATTGAACTTGAAGCAAGTTTAAAAAGTAATAAAAGCTCCGTCGTTTAAATGCTCGTAGTAACTTAGGCAATCATTCGTCGATAGTTGATATGTTAAATCTATATTTATCAGGAAGGCAGCGGGGATAACTATCCAATATTACTCCCCAAGGAGTAAATTCTAAATAAAATTTACCGCTATTCCATAAACAGAGCTTACAGAGAACAAATATTTCTTTTAAGTGATTACACATTTCATTGTCATTTTCAGAATGCGCCTCATCCAAAACGGTTTCAAGATCATCCATTAACATATTAATATCTTGGGGCTCTTTAAATACAGAAGATGAAGCATCATCAATATTCCATAGTATTTTAAATTTTCCTGACTCACCTTCTCTTTCTAAGTAACGCCCATTATTTTCGTGAAACGTTCGATATAATACTAAATCATCATCTTCATTATTTTCACGGATTTTTTTTAAATTAATCAGAGTCATAGTTATCCTTTTAAATTACAATTTACCCGGAAATGTGTTTATCAAATTCCCTTTCCTATCAGTGATAATAGTTATAACCGAAGTTTTATTTCCACTTTGATCAAAGCCTATTGGTTTACCTACATCCACTTGTCGTACAAATTTATTTGTTTCGACCTTTCCTCCTATTTGAATTGGATTATAAACAGGTTTATTAACAATATCAGGGCGTTGTAAAAGTGTTTTAACTTCATCATTTCCAATTAGAAAGCGACTTTTATTTGGAACAGAGCTATCAGCACCATGTTTCCCCATGGCATACTCAAAACCTCTAATTTTTCCATTATCATAAGTCACATTTGCAACATTGACCCGAGATTGTGCCACTCCAGGTAAATCTGGAGTCACAAATTTATTTTTATCTATAATGATTTGAGTTGCATTCGTTCCCTTTCCAGCATTAATCTCTTGTTCTTTTGCTACATGTTCACCAAATTTGCTACTTTCGTTGGCTTTCTGATTGGTAGCCTGATTATCTAGTATTTTATCCTTAGTCTCTTTATAATTT
>NZ_JAFNNQ010000067.1:0-2302 GCF_026536675.1 Gilliamella sp. B2717 | reverse complement strand
AAAACGTTGATAATCTCTTCTTTGTTGTTCTAAGCCTTGTTTTATTGATTCTTGTTTGCTTGCGTCCATCTTACTAACATATGCATCACGTTTTGCTTCATCACCGTCTTTTATATAAACCAAATAGTTTTCCGCATCATCGGTCATTTCACTGTTTAATACTTCCCATTCCGGTCGCTTTCCTTCTGCATTCAGCTCTTCATACCATTCACTTTGATAATTAACTAATAGCCGTCCCAGTGCCGTTGTTAAGTGTGGTTTTTGCGATATTCCCTTAAAATAGTTCTCTTAATTGTCGCATATTCATTATCTATACATGGAGTATCTAATATATCCCAATGTTTTTAGTTCCTCAATTTGTAATAATTTGCCATTTTCTATATAGTTAATTGACTGCTGGAAATAATATATTAATCATAATTATGTTGAAATTGATATTCTTATAAATGATGAAATGAATGATGATTTATCATTTTTCCTTTTAATTAAATATACAATTTATCTTTTTTCTGTGCTCCTTCATATTAAAGACCTTTACAATCTAATTCACTTCTTTGCAATAATAAGAGATTTGAATTGTGAAATTCGAAGAACCATACCTATTTATATACAAACAAGAATGATTAAAATTATTAGCAAAACAAATCAAAGATAATAATGACATTAAAATACATATTATTTTTATATTTCTCAATATTCTCTATTTAAGTGGCTATACCTGTATATTTATCATTTAAAAATAAATGATATTCTTAACATTTCCTATTGTTACTTTCTGATTAAATACAATTTAAAATTTACACCGAATATTAGTTACAATTTCTAGTAAGGCGTAATCAATGGCATATATTGATGTAACTCATAAGTATGTTTATTCATAATGTCCATCAAACATTTTTCATTAGTACATAAATCTCTTTTCTGAATAAACTTTTTTTGATTACTGTATATTTCTTCAAACTCTTTCTGAGCATTATTGTAGTCATAATATTTTTTTATATTATGATAAATATCATGAATACTCCTATCTAATCCTGATAGATAAATATTTTGGCAAATCAGTTTTTCAGATACCTTCTTTGCTTTTGAACAAGAGAAACTCGGAACAGTATTCTGATACTTTATTCGATTTATCTCTAATATAGAATCATTTGTATTTACTATTAAATATGCATCAGCATTTTTTTCAAATAATGTCCATGTTTTTTGAATGTTAGGGCAGAAAATATTTAATTGGTTTATTTTTTGTTTCATATTTAGGTCAAAAGAGTCAGCACTTAGCATTTCTTTGTTTAAAAATTCATCAAAATCGATAATGAATTTATTTACTTTATAATTTGAACAAATCTCAATAAGAGCACCAGAATAAATATTAGTTTTGATAACATTTTCATCCCATTGAAATATTCTATTAAGGTAAATTGGATCATCATAGGACACTGTTTTTGTGCGTGCTGTATCGCTAATATATACTTTAGTCACTATCCAATTATTAGTTAAATCTGCTCTTATTGAAAATGACAAAAATAGGCAGAATATTAAATAAAAATTACGAAGCATACTCTTTCTCCTAATAAATCTCTTTAGCATATATACCTTTTTCAAATATTTCTCGTTCTTTCTCTCTCCTTCTCTTTAAACCTTCTAAAACTTTACCTCCAGATTTATTATATTGTAGTAAAACATCCATTGCTTCTTTCTTTTTACCTTCATTAAGATATTTTGATAAATTACTATCACTTTTAATAGAACCAACATTATAAACAAAAGAAACTAATGCATCATATTCATGTTGCTTCAAATCAATTTTTATAACTTTCTCAATTTTATTTTCATAGTCGGGAATTATTTTAATTAATAATAATTTTTCTTGTTCAACAGTTAATGTAATAACGTCTTTATTTTCCTTCATAAATACTTTAATTTCAGTTTCATTTTTTAAACCAGCTGCTTTAGAAACTTTTTGCGCCACATCAGATGAAATACCTATTTCTAAAAGATCATTTAAAATATTTGTTGAACTTCTTCCTTTCATATCATAACCTGGGCCTAAAGTAATACCACTTCCAGTTCCTGGCCAATGCAATTTATTAGAAATATTTTTTTGTGCCTCCGCTAAATAAATAAAATCTATTCCTGCTTGTGATGTTTTCAATTCTCTTTTTATAATTTTATCAAACAAACTCATTATTATAATAGGATTTATAAACCACACCCTACCATTTTGACTTAAGGTGGCAAGCGTTGATGAAGTTTCGGTTTGATTAGTTGTGGTGTCTGCTGATTGCTCTTTTTTAGTTTC
>NZ_JAFNNQ010000066.1:0-2095 GCF_026536675.1 Gilliamella sp. B2717 | reverse complement strand
TGGGCGCCTGACCAATCGGTTTATCACTGATAATTTCTGCATGCACTCGAGCAAAAAATAGTGGCAATATCGGATTAATTAAGTTGCTATCCCATAATAAATCGAGTGTACTTTGCCCTGCATCTCGTAACTCACCCAATAAAAGTTGTGTAGGAAAAGCCCGTTATTAATATTCTCGACGAAGATAAAACCAACCTAAATTTCCTTTCTGATCATAGATATTTATCGAAACAGGAACAACTAATAAATCAAGATAAATATCTTTAAAATCATTAAAAAAATCAGCTACGACTTCCGTATTAGCAATCTGCATCTCTTCCTCTTCTTCATCTAACAAATCGCTATCAAAAAACATTTTTATAGTTAACAAATTATCTTCATCCAGATCGGCAGTAATTCCTCTCATTTTTTTTGTTGCTCTATCAAGTAAACTATACATTACACTGAGATTAATTTTATTTTTTATATTCGTTAATTTATCTTCTTTCATAATTTATGGTCTCGCTGGTACTATATGTACGCCTGTTTTTGAATAATGGATTGTAAAATTAGTTGTTGGGATAAAAGTATTTGAATTTCGATCATAAAATTTACCTATTACATGATTAGTTGAGATATTTTCTTTTGATCCAGGCTGACCAAGAGGTATCTTTCCTTTTAAATTTCCAGTTCCTGCATAATCATTAACCAGTTTCTGAACATCAATATTAGAATCAATGATACTTCTAGGTATAGAAGAACTAGCGTTTGCAGTTTTATGTTCATTTGTTCCAACAATATGTTTATTTTGTTGATTCATATTAACAGTTAAGCTCGGGCTTAAATCTGGTGCAAAATTAGTATTTGGTTTTATGGATGGATTACTATTTACCGTCCCTGTTTCAATAACATTATTCCAATTAACCTCATCTAATTCAACCTCTACCGCTTCAATTTTATGATGTACCTTCGCTCTGACTTCAGTTCCGGTTATTTTGATGCGGGCGTATTTTAATAAGCGGAGTGAACGGGTTAAGTAGTCGGATAAAAAAACGACTAACTTTTATTTAATTTATATTAAGTTGGAATGAGATATTTATTTAATCCTCTAATATTGATGCAAAGCCGAAATTACTGATTATTAAGGTTGGAAAGCTGTACTAGAATGTTTTAAAAAAACTTCTCACAGTATCCGAGAAGTTTTATAAATTTACGTCCAGATCTCTTGACCTTCTGGTGTAATCCAAACAATACCACAGTCCAATTTCACATAGAACCACATACCAATATCATCTAGATCATCGTCTTCATCATCTGAGGGGTAAGGCGGCCAAATATCTTTAATCGACTGGATTTGTTCTTCACTGGTACCAGTCAGAAAAACACCATGACTAGCTAATCTAATATACCCATCATTCATTAATTTATTTAATATTTTAAAAAAGATATTCTTTCTGATTTCATAAGGTTCACCCATATCATTCATGTAATTTGCTACATGTTGCCACATTGTGCCCATTGAATAACCAAAAGAACTTTCTAATATTGAATGATAAATTTTTTCAAAATTCATTGGAATTTCATCTCCACACGATTTCCTTTGTTAATATTTGGATTTTTGATATCTATAGTCCACTTAGCATTAGTTTGCTCCACTGAATCAGAGAAATTTCTTAATGTTATATTGCTACCAGCATTGGGACCTTCAGTAACCTTGACTGAATAAATAGTTCCTTTCTCTGGAATCATTTTGGCTGTTGGCATAATATCGACACCAGAAAGCTGTTTAAAGTAAGCCATAACATCAGCCTCAGATGCACCTTTAAATACAGGCGCTCCTACACTAATACTTTCATCAGTTACTAATGTTTTACCATTTACCGTAATAGTAAAATCTTTAGGATGAACATTCTTGTTGTTATACAGCGTCGCCAAACGATCCATTTCTGTTTTGGCTAACTTTTGTAAGTTAGTTGTCCCTGTTTCAACAACATTATTCCAATTAACCTCATCTAATTCAACCTTTACCGCTTCAATTTTATGATGTACTTTCGCTCTGACTTCAGTGCCGGTTATTTTGATGCGGGCGTATTTTAATAAGCGTAGTGAACGGGTT
>NZ_JAFNNQ010000065.1:0-1776 GCF_026536675.1 Gilliamella sp. B2717 | reverse complement strand
GCAAAGGTCGGATAAACTTGCTGGTTTTAAACATAGGAATAAATCCGACAAGAAATTGACTCACGGCATGAGTTAAAGCCTGTAAGGTGGTCTCTGATAGTAAAACGTTTTAATAAATTTATTTTATAAATGCGATTATGATTTCATTCTTGTTTTATTTATCAATAATATAATTATTAATCTTCGGCAAAATAAATATCAAAAGAACATTCTAAATCTAAATCTGATAGTGCTTTCATTTGTTCTGGCCATAATACTGGACCACTATGTCCAAATTTAGAAAACCAAACACATTTTAGAGTTAATTTAATATCTTTAATTTCTTGTATTTTTTTCAAATTGGTAGCAAAAGGAGAGATTTTACTTACAATCCAATCAATATGTTCTCTAAGATCTTTTGAATTTACAATTCCTTCCGAAGATAAAAACCAACCTGAATTTTTAACTTCTCTAGTCCGTCCCAAACTATTGGTAATTTTATCTCCAGCTAATGTTATATAAGTCGGTTCAACTTCTAATAATTTAGTAATTTCATTAGGATTTATTGCACCAGTGTATATCATTAATCTAACAAAACATTCACTACATGTTTCATAGTCTGAACATATAGGTGTAATTCTATTCTTTATAAAATTCATGGTAAATAATCTCCAATATTGCCTATAATCTCACCATTCTTCCCAACATAATCACCATTATCTAAAATTCTGCCATGAAAATTATTAGGTAATTTTCCTGCATCAGCCTTCAGTGCTTCAAGAGCTCGCCCCCATTCTCGAGAAGTTAAATTTGTTACGAAATATTCATTTAATTTATTAGCAGTGTTTTTCTCTAACTTATTTCCTCCAGTTTGCAATCCCTTAGGAACTCTACCTGAAGCACCAACACTAGGCGGAACTGGTAGTGGTAATCCTTCTGCATCAATTCAATTTCCATTTAGCAATTGGTATAGAACAATTAAAAATTCCCATTTATCTTCTTATTTTCATATTGTTGGATATATACATCTATAGGGTATGCTGTTCCCAACTCATATATTTTTCCACTATCTTTATCTATTATAAATGGACAATTACCGATTAATTGTGTTGAAAAATCACCAGTTTCTAAAAACTCTCTGGATTGGAAACAAAAAAGCCATCCTTCAGAAAATCTGTCAATTACAGTGATTTCTACAGGAATATCGTATTCAGCTAAATAATTTTTAGCTTTATTTAACGCTTCAATAAAAGTAATCATCAATTAGTCCTTAAAAATTTGAAAGATTTGAATTTGCTCATATCCGCAGCTTTACCTGTTTGACCATCTAAGAAACGTATTTTCCCATTTTGATTTACAACATTAAAAACATGCCCTGGTTGCCCTGGTCCATAGGAACCGAATACAATACCCCTTGCACCAGTTCCAGCATTTGACATTTGCTCAATAATATTATTAGGACCACTGACATTTTGAAATTTTGTCCCATATTGTTTTTCTAATACGGATATTGAGACTCCATTTTTTGAATTAATGGGTAAAGCGGATGCGGGATTACCACCCAATGTTGCATCAGTTGCTATAGCACAATTAACACAATTATGAGTTCTACCTTCAGTAGGGTAACCAGGATTTACATCACGTATAGAACCTGCCGTATCATTAAGAATAGAACTCGTCTCCACCTTTTCAGCAACATTATTCCAATTAACCTCATCTAATTCAACCGTTACCGTTTCAATTTTATGATGTACTTTCGCTCTGACTTCAGTGCCAGTTATTTTGATGCGGGCGTAT
>NZ_JAFNNQ010000064.1:0-1771 GCF_026536675.1 Gilliamella sp. B2717 | reverse complement strand
GTGAACCTTTCTTATCAACGTTATAGTTAGATTTTTCGCTAAAGACATTCTCGGCTTTCGCATTCCAAGAACCACCGGTTATATTAGTGTTTCCTTCATAAGTATGTTTACCACTAATAAAGTTATCACCAGAGACGACATTGACATCCCCATTTCCATCAATATCCCAGCCTACTTGATAATCAGTGTTAGTATGATTAATATTTAATTTACCACCATTTCTTAATCCAACTTTTGGCGTATCAATAGAACCTGCTTTTTCAGCGGCTTTTCCAACTTCGCCACCGATATTAAGGGCGCCATTTTGATCAACTCGAATACCGAGATCCTCACCAGATTTATCGCCTTTTTGAGTTTTGATGGCTGCATCATTTGCAACGGTTAAACTAGCAGAATGATTACCACCCTCATTGACGATAATTTCAGACATCACGTTCAATTGAGAATTTTTACCATCAATTAATACTTTACCATTTCTGATAGCTAGCTTGTTGTATGTACCTGCATCACCATCAGCAATATTTAAACTACCACCATTGGTCACATTAATTTCACCATAGCCATCTTTATCAGCTGATTGCGTTCCTACTCGCATACCACCTGAATTAAAAGCAGAACCTTCACCGTCAATATTAATAATCGCATTTCCATTACCACTTGCGACAAATGTAGCTCGAGATGAATTAATAACACCACCATCTAAAATATTAACTACAGCCTTACCGTCGCCGGCAATCCCCATATCTTGTGAGTTAACTTGATTTATTGTACTGCCTTTACCTGATACAGTTAAAGTTGTATTAGAAGTGCTAGAATGACCTATACGTAATGAAGACCATCCAGTATTGGTAAAAGTGCCGCCATTAGTAATAAGAATATTAGCGTTACCTTGAGATCCTAAATAAGCATCACCAGTAGAGTTAATGAAATGACCATTGTCGAGTGTAAATTGAGCAGAAGTATCTACATCATGTGCCACTATAATTCTATTAATTTTTAATGTACCATTATCACTAATTGTTAAATGTCCATTTTGACCAATGATATATTCATCATTGCTGACTACGCCATTAGGCAAAGTTCCAGTGTCATCACCTTTAATAATTTGATTGGTATCTATATTAACACGTGCAGCAAAAGCATTGCTGGAAGATAAAACAGATAAAGCCCCAAGAATTGTGGCATTAATTAATACTGATTTAGTTTTTTTACCTCTTCCTCTGGCTAATTCCGAAACTGCCAGACTAATTCCTTGTCTATTTTTCAAAACTTTATAAATTTTATTCATTTGTTAAATTTCCTTCATTTTACAATATTAAACATAGTCACTAAGATTCAAGAGACTTATGTAAAAAACATTATTGATCGGATTAAGCGATCAATCAACATTTAATCTATCGAAAATTTCTAATAAAAAGCGTAATATAATTATAATTAATTGTTTTTTTTGTTAATTGTAAGTTAATGTAAAGTTAATAAACTGATTATTTTTGCACAAAATTTTCATATTCTGCGTTTAAAATACATAATCAATTAGCAATCTTTTTTTTTCAATATATTGTTCATGTTATGATTTTTTTTAGACTAAATTCTTTATTTAGTCAGTGCTAAATATCCCCTTTTTCAATTTAGTTTGAATCACATATCTTTTTTCTATAAAAAAGCAGTACTAAATCGTACTGCTTTGTATTTACTAAGATATTACTATTGTTAGAATGAATAATTTAAACCTAGTTGTCCACCAATTCGTGAATATTTATCTGAGCCAAAT
>NZ_JAFNNQ010000063.1:0-1575 GCF_026536675.1 Gilliamella sp. B2717 | reverse complement strand
TACTTAATGCGCCAAAGGCAATATCATTTGCGCTGTATTTTCCGTCGTTATCGGCATCGATGACCACATAACCTTTAATAACCGCACTGCCGTGATAACCTATTTCAACGCCATTCACCGCTGGATTTTGCTTTGAAAGATTAACCGTTAATGATAAGTCTTTTGCCGTCGCTGCCACCGCTTTATTACCCGTTTGGGTATAACTCAATTGGTAACTACTCCAGTCAGCCACACTTTGCGAATTGTCTGCCGTGATAATCCAATCGCCAAACGATAAGTTATCCACTTCAAAATGACCATTACTGTCAGTAATAGCTTGTCGGGTAAGATTGCCATCCGATCTTTTCAGCGTTAATTTCAGTCCTGTTAAATCTCTATCTACAGCAGTGTTCGTTTGACTGTTATCGACATCAATACTCACATGACCTTTTATCACACTATTATATTTATATGCTGAACTATTAGTTAACTCGTCTTTTGTTAACGAAGTAAACGCATAACTATCACTATTTCCAGGGATGACACGGTTCGCAATTAATTGCGTTCCTTCTGGTGTGCTAACCTTAATTTGATAGTTACCTCCTTTCGGTAATTTTTCAAACTGATAGTAACCTGAATTATCGGTGTTAACCTTTTTAAGTTCAACGTAATCCGTTACACCCGGCGCCTGATAATTAAGGGTTACATTGATGCCCTTAGTCCCTTCGTTATCCTGTCTATCTCCACTTTCATTTTCATCAATCCAGACATCACCACCGATTTTTTGTTTTCCTACCAATAGATAATTATTATTTTGTGAACCATCTTTTGGTAAATTCGCAACCGGAATAACAATATGTTTCGCGTCTTTACCGGCTGAGCTTTGTTTAAACGCATAGTCGGCATTAGTGTCTAATTTAAGTATCACGGAATAGTTAGCATTATCACCAAACATCAAGTTAGAAAATTTGTACTCACCATCCACGGTTTGTTGAGTCATCAATAGCTTACCGGTACCATCTAAACCATCACGTAACTCAACAGTCAATGCTGTTTCGCTATCAAGTAAATGTGCAAACGCATTTAACTGAGTTAAATCGGTATTATTATCGGCATAATCAACATAGATTTTACCTTCGATACCTTTATCACTCGCTTGTTTGTAATAGAAATTATTGTCTTTTATGCCCACATTAGTTAAATCTAAACTAGATAAAGTATCAATTGGTTGAGTGGTACCTTTACTGTTTTTAACTAATGAATAATTATCTGGCGAGGTTACAACATTAATACTATATTTACCGGAAGGTAAGTTATAGAAATGATATTCACCGTTAGCATTTGTATATTGACGAGCGATCTCTGTTCCGCTTGAATCAATTAGACCGATCAATACATTATCAATTGGCAATTCAGGAGATGTGCCGTCAATAATAGTTTTACCCGCAATACCACTATTAATCGCTTGATTACTACCTATACCTGCCGATGGTGAAGTATTTGAACTTCCTGCCAATAAGAAATATTGGTTTTGTACTGTCTTTCCAACATCTTCAAAGTGAATCGGTTTTAAATTGATATTTGTGTTACCCTCTG
>NZ_JAFNNQ010000062.1:0-1449 GCF_026536675.1 Gilliamella sp. B2717 | reverse complement strand
AAGGCAAACTTTTGTACACAGAAACCTATAAAGACGGTGAGCTTGTCGAACGCAAATTTGTAGGACCATTGTTAATGATGAAATAATTACAAAATTTTGCAGAAATAGAAAAATTTATGAAGTCACAAAGGAAATAAAGAGAACAAACGTAAGGCTATTTTATTTTTATCCTGTTTATTAAGGATTAAAAATATGATTTGTAATCAGCAAACTTTATGGATAATAAAATCATTGAAGTTTATAAAAGAGATTAAAAATGAAGAAATCTATCTTTCCTTGCTGTTTTCTTAACTGATTGTTATTGGTTATTTAAGCGGCAGTATAAAAAAATTTTCTAGAACATACTTTGCCTTTTACGTTGTAGTTCCCTTACTACCTATAGTAAGAGAGAGAACTACAACTTCAACAAAAGAAACCAGAACAGCTAGAAAAGCTGGAAAGGCTGAAAAGAATACTGATTTTTTCAAAAAGATCAGGAAAACCAGTTTATCCTACTAATAAAGGAGAAGAATGAAAAATAAACTAGAGCAAATCAAATTATTTTTTAAAGATAATTTAATTATAAAAAACGATAACAATGAATTAAGAGATAGTTTAAATATTGAAGATGCAGAAATACTATTTAATATCGGTTTACCAAATTCGACAGAATTAGACTTTAAATTTACAAAAGAAATTAACTATCTAAATAATAAAGAATTGATTTTAGATGATAGTGAAAGCAGAAAGATAATATATAGTATTACAACTAAGCAAGTTTATTTATTTTTTCCTTCAAATAAGAAAAAAACAATATTAAATGTAGGATTATTTCAGTTTCTATTCTCTATTTATTATTATGAATTTTTTTTAAATAATTGGAAAAATGATAAAGAAAATAGATCACATTATTTTAATGATTTTGAACAAAAAATGAATAAATTAAATAATAATTATCAAAGTTTAGATTATTATTGGGAAGCGATTATAGAAGAGTTATCACCTATTTAACAAGGAATTCGATAAGTTTATTATTTCTACTAATAGAACTAATTATTTAAAAAAACCTTTTTATAAATGGATTTATAGAAAGGTCTATATTTGGTACTTATGGCGGAGCTAATGCTATTACCTGTCAGATACCAAGGGTTTTGATGCCGAACAGGTTGCCAAAGTTTTTTGTTGCTGAAGCAACTGCTTATCATGCAGCTCTCGAAAGAGATCCTCAAAGTATCGCTTTACTTTTTATTTGAAAAAAATGAGCATTTTTGCTAACCCTCATTTGAACCCGAAAAAATAGTAAATTGATAGAAAAATTGATAGATGTATATGGATAAGAGGTATACTAAAAAAATACAAGATATTGATTTATAATCAAATAGAGACGTATAGATACGAGATGAAATGTAAAGTTGGCTCCTCCAACTGGACTTGAACCAGTGACATACGGATTAACAGTCCGCCGTTCTA
>NZ_JAFNNQ010000061.1:0-1325 GCF_026536675.1 Gilliamella sp. B2717 | reverse complement strand
AAAGCGATGATGATAACCAGTATCAATCGTATGCGGTTCGAATACCGAAAACCCATGCTTTATACTTTCCTCACGCAGTGGATACACCGACTTTTCGCCGGTTAAAGTATTCAGCTATAATAGCGGGTGCACTTTGTTTCTTTAATTATTTAATAATTATTTTAGTTGTTTTCTTCGCTGGTTCGTATGAAGATTTTTTATACGAATTGTTTTCTTTTGCTTTAATCACTTTTATTGTGTTTTTTGTTTTAACAATTATGTTTTTTTTGCTAGCGGGAGGTCGTTACTCTTTTATCGGTAATCGCATTTTTGCCACCTTAGGCTATCCTAAACCTTGGTCTCATGATACGTCAGTTGAACATGAGCGTTTTAAAAAATTGAATCGCTCTGGCGATCCTGAGTTGTATGACGATCCACAAACCCCCGAATTTGAACGAATCAAAATACGAGACGCCAAAGCTACTTATTACTGCCGAACGCCAATCGTACCGGATTGGGTCGAGGTGATTGATGAGCGGGGTTTTACGCCAGATATGGATAACCAACCGCCCAAATTAAATCACACGGAACAGTAACAGTATGGCAAAACAGTATCGCATTTTAAAAGGCACAGTCAGCCAGCTACAAATCATTGATGACCCAAAAGAGCTAGGCTCAAATAATGTCGGCTTAATCGCCATGATTGGGGCATTGATTTTTGGGGTATTTGAAGTGGTTGCCAGCTTAGTGACCACGCTGTCAGTGGGCAGCATTACCTTGCAAGGAAAACATTTTAGTTGCTATGTGGGGCGAAAATTTGTCGAAGGCAAATTAACCCACGTTGGTTTTAAAAATGGCGATTATGTTGAAATGGTCGTGGATAAAAGTGATGACAATCAGTATCAATCATGTGCGGTTCGAATACCGAAAACCCATGCTTTATATTTTTCTCAAGCAGTGGATACACCGACTTTACTTCGGTTAAAGTATTTAGCCATAGGACTTGGTGTTATTTTTATATTAATCTATATCTTTTTTATGATTATGCTCATAACTGATACTAATTTGAGAAATGATTTTTTATACAATTTTACTTTAGTTACTTTTACCAATTTTTTTAGTTTTTTAGCCATTTTAATTATGCTTTTTTTCATAACCGGTGGTCGTTACTCTTTTATCGGTAATCGCATTTTTGCTGCCTTGGGCTATCCCAAACCTTGGTTGCATGATACGTTAGCTGAACATTTGCGTTTTAAAAAATTAAACCGCTCGGGCGATCCTGAGCTGTATGATGATCCCCAAACCCCCGAATTTGAACGAATCAAAATACATGATCGCAATGCCAC
>NZ_JAFNNQ010000060.1:0-1314 GCF_026536675.1 Gilliamella sp. B2717 | reverse complement strand
AAGCTTTGACCCGGATGATGCGCACCATGACAGCAAAGGTTACTTAACCTTACCGAAGACAGTCAATCAGGCAATCATTGATATCACGGGTAACCTAACCGATCAGGACTTTGGTTATATCCATGGTGGTATTATTGAAGGTAAGCTTGTAGAAGACAGTGAAGGGACAGGTTCAAACTCAGCTGACAGTTATAAGGGGTTATCGGGTGTAAATGTTTATCTGTTAGACAGTGATAAAAAGCATGTGATGGATAAAGATGGCAAGCCAATGACGTCGATGACGGATAATAATGGTCAGTTTAGCTTCCGTAATCTGGCAATCGGTAACAATAGTGGCAGTACTGTTACGCATCATATCCGTTTACTGTTTGGAAATTATCATGATGGCGTGGTGGGTTCAACGCAGGACAGCCTGCTTTATGAACGCATTCCATCGTTTGAGAAGTACACAGACATCGACGGAAAAGTGGTTGAGCATCCGTTAATCGACTTGTCCTCACCACCGTCATCGATCGTGTATAACGGAGTAGGTGGAGCCCAAACCTTACCGATCGGTTTGAAAGATAACACGTTAACAACCTATTCGGCCTCGATTAACGATTTAATGTTGGGTTATCGGGCAGCGGATGCGGATATAACGGTTATAAAAACAGCGTTAAAAGATAATGTTGTGACAGGAGATATTGTTCCTTACAGCATAAAAGTGATCAATAACACGGTACAAACAGCGAATATCAAAGTGAAAGACATCTTACCGGCAGGGTTTAAGTATGTAAAAGGCTCTTCACGTTTAGATGGTAAGAAGATAGCCGACCCGAAAGGTGGAAAAGCGATGACTTATGATTCGTTGGAATTAAAAGGCAATGGTGAACTCGTTATTAACTATATGTTGGTTGTGGGCTCAGGCGTGACTCAGGGCGAGTACACCAATACGGCGATGGCACTGAGTAAACTGGGTCGAGTGGTATCGAATACTGCGCAGGCGACAGTGACAGTGACAGCGGACCCATTATTTGACAATGCATTAATCTTCGGAAAAGTGTTTGTCGACCGCAACGGTAATGGCGTACAAGATGAAGGTGAAGAAGGTCTGGGCGGCGTGAAGTTAGTGACGGCTCGGGGTGAAATCATCACAACTGATACGCATGGTCGTTACCATATAGTTGGCGTATCGGGAGGCCGTTGGGAACGAGGTGCAAACTTCGTCATCAAACTAGACCCACGAAGCTTACCGAAAGAGTACAAAGTAAGTGGACGTAATCCAAAAGTGGTGAGAGTATCGCCGGGATTACCAAGTAAAGTTGATTTTGGTGT
>NZ_JAFNNQ010000059.1:0-1170 GCF_026536675.1 Gilliamella sp. B2717 | reverse complement strand
TAATCTTTTAAAGATTTAACAAAACTATTGAATTAATTAAATAATATATCTTTATAAATTATCAATCATATTGCATCTAATTAACCCAAAGTTACCTAGATATAAAAAATAAAATTATCTATAAATTTTACGCAATTCATTTCACTCCTCTTTCAATAAAATAGTTATTTAATTAGCTGGAAATCTATGATTAATTAAAATCAATTGGGATGATAACTGGGTAATACAGTTAATATTAACGCTGATGGTGTTTTGATAAAAAGCTAAATTGATTCAATATAGTTTAATAAACTAACTAAAGAGATAAAAAAATTATTACTGTAGAATTGAGTAAAACACTTTGGGGGATTAAAAAAATATTGAAATTTAACGATTATCGGTCTAACATAAAAACAGGTTAGTCTAATTCACAATGATGAATTATATAACTACCTACTGGTGAAGTAATTCACATGCCTAATTAAAAAAATTGCATTATGTCAGATTGTAAAATCATCGGATTTTTATCCGAAAACAGTGAAAGGGGAGTATCAATAGCAATATTGATGGATCCTGATCGTTCAATTGTTAAATTAGTAGCAATGCGAAACGGCGAACAAATTGAAGGTACCATTGGAGTTGAATTAACTTCAAAGCGTTTTGATAGACTGATAGATGATTATCCTGATCTAAAGAAACGTAAGTATCATGTCTATGGCATGTGTAAAGTGGATTACAATGTATTATATTCTGATTCATCTGATGAAACCACAAATGAAATTAGTTCAAATTCTAATGATCATCTACGGATTCAAAATAAAATCGTAGATGCACTTGCAACTACTTTGTCGTTTCTTTTCCTAATAGGATTAGTGTGTATTTCTGTTTATCTTATAGGCAAATTCGCACTTGCTGTATTAGTGTACATTTTTGACCATTTGAAATTTGATTAATCTAACCAAATAAACCTCAGTTATTTAACTGGGGTTTATTGTTATAGTTTGTTCTTTCATAAATAGTTATCATTATTGCGCAACAAATTAAAATTCTACAGCAAATAAAGACTACGATGAATAGATAGGTTATTCGTATAAATATGATACTTTTAATAACTTTATGACTTTTAATAAGTAATCTTTTAAAGATTTAACAAAACTATTGAATTAATTAAATAATATATCTTTATAAATT
>NZ_JAFNNQ010000058.1:0-1101 GCF_026536675.1 Gilliamella sp. B2717 | reverse complement strand
CCCGTTCACTACGCTTATTAAAATACGCCCGCATCAAAATAACCGGCACTGAAGTCAGAACGAAAGTACATTATAAAATTGAAGCGTTAGAGATTGAATTAGATGAGATTAATTGGAATAATTTTGTTGAAAAGGGAGAGAGAGGATCTTTAACCGGCAAACCAACTGAAATACCACTTTCAAGTACTTCTGAAAATATACGCTCAATTATAAGAGAAAATGAAAGTGCTCAAATTCTTTCAAAGAATGGTTATCATGTGGAACAGAATCCCATTACATCAGGAATAAAAAACCCAGATTACAAAATTAATGGTGAAATATTTGATAACTATGCTCCAAGTTCAAATAATGTTAGGAATATTTGGGCTGGCGTTGAAGATAAAGTGCTTAAGGGGCAAACAAACAATGTAGTTATTAATATATCTGATTCTAAAGTGACGATAGATGCTCTTGAAGAACAGTTTTCTAAATGGGAGATTAAAGGATTGGATAAAATAATTGTTATAGATAAATCAGGAAATATAACTAGAATTAAGTGAGATAAATATTATGGCAATAGATATAACATGCTATACAACATTAGATGCAGAGTTATTAAATAAAAAAATTAGTAAGGTTAAATCAGATTATAAAGATATTTTTGATAAATCATATATTATTTATTTGGCTTCACCAATTTTAGAACGAAAACAATTAGAGTTTATTAGTGATAATCAGAAAAGATATTCTCTAGAAAGTAAGTTATTAATTGCTGAAGAATTTGGTTTAGAAGGTGCTAGATCATATTTTATGGTATCGGTAAATGATAAATCCTTTCCGGAAATGAATACATCAGAAATAGCAGATCTTTTACGCTCAGAGCTAGGAAAAGAAAATATCATTGTATTGCTTAACAATGAGAAATTAATTTAATTTTTTCCCCGATCAATAGATTGGGGACTTTCATCTATTTTTTGATCTCTATCACAAGCTTAATCATTATTTTATTCAGCTCAAAGTTAATGATGAACGTTAGCCCTATATAAAATTAGTGGATGTCATCTTTGACCGACAAACACAGCACCGAGCCTGGTATCAAGATGTCCCCTTACAGATATTGGG
>NZ_JAFNNQ010000057.1:0-1058 GCF_026536675.1 Gilliamella sp. B2717 | reverse complement strand
ATACGCCCGCATCAAAATAACTGGCACTGAAGTCAGAGCGAAAGTACATCATAAAATTGAAGCGGTAACGGTTGAATTAGATGATGTTAATTGGAATAATGTTGCTGAAACGAGGACGGTAAATCAACAATATCTTACTGAAATGTCCAATAATGGAGTTAAATTTTCACCTGAAAATGTTTTAAGGGTTGAAAAACTGCCTAATGGTAAAATAGTTTTTCTTGAAAAAGGAAATCTATCTGCAGGTCTTCAACATATTATTAAAGAGCATGCTGACGATTTTGCAAAAATAGGCGTTTCAGAATCACAAATACCAGATATTGTTATGGATGCGGTTTCCAAAGGAAAGATAATTGGTTATCAAGGGAAAGGAACCGGACGTCCAATCTATGAAGTTCTGATTAATGGGCAAAAACAACGTATAGCTGTAACGACAGGTAATAACGGTTTTATTGTAGGAGCTAACCCCGCTGGGAGTGTTAAATGAAAAAAATAAAATTAATGGCTGATTATCAATGTTATCCTCTATGGCTTAATTCAAATGATGCTGTTGGAAATATTAACCCTAATACATTACCAATAAGTAATGTACTAAAAAATGAGCTTAATAGCTGGTCAGATAAATATGATGAAACATTAAATTTAGATGATCCTTTAACTTCTGGATTTGCGACTCCAGAAGAAGAAATGGTCTTTAATGAAATGGGGCAATCTTTAAAAGAAAAGCTGCAAGCCGAATTAGGTGATGATTATGAAGTAACATATCAACAATGATAAAATTATATTCTGGTGGGATGACTCTAGTTTTATTCCTACGGGTGGAAAGCTTGTAAAATCTACAGACGACCAAAGAATATTTGGTTTTGGAGCGAGAGAAATTGCTGATTGGCTAAGAGTTGATATTCAATAAACTCAATCAATATCTGGATTAGTAACTTGATTGATTTGGAAAATAGCCCTGCCCCCGATGATATATTCAGTGTTGGTAATGCGTTTTGGTTTTGATTACTGGAAATTATGTTTTTATAGGTACTGAATACGTCGAAGAACAACAAGTC
>NZ_JAFNNQ010000056.1:0-904 GCF_026536675.1 Gilliamella sp. B2717 | reverse complement strand
TCTGTCTGCGTGAGTATGTTGACGGTAATTATACCTGTTATAGAATTTTTCGCCGCATTTCCCACATATTAGACGATGACCAATACCTACAGCCGGGGTATGTAATGCTGAGCCTGGTCGACGACGTAGTTAACTCCGCGGAATAACATGGCTTTCTCGATCATTCAGCGATTGCCACCAATCAGCGATAGGGCGCGATATGCCCTATCTGTTGTTATGCGCGATTACTACGATCGTGTTGGGCAATTTTTACCCAGTAAATTTATTCAACCCAAATCGCCGCGTAACACTGAGCGTCGGGCGCCGGCTGACCTACCAATTATTGAGCGCCCGCTGTGGGAACAGATGCCACACGAGTATCGTTTTTTTCACCATTTTTTTAGTGATACACCGCAATTCATCGGTAGTTATTTTGCCCGTAAATATGCAGCGCTCTATCAAGAAAAAGGTTCAAGAATCGCTAACAGCTATTTACGCACATGTGGGTTAACTCGTTGCACCGAGGTGCAACGGCAATACACAATCGAAAATGCGGGTAAAAGCCTTATAGCGCAAACCTTCTATAAAGAGCTTTCTACATTGCCAACGTATGACAAAATCGACGTTGATGAACTCGGCGCAAAAATTGCCGGATATATGCAGAATCTAATTATCAAATTTTTAGAAACCGATGAATTTAAGTTAAGTTGCGTTGGTGAAAATAGTCATGAATTAGCTATCTACAAGTTTGCGTTAGAGCAGTTAAAGCCATTGAGAATTACTGCGCCCTATTTTGCCGATTATAAAAAAGACGAGATCACAGCACAGCAAATTGTTATCGCCTTAGCTAAATTATCGGACGATAAGTGGTGGCAAAACAAATTAAAGAGACAATGGGCTTTTCAGCGTGAACATTTAGCTATTG
>NZ_JAFNNQ010000055.1:0-799 GCF_026536675.1 Gilliamella sp. B2717 | reverse complement strand
AGCTGGAGATTATCTTAATAACTTTAAACCTTCTTCTACACCTGCTGAATTAATTCAACAAGAAGCAGGTAAAGGTACTCAAGTAACAATCAATACTGAACATATTCTAAATGGCGAAATAAAAACTTATGCAAATGGTACTAAGGTTGGTACTGGTGGGCATTATTTAAAAGATCCGAATATTAAAGTAGATAAGTGGACAGGTGCAGCAGATGCTAATGGTGTCACAAAAGGATATATATCAGTCAGAGATCCTGCAACGGGGAAATGGTATAAAAAACAAGCTGAAACAACCTTTTTTCCTGAGCATTGGTCTAAACGACAAACTGAAATGGAAATTAAAAGTGCTTTTGAAAACTCGATACCACACCCAAAAGATAAAAACATGTGGCAGGGAACGTCTTCAAGTGGTATAGAAATATATGGCTATTATAAAAAACCGAATGGTACGGGTGCTACTGCATGGCCAATTTATAAAGGTAAAAAATAAATGAAAAATAAAAAAATATACTTATCTTGGTTAGATGAATCTAAAGAATTTTATCCTACAGGCTTGTTACCCAATGATAATATTAGATATACACCTACACAAGGATACGGAGTTTGTGAAATTGCTACCTGGTTAGGTAACGATATTCAATATTCAATAAACTCAGTCAATATCTGGATTAATAATTTGACAGATTTAGAACACAGCCGAGCACCCGATGGCATGTTTGGCATTGGTAATGCTCACTGGGTTTTGATTACTGGAAATTATGTTTTTATAGGTACTGAATACGTCGAAGAACAACAAGTC
>NZ_JAFNNQ010000054.1:0-754 GCF_026536675.1 Gilliamella sp. B2717 | reverse complement strand
ATTCCGGTCGCTTTCCTTCTGCATTCAGCTCTTCATACCATTCACTTTGATAATGAACTAATAGCCGTCCCAGTGCCGTTGTTAAGGTGGTTTTTTTGCTATATTCCCTTAAAATATTTTCAAAATGAGGAATATCATCTATAGATTTATTCCTTTTAATAAAAATATAAATGTTATTTTTTTATTCAACATAAGGCTCGTGGTGAACATATTTTAAACACTCGCCTTTAGAACAACCAAAAATTAATTGTTCTGTATTTTTTCCATAAATGAAAGCTAAGCCACCTAAATCAATATCATATTGCTTATTAACTCCATTAATCAATAAGTTACCTTTGATTTTGCAAGAGTAAACATCAAAAGAATTTATTTGAGCAGAATTAATTGATTTTTCTGCTGTAGAAAAAAAATGCACAATATCTTTTTTATTTAATTGCCACTTATCACATAGATCCTTAATGTAGCCATTATCATTTATCTCTAATGTCTTTTTTATCGTCAATACTTTAATATCATCACGGTTAATAGCATTTGTAACAATTGGGGGCAACATTCCAATGATCAGCAGGAAGATAAAGATTTTTACCTTCTCCACTTGTCTTATAAGCGATACATTGATGTTAATACAAGTCTTTATCTTCAAGATTGAACTCCTTTTGTAATTCAGATAAATATTTTTCTCTTAAGCTTTTTGAATAGTTAATTAAATGACGGCGTAGTCTAATCTTTCCTACAAAATAAGTTTTTATTATCT
>NZ_JAFNNQ010000053.1:0-716 GCF_026536675.1 Gilliamella sp. B2717 | reverse complement strand
ACTTTGATAATACCGCTTTCTACACGACCTGTTACCACTGTACCACGACCTGAAATTGAGAACACGTCTTCAATTGGTAATAGGAATGGTTTGTCGATGTCACGTTGTGGCTCTGGGATATAAGTGTCTAACGCTTCCGCTAATTCAACAATTTTGTCTTCCCATGCTGCGTCGCCTTCTAACGCTTTTAACGCTGAACCACGAATAACTGGTGTATCATCACCCGGGAAGTCGTATTGAGATAGAAGTTCACGTACTTCCATTTCAACTAATTCTAATAACTCTTCATCATCAACCATATCACATTTGTTTAAGAATACGATGATGTAAGGAACACCTACTTGACGACCTAAAAGGATGTGCTCACGAGTTTGTGGCATAGGACCATCAGTTGCTGCTACTACTAAAATAGCACCGTCCATTTGCGCTGCACCAGTGATCATGTTTTTAACATAGTCAGCATGGCCTGGGCAGTCTACGTGTGCGTAGTGACGAGTTGGTGTATCGTATTCAACGTGTGAAGTATTGATGGTAATACCACGTGCTTTTTCTTCTGGTGCGTTATCGATTTGATCGAATGCACGAGCTTGTCCACCGTATTTTTTAGCAAGAACAGAAGTAATTGCAGCAGTTAAAGTTGTTTTACCATGGTCAACGTGGCCGATTGTACCAACGTTAACGTGGGGTTTTGTACGTTCAAATTTTTCTTTAGACAT
>NZ_JAFNNQ010000052.1:0-691 GCF_026536675.1 Gilliamella sp. B2717 | reverse complement strand
GACGTAATCCAAAAGTGGTGAGAGTATCGCCGGGATTACCAAGTAAAGTTGATTTTGGTGTGGCAGAAGTCCAACCGTAATCACAACAACAAAATTAAGACAAACAAAAATGTTTGTCTAACCAGTCCTTTTAAGCTTTCCCCCGTTTATCGGGGGTTTTTTGTTTTTTCAAACAACAATCGAAAAAAAATTGTTAATTAAGAAACCAACCCATAACACAATTATCTCAACAGCATTTATTAAATTGTAAATATAAATTTGATAAGTGTAATCATCTATGATTTTTTATAGGAAAACTATTGATTTTAAAACTTATAATTGGCTGATATGGTGTTTTTATGCAAAAAAAATACAAAATAAAAAGAATAAATACAAATTCAATAGTTTAATTCGATCGCGTTAATTATTATTGATCGTTTATTGCGATCAATGTATTATTATGTAAATATTTGGCAAACATTTTAATAAAAATATATATATTTGTAATTTTTTTAATAAGTTATCTCATGATAAATTGTTTTATCATGAGAAAATCATTATTAATCAATAATTAATGCTTTATTTGTAATGATTTGTTAGGCTGAATAAAAAAACAAAATAAGTAAAACTAATTGGTCTTAAAAGGAAATAAAAGTAGATGAAAAAACATAACTGGACCCGGCATTTACCTTGTCTGGGGATAAGTGCTGCT
>NZ_JAFNNQ010000051.1:0-663 GCF_026536675.1 Gilliamella sp. B2717 | reverse complement strand
AAAGTAGATGAAAAAACATAACTGGACCCGGCATTTACCTTGTCTGGGGATAAGTGCTGCTTTTTTACTCGGCTCAAATGGTGTTTATGCCGGTACGGATAACGTGCCCAAATTGAACATTATCCGGGATGAGTTTAATGCAGAAGAAAAGCTTAACTTAAGTATCTATAATCCCAAGCTTAAGCTGACCTCGCAAGGGCTGTTTACCTCACCAATGGGATTTTATGTCTATACTAACTACCCCTCAAAAATAGCGGAATACCAGATTACGGTTTACCGTCAATCAGACTTAGATAATCAATATCCCTTAAAGACGTTCCGTTTTAGTGATATCAGTCCGGATGAGGCCGTATTATGGAGCGGGGAAACGGATAATGGTGAGCCGTTATCAATTGACAGCGAGTATAAAGCGATTTTAAGCACGACCGGTTATGCAGGCCAAAAAGATACCGTCTATGCAGTGCCATTTAAAACCTTAGGTTACGGCAGTGCACAAATCGACAATCCATTCACCGCCTACCGCAAAACGACCCCCACGTCGAATTTATTATTTGGCCAATTAAAATCAGACAGCACCATACCGGGCTTTGGTGAAAGCCGAATAAACCATCAGGGCATCGTCACCAGTGCCCAAGACCGTAAAGTGGTCATTCAAATGGCGGG
>NZ_JAFNNQ010000050.1:0-600 GCF_026536675.1 Gilliamella sp. B2717 | reverse complement strand
TGTGCATAGGGAACACGCACATCTAAGAATTTCGGCGTTTAATTCTATTCGGTTTATCCCTGTGTATACAGGGAACACATCCTGCAAAATTGCTATTTTTTCGTTAGCCTCGGGTTTATCCCTGTGTATACAGGGAACACACCCCAGCAAAAAAATTGATGTGAAAGTGAACCGGTTTATCCCTGTGTATACAGGGAACACGGTTTCAGTAGATGTTTAGATTTTCCCGACCCCGGTTTATCCCTGTGTACACAGGGAACACGAAAAATTATAACAATACGAAATTTCAATAAACGGTTTATCCCTGTGTATACAGGGAACACTTGAAAATATAAGATCGACTTGCGCACGCTGTTCGGTTTATCCCTGTGTATACAGGGAACACAATCAATAGACTATTATTTTTTGCTATTATTTCGGTTTATCCCTGTGTATACAGGGAACACGGACATCGCCGACGAATTCGGTTACTGCGGTGCGGTTTATCCCTGTGTATACAGGGAACACCTTTTTATTTATTGATATTCCCAACAATCTTTCGGTTTATCCCTGTGTATACAGGGAACACTAATTATAACCTATTGTTTATTAATTAAAATA
>NZ_JAFNNQ010000049.1:0-594 GCF_026536675.1 Gilliamella sp. B2717 | reverse complement strand
AATTTTTATGACAAAATTGCTGTAGCTATAAGGGATATTGCAGGGCGACATTTATTTAATGATGGTAACAAACGCACTGCACAAACAGTTGTTGAACAATTAGTAAATAAAAATAATATGAATTTGTCACCTGTACAAATTCGAAAAGTAATAGATGATGTAGCAACCGGAAAATTAAGAGAAATTGAAGATATATCAAGGGCTTTAAAATATGAAAAATAATTTTAAATTAGAGTGTTATTGGAAAAATATTGAAGCGATAGCAGAAGATGGTGCATCCGTTATTATTAAGTTAGATGGTCAACGGAGTAAAGATAATTTCTATTCTGTTGTTTTATCGGGAGGTAAGTTAAAAGATGGTTTTTTCAGAAAAGATGGTGCGGAACTTGATTTATTGCTTGAAGAGTTAATAGCATATTATGATTCTTTATCTAATTATTGAATAATTATGAAAATATTTTTAGATGATATTCGAAAGCCTCCAAATGGATGGATTCAAGTATATTGGCCTGATGAAATGATAAATTTATTAAAAACTGGTTTTGTAGAAGAAATTAGTTTAGATCATGATTTAGGGGATGATAAAAGAGGTAC
>NZ_JAFNNQ010000048.1:0-534 GCF_026536675.1 Gilliamella sp. B2717 | reverse complement strand
CAACATGTAAACTTGGTTTATATTGACTTGCTGTTAAACCTGTTTTTAGCGGTAAAGTCGCTATATCGATATAATTACCGTCTTTATCTTTTTGTTTGCTAATGGCATCATTTTGATTATGACCAATATGACCGACTAAATCACCCGCATTGATGGGAAAAGGTTTATCTAATACCACAACCTTATTATATTCTTTGCCTCGAGTAATGTTTTCAAGACTATCATACCAAACCATTTTTTTCGCCTCTGGCAAAGCTATGGTCGGTTTTCCATCACGGACTATCTGAGCTAATTCAACAAACGTTTTTGATTTTTTCTTACCACTTATTTTTATTTGGGTTCCCTTGGGTAACATAGTCAGTATGTTTTTTTTACTTTCATCCCTGACTCTCAGTCCTTTTGATTTAGCAAAAGTTTTATCATTACCTTTTATATCAAATTCAGATTCCGTGAGCTGCTTTTTAGTGTCATTAAAAACCCAACCGATAATCTGCTTTCCTTCATGCTCATAAGGCGTTAATACCGGAATTGAAC
>NZ_JAFNNQ010000047.1:0-526 GCF_026536675.1 Gilliamella sp. B2717 | reverse complement strand
ACGCATTTTTTTGACATAATAAATCTTCTCTTCTTCTAACTGAATAGCAACATTAGCACCAAACATGGCAACCATAAAGTCATTAATTGCCATTGCCATACTGTCAAACGTAGGTAAATAAGGTAGCCCTTTATCCGGGTGTTCATTTAAACCCAATAAACAGCGGTTAAACCAAAGTTGCATTTTATCCCATTTGTCTGATTTATCTTCAAAGATAATGAGTAAAATGACTGATACTATCCCCGCAATTAAACCTAACACAAAAATCCCCACCCCTAGCGGCCCTAAAAAGGCGGTTATTTGTAACCACGCACCTATCGTGCCGGCTAAGCTTAATACACCAGCCAGTACCTGAAGCCCTCCTGCTACACAATACGCTGTTTTGGTTGCCCCACTTTTTTGTTGTCCTTTGGCAATTAAGAAAATACCATCCATTATCGATATCGCACTACCTAATACACCCACGACACCCGCTACCATGGCAGAGGTTTTAAACACACCATTGACTAAAAGACTGAGATTGGCT
>NZ_JAFNNQ010000046.1:0-526 GCF_026536675.1 Gilliamella sp. B2717 | reverse complement strand
GGAGTTATTGCAACATTTAGTGTTTTAAAAAAAGTGGGACAGTTAATCTTGACAACGTACGTAAATGTATGTATAATTATCTCAGAATCAAGAATTGTTACTAAAGCCCGCTAAGCGGGCTTTTTTATTCTTCTTATTGCTATCTTAACTATTTAGTCAATAGTGTTAATAAATAAAATCTCTCAAAACAATAATTCAATTTATTAGCTATAACTTTTCTCATATTTCTGCCTATATTCGTGCTAAATAGATATTCATTTTATGTTAATACGATTAGTCATGTTTTTAATAATTTCATCCTAATTTTATTAATATGATTATTTAACATCTGATAAATAATCAGAACTTTTGAATTTCAACTATTTTTCCCTATTGTGCCCTTATTAAAACTTATTTTATTAAGCTTAACGAATAATATTAGAATGAAATATTAGCTCAAGGGGTTGACAACGTACGCTAATGTAGGTATAATTATCTCAAAATCAAGAATTGTTACTTAAGCCCGCTAAGCGGGCTTTTTTATTGC
>NZ_JAFNNQ010000045.1:0-510 GCF_026536675.1 Gilliamella sp. B2717 | reverse complement strand
CGGATGCTTACGAGCTACATTTTACCGCTATCCCGTATCAGGTATTAAAACCGTACCGCCCTAAACCGATAGCCTGGCCACAAATCGGGGGAACCTTACCGGCACGGGTGACCAGTCCGGACAATGACACTTACGGCTATATTGATACTCAGGGTCGGTATCGGGTGAAATTTAACTATGACCTGAAAGCGTGGAAAACAGGCAATGAAAGTTTATGGGTAAGACTGGCAAAACCCTATGCCGGAGGCACTTATGGCTTTCATTTTCCGTTAATTGACGGCACGGAGGTCGCCATGGCCTTTATGGACGGCAATCCTGACCGCCCGTATATTGCCCATGCTATGCACGACAGTGCTCACCCTGACCATGTCACGACAATAAACAAACACCGTAATGTGATTCGTACCCCGACCAATAACAAATTGCGCATGGATGACAAACGGGGACAGGAGCATATCAAGCTGGCGACCGAATACGGCAAAACGCAACTTAATCTGGGTCACTTAGTCA
>NZ_JAFNNQ010000044.1:0-503 GCF_026536675.1 Gilliamella sp. B2717 | reverse complement strand
TTCAAGTTTTATTGCTGTTAATTGGATATTGGGCATCAGTGCTGCCGGTACGGAATTGTCAATTTTTAATCGACTGGCCGTCAATGAGTAGGTAAACTCATCCAGTTTAAAATGTTCAGTCAGTTTCATTAGTTTTCCTTTTAATCATCATGTCCACGGGTTTTTTTTATTAATTGTTCTTCAAGCGCTTTAATTAAGGTTGCGCCCGACCACCCCGCTAAACCGGCAACACCGCCGGCCAGCTCAAACTGCCAATTAAAATAACTGGCTGCCAACACCACCAGCGCGCCGGCAAAAGTAGAAATAAATATCTGAGCAATTAAAATCATCAGATTAAACTTATTCCCATTAATAATGTGATAGCAATAACTGGCTAATGACCCCAGTAAGGTGACAAAAAACAAATAAACGACAACATACCAATTGATATGGTCAGGCTCTTTGATTGGCATAGGTTTCATCTTCATCGTGAGCCTCCTGCTGAGGCAGTTAAAAATAAGAAA
>NZ_JAFNNQ010000043.1:0-501 GCF_026536675.1 Gilliamella sp. B2717 | reverse complement strand
GCAGGGATTTCGTAAAATAAAGCTACTTGATCGGGCGTAGACATCAACAAAATAATGCCACCTGTACCAATCATGAACCCATTTGCATAAGTTTTTATCTCACCATTTAAAATATGTTCAGTATTGATTGTTACTTGAGCACCTTTACCTACTTGTTGCTGAATTAATTCAACAGGTATAGTTGAAGATTATCATAGCAAGTTAATTATTAAACATGCATGTAGATTTAGGAACATTAAAAAGACTTCCCACGGATTAGGTGGGATGTTTTTTAACAAGCGTAAGGAACCAGATGAGAATTTGGCAATCCATATGTAGATATCGATCGCTTCTTGCCCTTCAGCAATAAACTCAACATCAATAGGATCGGGTGGGTTATTGGGATCGTTATAATCTCCTTCTAAAAAGGCTTTATATTGCTCTAACACATATAAAAGTTATTCTTTGGTCATAATGACTTGTTGTTCTTCGACGTATTCAGTACCTATAAAAACATAATTT
>NZ_JAFNNQ010000042.1:0-500 GCF_026536675.1 Gilliamella sp. B2717 | reverse complement strand
AAATTATGTTTTTATAGGTACTGAATACGTCGAAGAACAACAAGTCATTATGACCAAAGAACAACTTTTATATGTGTTAGAGCAATATAAAGCTTTCTTAGAAGGAGATTATAAAGATCCCAATAACCCACCCGATCCTATTGATGTTGAGTTTATTGCAGAAGGGCAAGAAGCGATCGATATCTACAATGGATTGCCAAATTCTCATCTGGTTCCTTACGCTTGTTAATCACTTCCCCACTTAACTTGTGGGGAGCTAATTTTTAAGTACCCAGATCAACATTATAGGTTCAATAATTAATCTATTCTGAATAACTTTAATAATGAATGATCGCGCGACATAAACACCATTCTGCTCCAGCCTTTAATGGGATTCACAACACATTAAAAAAGCAAATAAACTAAAACATTTCATCAAAAATGTTTACCTAATTATGTCAGTCAATTTCTTGTCGGATTTATTCCTATGTTTAAAACCAGCAAGTTTATCCGACCTTTGC